>JBEKUR010000109.1:0-18500 GCA_049514855.1 Terriglobia bacterium
ACACCCATATTCCGACTTATGAGAAGGTGCAGTTTGAGAATGTTCGCCCCGGCGTAAATCTTGTTTACTACGGGAATCAAAGGCAACTGGAATACGATTTCGTCCTGTCGCCGGGCGTCAGGCCTGAATCCTTGAGGCTGAGTTTCGAGGGCAGCGACGCCACAGTTGATGAGCAGGGTGATTTGGTCTTCAGCTCGACAGGTGGCAAGATAACTTTTCGCCGGCCGGTCGCCTACCAGTGTTACAAACCTGACCCCGGAAGCAAGCATTTCCTTTCCGCATCCTATGTTCTCAAAGGGCACAACAGGGTTAGCTTTGTTGTCCCCGATTATGACCCGCGTGAGCCGCTCGTTATTGATCCGGTTCTGTTTTACTCAACCTACCTGGGTGGCAATGGAGGTGACACAGGAAATGCTGTTGCCTTGGATACCCTGAATGATGCCTATGTTACCGGCAGCACCGCCTCAGCCAATTTCCCGACAGACAATCCTTATCAAAAGTCTTACGCGGGCGACACGGACGCATTTGTGACCATGGTGAGATATGACGGCGAGGCAGTGATTTACTCCACCTATTTGGGTGGGAATAGCTTTGACGTAGGCAACGGGATTGCCGTGGACTCTTCAGGGGATGCCTATATCGTAGGCAGTACTTCCTCCGCGGATTTCCCAATTAGTTCCAGCAACGTCTTTCAGCCCACATTGGGCGGCAACACAGACGCTTTTGTGGCCAAATTGGATCCCAGTGGCTCTAACTTGCTGTATTCGTCGTTCCTCGGCGGAAGCGATGTTGATTACGGGCTGGGCATTGCTTTGGACCAATTTGGCAATGCCTATGTGACAGGCTCCACGCAATCCACCGATTTTCCCACCGTCAATCCGATTCAGTCCGGTAACGCTGGCAATGGGGATGCCTTTGTGGCCAAAGTCAATACTCAAGCGACGGCCCTGGTCTATTCCACTTACCTGGGGGGGGGTAGCGCGGACGTGGGCCAGGGGATCGCAGTGGATCTCGGCGGCTTCGCCTATGTGGTCGGTTACACTTATTCCACAAACTTTCCAACTTACAATGCCTACCAGGGCACCAATGCGGGCAGCGTCGATGCGTTTATCACCAAGTTGAGTAGCGATGGGTCCACCTTTGTGTTCTCGACCTACCTGGGCGGAAGCGGGGACGACAGAGGCTGGGCGATCGCGGTAGACAGCCAACTCTACATTTACGTCGCCGGTAGCACGCGGACAACGTGTACTCCCGCCTCGACCACAACAACCATGTGCAATCCCACCGAGACCTTTCCCACTACTCCTGGCGCCTTTCAGACCCTCAACACTTCTCAGTCCCCAGGATATTCCGATGTGTTCGTCGCCAAGCTCAACTTTCCAGGCACTGCCTTGATTTATTCCACTCTGGTGGGCGGAGCCTTGACGGATTCGCCGGCGGGAATAGCGGTCGACAGTTCGGGGGATGCCTACGTTACCGGATACACCCAATCGAATAACTTCCCCACAGCCAATGCCGTGCAGGCAAGCTATACCAGCGGCACCTGCGGGCAGAAGCCCTGTCCAGACGCCTTCATAACCGAAGTAAATCCCCAAGGATCGGCGCTGGTGTACTCCACATACCTGGGGGGAAGCGCCGCAAACTGGGGTAATGGTATTGCTCTGGACAGCAACACCAACGCCTACGTGGTGGGGACGACGACCTCTTCCGATTTTCCTGCTGTCGCGCTCGCTTATCAAGGCGGGCCGGGGAACACCACGGGGCTTGGGCAAGCCTTCGTCTCAATGGTTGAGCACAGCGATGCTGCGAGTGTTGCCCTGACCCCGCAAAAACTGGCCTTTGGAAATGTAAACCTTAACACGACCAGTAATTTGACCTCCCTCGATGTCCCTGCCACGGTGACTGTCATGAACGCCGGCACGGTGCCGCTTCAGGTGACAAGCATTACCACGAGTGGCGATTTTGCTGAGACTGACAATTGCGTGGGAACCGTCCCGGCCGGCGGAGGACGTTGCACCATCAACGTCACGTTCACTCCCACGGTGCTGGCGCCTGAAACCGAGCAGCTAGCCATCAACGACAATGCAACGGGAAGTCCGCATTTGATCGCTCTCACCGGCACCGGCATCAATGCTGTGACCACCGTGCAGTTTACGCCCTCCAGTCTGGTGTTCCCCACTACAGTTCTAAACACAACCAGCACCGCGCAGCTTGTGACCATGAAGAATAACGGTACCAGTAATGTCCCCCTGACAATTACCGCCATTGCGACGACTGGCGACTTCGCGGAAACCAACAACTGCCCCTCGACCCCCTTTACACTCGCCGTGAACGCATATTGCACTTTCAATGTTACTTTCACCCCCACGGCCACGGGCACCCGCACTGGAACTCTCACCGTAACGGACAACGTAGCCAGCGGTGCATCGAGCGTTCCTTTGACAGGGGTTGGAAACCCTGTCTATAACCTGGGTTCTCCTACGCTTACGCAGACCCTCCTCATCGGGATGACCACGACCACCTTTACGATAACCCTTTCGGCCCCCAGCTCCTTCACGGACACCATCGCCCTTTCCTGCCCGTCCGGGGCCACCTGCTCTTTCAACCCAACGACGATCGCCTTGGGTCAGCCCACCATACCTACGAGCAGCATCTTGACCCTCTCGGGACTATCGGCTTCAACTTCGAGCCCCTACACCTTCACCGTCAGTGGAACTGACACCACCACCAGCACCGCGACGGCCACGCTGTCTTTGACGATATTTCTTGAGGACTTTTCCCTTTCTGCCAGTCCAGCCATTAACACCGTAAGCTCCGGGGGGACGACAATCTATACGGTCACTGTGTCGCCCACCAATGGCTTTAACCAACCAGTGGTTCTGAGTTGTCCCAGCGGCCTCTTGCCGCAGGGAGTGTCATGTATCTTCTCTCCCGCGGCAGTGACGCCCAATGGTGGAGCTGTCACATCCCAACTGATGGTAAGTACGACGCAGCAATCAACCTCAACTTCGGGGTTGCTCCCGCGCGCCCGCCCAAGCATACCCCCAGGACCAATGCTCATGCTTGTATTGTGGGGGACATTCAATCTGATGGCGCTTAGCGCTTTGCTGGTCGGTCGCAAAATGGGGCGCCGTGGGACGGGGAGGCGCCAAGGACTCATTTACGCCCAGGTGGCTCTGGCCACGCTTGTTCTTGCCACTGCGTTCTGGATGAGTTGTGACACTTCTATTTACACCAATGTCATCCAGCCCTCTACGGTCAACGGAACTCCGACAGGTAACTACCATATAACTATCCAGGGAGCGTTTACCGGGTCAACTGCGGTTACCAACGGGACTACTACGACTGTCGCCCATATAACTACGGTCAACCTTACTGTGCAATGACAACTGTAAGGACGTATCCGCCAGCCCGATGGACTTGAGCGAGTGCCATTACGGAGAGAGCGCAGGGGGTTGTTACTGCAAGGTTCTCGGAAACGAAACGGCGGCAGCGAGCGAGTAGCGTAAACCTGCACTGATGCTCCCGGCGAAGCGGTCAGTGCTTAGGGTGTCGGCGCCATAAGAAACAAGACGTCATCATTCTCTGAAATTTCCCAATAGTCAGGAATCACCCTGCCCGCCACGTGGCCATAGCCAGGGCGGGCGTCTCGCGTAGCCGACAACAATCAAGAGGAGAGTAGCGAATTTCGAGGTCGCCATCCAGACTCTAGAGCCGCCGCCAACAAACGGCCATCGAGTTCGGGTTTTTCAGAAACCTGCTAAAAGTTGAACATCACCTGAAAGTCGATGCGGCGGTTGGCTGCGGATGACGAGAAAAACCCTCCCACGAGCGAATTCGATCGTCCAAAGCCCGGTGAAGTGAGAGCTCCAATCGGCATCCCCAGGTTCACGCTGTTGAAGACATTTCGCGCGTTGACGCTGAAGGTGAGGCTATAGCGCGCGTTCACTGCGTTTCCCGGGCCGAAGAAACCCCCACCACCTCCTCCCCCACCTAGCCCGCGGCCTCCGAGGCCGGGACCGAAGCCCCCACCACGTCCCCCTGGCCCGCCCCCTGGCCCGCCACCGGGTCCGCCACCTTGTCCGGCGGAGGAGCCACGACCCTCCGGCTTTTTTCCGAAGCCAAACGTCTTGCCGACTCGTAGGTTCACCGTGAATTGGCTGGGGCCGGTACCGTAGTTTGGTGGAATGATGGTCTCGCCGGGAGCGGGCGAGGTAGAGGTATCGAAAGTACCCCATCGAGTCACCACAATACTGGACCCCGATGCGCCGGGGGCGGCAAAAGCAGGCCGAGCATTATTCAAGTTACCAGTCCCATACACGTCCTGACCCAAGGTGATATTAAAGGGTGCGCTAGAGTTCGCGACCACGAAGGGGCTGATGGCGAACCCGCGCGGCAGGGTCCAGGTGCCGCCCACGAAGACGCGGTGACGGACATCGAACGCCGCCCGCCCGTAGTCCTCCTCGATATCGTACGGGTTCATCGGAGAACTCGAGACGCCGCCGGTGTTGCTGTGAACGTAGCCGAGGGTGTAAACGCCAAATAAATTAAGCTTTGTTCCCATACGCAGGTTGAAGTTCGTGATTAACTGGTTCTGATTAAATAGACCGGCGGACTCGTACTGGTAGATGTTTCCGATGTTCCCATACGGCCGCACGCCGGCGGACGGTGTACAGGAGGAATCGCCTGGGGAACAGTAAACGTATGTCCCCGGAAGGGGTGCATTGATGTCACGGGTGCGAAACTGATGAACTCCGTGCGAGTTGAGATAGGTGACGGACACAGTGGCATTCTTTGATAATTGCCGCTCCAGGCCGGCGCCCGTCTGCATTGTATACGGCGCTCGTAAGTTCGGATCAATCTGGTAAATGCTCGATGGGGTCGAGGAGGGCTGACTTCCCGTCAGCGTGCTCAGGGGCGGAAGGTTGGGGAAGAGGCCCAAGATGGCCAGCGATGTAACCACGAACTGCTGCTGGTTGATGCCATTCAGCCGCTCCGCCTGGAGCACCTGGGTCTGCATGAAGCGGTCATAGAAAATGCCAAAGCCGGCCCGCAAGACGGTTTTGGGCGACTTTCCGTGCCCGAGGCCCCAAGCGAAACCCAGCCGCGGAGCGATGTCGGCGTGGTCGTGAATATCGTTCTGCGTCTCGAAGCGCAGACCCAGGCTCAGCGTCATATTGGGACGGGCCCGCCAGTCATCCTCTCCGTAAAGTCCCAGGTCAATGAGATTGACACTCGCGTGGGGGTTCCCGGCTACGATCAAGAACTGGCTCGGTCCGCCCCCATTAGCCAGAGCCGGCAAGCCCTTTTGGAGGTTTTGCTCAGTAATTTGATACGCATTGAGCGAAGGAAACGTAAACGTGCCGTTGAAGTATCCGGTTGAGCTGTTCGACTCGTCCACATCCCGTAGGCGCCCTCCGAACCTTATGAAGTTCTTGCCCAGAGAAATCGAGGTGTAGTTCTGCAGCTCGTAGTGATCCTCGGTGTCTATGACCTTTCCCGTGCTATTGCCTCCGCCCGTGAATGCCCCCAGCACCGAGACCTGGCATGGCGGCACTAGCAGAAGGCAGCCAGCAGGAGTGCCGCCGGCCGTGAAGGGCGAGTACTGCGGCGTCTGGTTGCTACTGTCGTGAAGGTATTGGAAGCGGCTCTGGTTCACGATCCTCTCGCTGAATACCTGCGTATCGCTCACCTGGATGGTGTGTTCCGTGCCGTTGGTGTTGTAGGCCTGCGAAGGGAGAGAAAACTGCCCGATTCCGCTGTTGGTATCATTGTTCTGCCAGAGCTGGTAGCGCACCGTCAAGACATTCTTCGAGCTGAGCTGATAGTCGAGCCGGGGACTGAGGTTCATCCGCATTTGGGGATGGAGCACGGCTTGGCTGAATGGAACCTGCTGAGTCAAATCGGGACTGAGAACGAAGGCGCTCACGACGTTCACGTCGTTAATGTTCCGGCGAAATACATTGAAGAAAAAAGATGCCTTCTTGCCGAGGGGACCGCCAATGTTTCCATTGTAGAACTCCGAATGATAGCCTGGTTCTTGGGCTGCGAAAGGGTTCCGCGTGTTGAAGGCAGAGGAATTCCCATTCACGGAGACTTGGCCGTGGTATTTGTCCATGCCCGGTTTGGTAGTGATTTCGATGCGGCCATAGCCAAGCCTGTCGTACTCCGCCGAGAAGGGATTCTGATTGACCCGGATCTGGAGAATCGAGGACTTGGGCGGGAGTTGGCCGCCGGTAAACCCGTCAATGTAAATCTGACCTCCATTTGGCCCCGCTGACGGCCCTGCCAGCGCCTGAAGCTCGGACTGTAATTCATCGGGGTCATCGGAGAGCGATTCGAGCTCCTTTCCCGAGATGACGAGCGAACTGGCGTTGTTCTCGGGATTGACGCTAACGGTTGGCGCCTCACCTGAGACGGTGATCTTTTGCACTTCCTCCTCGATCTGAAGCGAGATGCTGAGCTTTTGGACTTGGCCCGCGGTGATCTCAACCTCCTGCTGCTCATACAAGGCGAAACCTTTTGCAATGGCCTTCACCGTGTACTTCCCGGGTGCCAGTCCTTTGAATTCGTATACCCCGTCCTGGTTCCCTTGTACGGCTTGGGTTTGTCCTGTCGCTGAGGTCACCAGGACGGTCGCTTGCGTCATCGCCCCACCTGAAGGGTCATTCACTTGGCAGCGCAGCGTCCCGGAAGGGGTTTGCGCGAACAAGGGGCTTGCCAGAATTAGCGCCAGAAAGATAGAAGCGTACTTCCCAAATAGCCGAAATTTCATTGAGTCTCCTGCGAAAGCGCCCACGCTTTACAACCGGGCGCTGAATTATTGCGTCGTCTCTTCTCCGCTTGGGGCGCCGCCGCCGAGATTCCAGGGCGACATGAACATCGCTTGGCTGGTGCTTGCTGAGGACGCCAGAATGGCTTCCACACCGCTCAGTAGCGTGATGGCTGTGACTCCGCCGGAAGCCGTACCTTGCGTCGCCACAATCATCACTGCGTCACCCTTCTGCAAATCGGCAAGCGTTGCCGGCGGCATCCGGTTCAGGATTTGCTGGAGATCAGGCGCTCCGCCGGGCCGCGGACCTCCTGGACCGCCGCCCGAAGGAGGGACGCCTGCCGGCGGTGCGGCGGGTGAGGGACCACCACCTGCGCCGGCGCCGGCCGGTGGCCCGCCTGCCGACCCCCCTTTCAATCGCATGGCGATCCCTTGGGCCATCATGGGGGGCAGCTTGCGCAGTTGGGAGTCCACCGTAAACTTCACAAGCATGGGCTTCTTCGTCTTCAAATCCATAACGCTGATTGTGTTCTGGCTAACGTCAATCGAAGCGACCGTGCCGGCTATGTTTCGAAACGATCCCGAAACAATCTCCTCCGCGGCAAACTCGCTGCCGTCCTCGCTACGCGTGCCACGCGCGCGAAGTTGATCTCCGGGATTGATCTGGTCGAGCGTCGCGGGTTTTGCATCGTCGAACCTCACCGAGTCCGCTGCGTACCGGCGCAGGATCGTATCCTTGGAAATGTGAATCGCTACTTTCTTGACGGTGCCGAGGGCCGGCGTCGAAATCGTGATTGTGCTGGTGGCGGGATCGACGGAACTCACGAGTCCCCCCACCCCGCGCCTCTGCCAGTCAGCGCGCTCTGCCTGCTGCTTCCGGGCAATGTCCTCTTTGCTCATGACCATCGCGGCGGTGGCGAGGAGGGTCTTCTGGTCATCCGAAATGTGCCCTCGCACCAGAATGCGGTCGCCTACGCTGATGTCCCCGGCATTGATCTTCGTGGCATTCTTCAGATCTTTTTGATTGGGAGCGACACGGAGAAGGATGGCCTGATTGGAAAGCAACACCGCGAGGCGCGTTCCGGAATCGGTCTGGATGGTGAAGCCGGTCGGCTCGATACTCACCACTGCTCCCATGGCCTTGTAGGTGGGACTCGGTGCCTGGCCACGTCCTACCGCAACAAGACTGAGTACGAGGAAGCCCTTACAAAGAGAGGTAAGGACCCTCCTTGCACCTACGTCCATAAGTCGCTGACAAGTTCCCTTGCTCATTATCAACCTCCACTGAAACAGGCGGTCGAGCGGGGCTGAGCCTCCCCCTATCCTGTCAGAATTGCGAGTCGGTAAGATCACGCAGCGGCAGCTTACAGCCTTGTGTGAATACCACCCATGACAATCGCACAGCAACCAACGGAATTAGAATGTCTTCCGTCTGAAATTGCCTGCTTAAGCTAATACGTTCCTGGGGGATGGAGGGTTGCTTTTGCCCCGTTAAATTCCCGTAAAAGACGTTTGCCGAGGATGTTTTGTCCCTTTTCAGCCCGCATCTCGAACTGCCCAACGCCGCTGAGGGCTTCTGCACACAAGGACCAACGGATTGGGTCGCCCCTCAAGAAGTCTGTCCGAAATATGGTGTTTCGGAGGAAGAATCAACAGGTTACAGACGGACGCAAGTCACTGAATTGTTGATTCTACCTGCAGCGAAATCTATCTCCGACAAACTCCTGGGGGCCAAGTCGTTTATGCGTCTGGCGGTCACGTCTACATCGCGCACCCGAGCTAACGGAGAACGCGCCAAAACGTGGCGATAGGGTGTAAACTCACAGCTTCCCGGGGTTCCATGACGGGAATGCCGGCCGAGGATCCGGCCAACCGACTCCATTAGGAAGGTTTCACTGTGAATAAACAATTCTCTAGCCTATTGTTTGCTCTGGTGTTTTTTAGTTCGACGCTTTTCTCGTCCAGCCTCCCGCTCACCCCGTACCCGAACCAGCTTGAAGTGGGTCAAGGAGTATTCCGTGTGGGGGCGCGCGTCAGTATCGAGGTTGCAAGCAACGAGGAGGAAGACCGCTTTGCCGCTTCGCTTCTCGCTCAGGAGCTGGATTCACTGGGTGGTGTTGCCGCCAGCGTTGGAGCGAAGGGAGCTGGTTGGCCCCGCATTGTGCTGGCACGCCCCGAAAGCCAGGCTGGCAGGCGCATTCTGGGCGAGTCGGGGTTGAGCCTGCCGCCCCAAGCCGAAGAGGAAGGCTACATCCTGGTGGTGACTTCCCGCGAAGCCTCCATAGTGAGTAAGACCGCAGCGGGCGTCTTTTACGGCGTCCAGACGCTTCGGCAATTGCTTCAGCGGACGCCGGGGGGCGGTGCAGAGGCCCCGGTCGTGCGAGTGGTGGATTGGCCCGCCATGCGTTGGCGCGGCGTGAGCATCGACATTAGCCGCGGCCCCATCCCCACACTGGCTTCCTTCGAGAGGGAAATCGCCTTGCTGGCCGAATACAAAGTGAACCTCTTCTCGCTTTACATGGAAAACACGTTTGCCTACCCCAGCCTGCCCTTAGCGGCAGCTCCGGGCGGCGCCATTACTCCGCAGGAAGCCACTGAACTCGTTAACTTCGCCAAACAATATCACGTGGTGGTCGTTCCTGAGCAGGAGGCCTTCGGGCACCTGCACCTGGCGCTTCAGAATGAGCAGTTCCAGGACATGGTCGAAGTCCCTTACGGCCACGTGCTCTCGCCCACTGCCCCTGCCTCCTTCACTTTCATCGGAAAAATGTTTGCAGACCTCGCTTCCGTCTTCCCGGGACCGTTCTTCCATATCGGGGCCGATGAGACCTATGAGCTGGGCCAGGGCCGGACCAAGGCAGAGGTCGAGAAACTCGGCTATGGCAGCGTCTACATCGATTACCTTCGGAAAATCGACGAAAACTTGAGTGCCTACCATCGCAAGGTCCTTTTCTGGGGCGATATGGGCGTTCAGCACCCTGAGCATCTCAAGGACTTACCGCACGACATGATCGCGGTCCCCTGGGACTACAGTGCGAAGCCATCGTTCGCGAACGAGATTAAGCCCTTCCGCGACGTGGGGCTTGAAACCTGGGTAGCACCGGGCGTGAGCAACTGGAGCCGCATTTTCCCGGACTACGCGGTGGCCCTGGCCAATATCCGGCAATTCGTGACGGACGGAAAAGAACTGGGCGCCTCCGGCGTCTTTAACACCACCTGGATGGACGATGGCGAAAGCATGGTGAACTTCACCTGGTACGGCCTGGTCTACGGCGCCGCTCAGTCCTGGCAGAAAACTGTAGATGACCAGCAGTTCTCCGATGGATGGGATTGGGTCTTTTACCGTGCCCATGACCATCACTTCGCCACGGAGATCAAGACCCTTACAGAAGTCCATCGGCTGCTCCAGGGTGCTGTCCATTCGGATGGCGAGGACTGGCTGACCTGGGTTGACGCCTTGAGCCCGGAGGGGCAGCAGTTTTATGGCGAGATGGAGCCGGCCGCGCATCAGATTCGGCTTCTGGCTGAAGACGTGATTGCCGATCTCATCACTAATTCCCACCTCGCGCGCCGTAACCAGGACCTGCTGGACTATGTGGACTTTGCCGCCCGGCGCTTCGATTTCCTCGGCCAAAAGGCCATCTACGCAAAGTACATTGTGGACCTCTACTCCCAGGCGCAAGCCAACCCTGCGCAAGCCGAGAAGGTCTACGATATCCTGGGGCGAATTAACGGGACCAATGGCTTGCTCCAGGACATGCGCAACCAGACCACGTTGCTGCGGGCCCACTACAGGAAACTTTGGCTGGGGGAAAACAGGCCGTATTTCCTCGACAATATCCTGGCTCGTTACGATGAAGAATTGGAGCGCTGGGAGCGGGCGGCCAATCACGTGAATCGTCTCCGAGGGGTCTATCGCCACCCCCGCCGGCTGCCACCTCTCCTCGAACCGTAGGGTGCTGCGGCGAAACCTTCCTGAACCGGAGGCTGAGCAGACCACCTCGATGGATTCTTCAGAGAATCCGAAAACCCGCAGAGTGAAAGCGCCGTAGCGCTGACCCCGCCTCGCGGGGTCAGCACCATGGGAAAGCAAGAAAATGGCGACCCCGCAGGCGCGGGGTCGGCGCTACAAAGGCGCTACAAAGCGACGGCCCGTCAACTGACGGGCCGGACTCCAAAGCCCGCCGAGGCGCGGGCAGCGCAGACTAATAGTGATAAGATTCGATCATGGAAACGTACACCTACCCCATCACGGTCGAACGCGAAGGCCGGAAGTACTACGCCTATAGCGAGGATTTTCCGGGAGTGCACGGGCTCGGGGATTCCATCGAAGAAGCCAAGGCCAGCATCCTCGAAGCGATGAGGCTCTATATTGAGGAGTGCCGCGCCGCCCACCGCCCTATACCCCGCGCCTGCACCGTCTACATGGAAACCGTTTCTCTCGCAGTATAGTTTGCCTACCGTTACGGTGCACGAATTAGCCTCTCGTAGTCAGTGTGCGAGCCGATCCAGAACCAGAAAAACCGATCTCCACGGCGCGCGGCCAAAGCGCGATAGGACCGCGAAATACGCACCGACCAGAAAGAACCAACCGGCTTCAGGCGCAGAGATGCGTGAAAGGGGTTCTGCGCGAAAAGCTCATATTGTTTCCTGGCTTGCTCTTGGACCCCTTGCGGCAGGCTGTTGTAAAGAGCCCAGAATTCCGGGGAGGCGTGAGAGGTGAAGTTCAATGTTGCTCTTGCCGAGAGCGCAGCCCCTTTTCCAGCGGAGTGAATTCACCTTCATCGATTTCCTGACCGATTTTCTCGACCAGGTGGTGGCCGCGACCGCCCGGAGAAAGATCCTCCTCCATTTCGGCGTCCCAAGCCTGTTCTTCAACCTGCTCAAACCAGTCGGCCAATTTCCGGCGCTCTGGCTCTGTGAGCTGCTCGATCGCTGCTTTGATCGCTTCCACGGTCATACTCCAAGCCTAACCTTGTCAACTGGCGGATGCAAGTCCAAACGCGGCAGACGCGCTTCCACAAGCGTCAAGAGCCGCTGGGTCACTGGACAGACCCTGCACCCTCGAGACTCGGTGCCGCTGCCCGTTGAAACTCAGGATTCAAACTGACGCTTGTTCGGCCGCTCGGCGCTGGAAGATCTCGATGTAGCAGTTGACGAGCGAGACGGCGGCGGGCGTGATGCCGGGGATACGGGAGGCTTGGCCGAGGGTGAGCGGCCGCACGCGGGCAAGCTTCTCCACCACCTCGCGTGAGAGGCCGGAGACTTTCTTATAATCGAACCAGTCCGGGATGCGACGCGACTCGGCGCGCTTCATTCGCTCCATCTGTTTCTCCTGCTGCTGGAGATAGCCTTCGTACTTGAAATCGGTTTCGACGCGGCGGGCCTCCTCCCGGGAAAGTAGCGGCGATTTTACATCGCCATTCGTGGCTTGGCGGGGTAAACCCGCCGCTACATCGGGCGCTGGGCTGAAGCCGGACGCCGCGGCCCGGGAGCCATAGACCTCCGCGGCCGAACGCAGCCCTCCACCGATCCATTCCATCAAATCTTCGATCTTGAGCTCGGAGCGCTTCAGGAGCTGCGCGCCGGTGAGCGGCGAGGGCGCGGTGAATTGTCCGCCGGACATGAGCCCGAGCTTCGCGTAAATCTCGCGCCCCAGGCGCGAATCGGGGTCCAGGCGAGTTTCGAGCAGAAATTTGGTGGCGGCAGAGATTCGCGCCTGCTTTTCCAGGAACGCTTCGTAATCCTTCTGCCGGATAGTCCCCACCTGGTAACCTAGCGGAGTGAGGCGCTCGTCGGCATTGTCGATGCGCAGGTGTAGCCGGAATTCGGCGCGCGAGGTGAACATGCGGTAGGGCTCATCCACGCCCTTGCTCACCAGGTCGTCAATCAGGATGCCCGTGTAACCTTGTGTGCGCTCGATCATCATGGGGTCTTTGCCCTGCACGCGCAGCCCAGCGTTGATTCCAGCCATGATTCCCTGGCACCCAGCCTCCTCATAGCCCGTCGTGCCGTTGATCTGGCCCGCCAGGAAGAGGTTGCGGAGCTTCTTGCTCTCGAGCCACGGGTAAAGCTCGGTCGGCTGCACCATGTCGTATTCGATGGCGTAGCCGGGGCGGATCATCTCTGCACTCTCGAGGCCCGGGATGGACTTCACCATGGCCATCTGGACATCAATAGGCATCGAGGTGGACATGCCATTGACGTAAATCTCGTTTGTATCCATTCCCTCAGGCTCGAGAAAAAGCTGGTGCTGCGGCTTGTCCGGGAACTTGACGATTTTATCTTCGATGGAAGGACAGTAGCGCGGGCCGATGCCTTTGATCTGGCCGGAATAGAGGGGCGCGCGGTGGACGTTCTCGCGGATGATGCGGTGTGTCTCGGCGTTGGTGTAACCGATCCAGCAGACGGTCTGCGGTTGCGTGATGGCCTTGGTGCGGAAGCTGAAGGGCGTGGGAATGGGGTCGCCCGCCTGCACCTGGAACCTGGAAAAGTCGATGGTGCGCGCGTCGAGACGCGGAGGCGTGCCGGTCTTGAGGCGGCTGATTTCGAAGCCCAGCCGGCGCAGCGCCTCTCCCAGCATGATGGAGGGAGCCTCGCCCGAACGCCCGGCAGGATACTTGTTTTCCCCGCAGTGGATGAGGCCATTCAGGAAGGTGCCTGTAGTGACGACCACGGCGCCTGCCTCCACCCTGCGCCCGTCCATTAGCCGGATGCCACGCACCCGGCGGTCCGTCCCGTGTAGGGGCGATTCGCGAATCGCCCCTACGGAGTCATCCAGCAGCAAGTCCACGACTTCAGCCTGCTTGATGCGCAGGTTCGGCTCGGATTCGAGCACCTGGCGCATCTTACCGCGGTATTGCTTCTTGTCTGCCTGCGCGCGCGGCGACCAGACGGCCGGCCCGCGGCTGGTGTTGAGCAAGCGGAACTGGATGCCGACGGCGTCAATCACCTCGCCCATGAGGCCGCCCAACGCGTCGATCTCGCGCACCAGGTGGCCCTTGGCGATGCCGCCCACAGCAGGATTGCAGGACATCTGCGCGATCAGGTCGAGGTTGATCGTGTAGAGAGCGGTCTTCAGGCCCATGCGCGCCGCCGCCATCGCGGCTTCGCAGCCCGCGTGCCCCGCACCCACCACCACCACATCGTATTTTTCCGTAAAGCCCGAAACCATAACTGAAAACCCCGCCCGAAAGGCAAGGGGCTATTCTACCAAGGCGCCGCTCCTCGTGCATCCCCACTCGCGAAAAAGAGGATGTTTATGAGCCGTGGATGCGCGAAGAAATGCGGGGAGTAGCCACGGTTGATTCGTTGTTCAAATCAACCGTGGGTCAGTCTAGAACCGTCCGCGGAAATCGAAGAGGTCATGGAGGGGCAGTTGCCAGTCGGGAAAGAGGTTGGAAGTGAGGACTTGATCGCCCGCCAGGGTTGCGTCCACGAAGTACTTCTTCCCTTGGAGTTTCAAAACCTCCAGGGTTTTGGCCTGTGAGTCGATGAGCCAGACCTCCGGCACGCCTGCCTCCGCATAGACAGGCAGCTTGGTGACACGATCGTACGCTGCGGTGGAAGGTGACAAGACTTCGACGACCAAGTCGGGGGCGCCTGCAATCCAGTTCTCTTGAATGATTCCGGCGCGTGCATTGGAAACGAAGATAAGATCCGGCTGTAATGCCGTATCTCTGCTCAGCCGCACATCCAGGGGTGCGGTCCACACTTCGCCCAGGTGGTTCTTGATTACGAAAGGCCACAAGTTTCCCGACAGATTCTGAACGATGGCTTGATGTCGCGTTGCGGGAGCTGGAGTCACATGCACCTCTCCACACACGAGTTCGTAGCGCTTGCCGTCGATTGGGAGTTGACGAAATTCCTCGAAACTCAGCTTCGGAATGACTTCGGCGCCCATAAACCCATTATACACCTCAACCAAACCCCTTCGCAGCCAGCGCAGTTCCAGTTCTCGGCATCGTGTAGACGGCGTGTTCCGGGAATGTGCGGGGAAGCGGCTGTCTCTTCCGGCTGGCTGTAGTTCTGGAAGGGTCATTTCTTTGATTGACAAAAACCTAAGTTCTCGTTAGTGTACGCCACTCTATGAAGATACTGGTGATTGGTTCCGGAGGACGAGAGCACGCGCTGGCCTGGAAGCTGCGCGAGAGCACGCTCATGGATGAGATCTATTGCGCCCCGGGTAACGCCGGCATTGCACAGGAGGCGGAGTGCCGGCTCGTGGACGTCTCGAATCCCGCGCAGATCCTCGAACTGGCGAACGAGATCAAGGCTGACCTTACGGTGGTGGGGCCGGAAGCTCCGCTGGTGGCGGGCGTGGTGGATGAGTTCAGGCGGGCTGGCAGGATGATTGTCGGCCCGACCCAGGCGGCAGCCCAGCTCGAGGGCAGCAAGATTTTTTCCAAACGGTTCATGCAGCGGCACTCGATCCCGACCGCGAGGTTCAAGGTTGCCGAGAGTTTTGAGCAGGCCGTCAAGGCTCTCGTGGAGTTTGGCTCCCCGGTGGTGATTAAAGCGGATGGATTAGCAGCGGGGAAAGGCGTGGTGATCGCCCACACGCGTGAAGAAGCGGAAAAGACTCTGGACGAGTTCATGCGCCAGCGGACCTTGGGTGCGGCGGGCGAGAGAGTTATTTTGGAAGAAACGCTGGTGGGCGAAGAAGTCTCCTTTATTGTCCTTACCGATGGCCGCGCGATTTTGCCACTGGTCCCGACCCAGGACCACAAGGCCGTCTTTGACGACGACCAAGGCCCGAACACCGGGGGCATGGGCGCTTACAGTGAGGATTCGATTCTGGATGAATCTCTTCGTGCCGAAATCATCAGGAATAGTGTTGCTCCTACCCTTGCCGGAATGGCGGCGGAGGGCACGCCTTACCAAGGCTTCCTCTATTGTGGTTTGATGCTCACCGCGGAAGGGCCAAAGGTCCTCGAGTACAACGTGCGCATGGGCGACCCGGAGGCTCAGCCCATCGTCATGCGCCTGCGTTCTGACATGGCGGAGCTGCTAATGGCATTGGGTGAGGGTCGTCTCGCGGCCCACGAACCCCATTGGAGCCCGAACCCTTCGGTGTGCGTGGTGCTTGCCTCCAAAGGTTACCCCGGTAAGCCGGAGGTCGGGAAAGTCATCAGCGGTATCACTGCGGCTGAAACTCACGGCGGCATCAAGGTGTTTCACGCGGGGACGAAGTTCCAGGACTTTCAATTGCTTTCCACAGGTGGGCGGGTGCTGGGGGTGACGGCGACGGCCGAAGATCTGCCTTCCGCCATCGCCTGCGCATACACGGCGGTCAGCAAGGTCAACTTCGCAGGAATGCATTACCGTCGCGACATCGGCGCGAAAGGTCTGAGGCGGCTTTCCCGTGACTCACGAACCAGCGTCTCCGGCGGGCGCACAGGAGAGGCGACGGTCCCGCGCGACGCAAGCTGACCTGAGATCTTCAACCCTCAAGAGGTGGCCGTTGGGGGAGGACTTGCATGTCTGAGAAGCCATTAGTGGGTATCGTCATGGGCAGTGACACGGACTTGCCCATCATGACGGAAACCGCGCGCATGCTGAAGAAGTTCGGCGTGCCCTTTGAGATTGAGATCACCTCCGCGCATCGCTCGCCGCTGCGCACTTCGGAGTATGCTCGGACGGCCATCCAGCGCGGCCTCAAGGTTATCGTCGTGGGCGCCGGAGGAGCGTCCCATCTGGCGGGCGTGATCGCGGCAGAGACCACGCTGCCCGTCATCGGAGTTCCTATGGCCACCACCACGCTTGCAGGACTCGACGCGCTGCTCTCCACCGTGCAGATGCCCGCCGGAGTCCCCGTCGCTTGCACGGCCATCGGCAAACCCGGGGCCATCAACGCCGCCATTTACGCCATTGAGATTATCGCCACCTCGGATGCCGAACTCGCCCAGAAGCTCGGCGCCTACAAGGAAGAGCTGGCGCGCTCAGTGGCCGAGAAATCGGAGAAGGTCAAGCGCGAGTTTCAGGTCTAGATCCAGTGGTTCATTTTCTCGCCACCTCCGCCGCGCACCGCTGGTACTTTTCGCTTGCATGAGGCTCGAGCTGCTTCACACCCTGCCAACTTGGGAGCTCAGGCAGTCCGGCCTCTTGGGCCTCTGGGTGCAGGCGGCGAGTTGGACGAAGGCGCGGTGGGTGCAAAGCGAAACCGCTCGCCCCCGATTCTCTGTGGCTTCCTTGAAACACCAGCCGGTCACTGGCGAAGAAATTCAGTATTGAACAGACCGCGATCGACAAGGCATTGGCAACCGTGTAGTTCATTGAAAGGGTGCCTGCGAAAAACCGCATCAGAATGATGTTTCCTGCAATGGATAGCGCGCCGTTCGCGAAATGGAAGCGGACCAGCCTTCTCCACACGCCCTCCTTATCTTTTCGAGAGCGATCAGACCAAGTCCAGCGCTCGTGCCACACGAAATTGTGGAGAACTACAAGCTCCACCGCCAGTCCCGTCGCAAGCAGATAGTGCAGTCCCAGCCAACCGGTCAGTACCGCCAAGGTGGACAACTGTATCAGGATTCCTAATACACCCACCAAATTGAAGGCGACCCAGCGCTGCATCTGGGCAGACCCAGCCCAGAAGCGCGCCAACCGACGCCAAACGCCCGGAGTCACCCTCATCGCGGTAGTCTCTCAGCCAGGTAAAGAGCGCACGTGTTTCGGATCGCGCAGACCGCAAGCTTTAGCAGCAAGCCCGCAATCGCGATAATCCCGCCCACATCGAACAGTCGAAAGACGCCCATGCCTCCCAACTGGACCCATGGTCTATGAAGGAGGTAGACCGTCCCGATTGCCAGGATAATCCGAAGCTCTGTGGGGCCAATCCTCAGGAACGAAAGGTGAAATACACGCTGTACGTGAGTGGCCAGAAACTCCTCGGCAGCCACCATCAGGTAGGCGGCGAGCAGTCCCAACGCAATGAGGGGACTCATGTAGCCGGAAAGGGCCAAGCCGCCAAGGAGGAAGAGAGTGCCCAAAATATCGAGCACATGATCGACATAGAAGCCATACCTCGGCCTCTGCTGATTGCGAACCCTTGCCAGGGTACCGTCCAGGCTGTCTCCAAACCAGTTAACCACCAGAGCGAAGACGACGAATAATAAAGCCAGCCTGTTCCGGTTGGCTAGCCAGTAGGCTATTCCGGCCAGGAGCATGGCGGCGAATCCCAACAGCGTCAAGTGATCGGAATTAACCCAGGGTGGGAGGTGTTCAGCCATCCACACTAAGGCCTTTTTCTCGGCAGCCGCCAGAACGCTCCCGTGCTCCCGGACATGTAATGAATTGGCCTCCGTCACCATTTCTGCCCCGTTGTCCTTATCCCCCGTGATGCCCGCGGCCCATCTGTAATGCTGCTGTCGATCATGCCGCACCTCGCACGAGGTAGGAGCAGGTGGCCGTCCATCCCTGGACAATCTTTAACTGCTTGAAAACCCTGGGGTTGAGATGGTTGTAACGGATGGCCGTGGCGTCGCTATTGGAGGGAGTTGCTGTCGGTGTATGTTTTCGCTGACAGTCTAAATCCCCGCGCCCGGGAATCCGAGAAGCGTGGGTGGCCGCTGGGGAAATCGTTCCGTGAACTTACATCCCTCAGAAGCCCCGTAGCGGTCGCGGTAGGGATACCGGTTACCCGGCACCCCCCGCACGGATCCGTACGGGCGCTGATTAGCGCATACGGCTCTTAGCTCGGATGCATGGCGGCGAAGCGCTGCGTCGGCCA
>JBEKUR010000110.1:0-18431 GCA_049514855.1 Terriglobia bacterium
TGGCGGAGCGGGCGGTGGAGCTTTTCCGGAAGGAAGGCGCGGACGCCTGGTACGCGCACCCCGTCGAAGAGCTTCTGCCCCCGGGGGCAAAGTGTACGGAGTGCGGCGGGGCGCGGCTGCGGAAGGAGACCGACATCCTCGACGTCTGGTTTGATTCCGGCGCAAGCCACTTCGCGGTGCTGGGACATCGTGCGGACCTCCCCTGGCCTGCTGACGTTTATCTGGAAGCTGGGGACCAGTACCGGGGATGGTTTCATAGTTCGCTTCTGGTGGCGCTGGGCACGCACGGCGCGGCGCCCTACCGCACGGTCCTCACCCATGGCTGGGTCCTCGACGCCGACCGCCGGGCCATGTCCAAGTCCCTTGGAAACGTGATCGACCCCAACGAAGTCATCAAGACCCATGGGGCTGAAATCCTACGGCTCTGGGTGGCCTCAGTTGAGTTTGGTGAGGACGTGACTCTCTCGGCGGATATGTTGGCCCGGCTTTCCGAGGCGTACCGCAAACTGCGCAATACCTTTCGATATTGTCTGGGCAACCTTTACGACTTTGACCCGCAAGTGGATTCCGTGGCGGGCGCGCAACTCGAGGAGCTGGATGCTTGGGCATTGGTGCGGACGGCGGAACTGCTGGAGCGAATCCGAGCTGCCTACGACGAATACGCTTTCCACAAGGTGTACAGGGCGATATACGATTTTGCCACCGTGGACCTGAGCGCGTTTTACTTCGACATCCTGAAAGATCGCCTCTACACTGCCCCGGCCCATTCGACGCGGAGACGTTCGGCGCAAACGGCGATTTGCCGCATCGCGGAGGCGTTGGTTCGTGCCGTGGCTCCGCTGCTACCCTTCACGGCCGAGGAAGTGTGGGCAAATCTGCCGGGGCCGCAGGGCCGCGAAAAGAGCGTCCACCTCGCTACGTTTCTCCGGCCCGAAGAACTTCGCACAAGAGTCCCGCAGGAGTATTTCAAGCGCCTGGAAAACTGGCCGCGGTTGATTGCGGTTCGGAATACGGTCCTGAAGGCGTTGGAAGTGGCACGACAAGAGAAGTTCATAGGCGGCTCGCTAGAAGCCAAGATTTGCCTCGAGGTGGAAGGCGACCTGGCGAATCTGCTGGAGGAATATCGGCCGGCACTTCCCTCGATCTTCATTGTTTCGCAGGTCGAAGTTTCCGCCAGCCCGTTGGCAGGAACGCCTGAAACAGATATCCCCGGCCTTAGGATCAGGATTGAAAGGGCCCTGGGTCGCAAATGCGAACGCTGCTGGAATTACTCCGAGCAGCTGGGTAAAGACAGCCGCTATCCGACGGTGTGCGAGAGGTGCTCGGAGGCGCTGCGGGAAATTGAAATCAGTAATCAGTAATCAGTTGTCAGTGGTCCGTTGCAAGAGACTGCCTTCTGACAACTGACTACTGAAAACTGACAACTGAAAACTTTCTTATGGGTGCGATTCGCGTCAGCAGGTTTTCGCGCGTTCTCTGGGGGATTACTGCCGTTGTGGTGTTCGTCGCGGACCAGATGACAAAGGCTGTGGTGAAGGGCTCGATCCCGGAGCACACGACGGTTCCACTTCTCCCTCACTTTTTCAACCTTATCCATACCAACAACGCGGGTGCTGCCTTTGGTCTATTCTCTGACTCGCCGGCGCCCTGGAAAACCGTGCTGCTCATCGTTATCTCGAGTGCGTTGCTGGCCATGGTGATTGCCGTCATGTGGCGAAACCAGCAGCTCCGGTGGGAGACGGGCGTGGGGCTTGCCTTGATTCTTGGCGGCGCGCTTTCCAATCTCTTCGATCGTATCCGGCTTGGTCGAGTCGTGGACTTCCTTGACGTTTACTACCGCAGCTATCATTGGCCCACGTTCAATCTTGCCGACAGCGCCATTGTGGTAGGAGCCGGGTTCCTTGTGTTCCAGTTGCTTTTCGTGGAGTGAGGGAATCCATGTCTCGCAGGTCTGGTGTGGAGGGGATTCCCATTTGTCGCACGCGTCTCACTTTTCTGAAGTGGTCTTCGCCAGTGACAACGTGTTATCACGTATTTTCAAGGATTTAGAAGGATTCCGAGGATATGTAGAAAAGTGCATATGTGTGTCAAGTTGAGACACTTTGCGCTTTGCCCGCTTGAGCGTAGGCCACATTTGTAGCCCAGCATGGCTGAGCGCAAGAGACAACTACGGAGATTTTTCGTCTCCGTCAGCCGACGGCCTCAGAATGACAGGCGCTTCATGATGGGCCGGTGAGCATGAACTTCTTCGGCCGGACCTCCGCTTACACGTGACGACGATGGTTTTCATCTCTTTGGGCATGACAGGTCCGAAGATGGTCTGAGACTTCAAACAATGGCCGAACAACCGCCATTTTCGAGTTTCGATTCTCGAGTTTCCAACTCCGAGGTGCGGAAATATGTAGCCGACGCGGAAGACGTCGGGGAGCGGCTCGACATCTTCCTAACACGGCAGATGCCGGATTGGAGCCGTAGCCAGGTACTACGGCTGATTCGCTCGGGATTGGTCAGCGTCGGCGCTCGCTTGGCCCGCAAGGGAGGGGAAGAGGTCCAAGCCGGCGATATCGTCTCGGTGCGCGCGGAACGAGAAAAGCTGACGGCCACACCGGAGGCGTTGCCGCTTTGCATCGTTTACGAGGATGAGGATCTGTTGGTGGTGAACAAGCCGGCGGGAATGGCGGTGCACGTGGGAGCAGGCTTGAAATCAGGTACGCTGGTTAATGCGCTGCTGCACCACGTCAGCGCTCTTTCCTCTGCCGGCGGCGAACTGCGGCCTGGCATTGTCCATCGGCTGGATAAGATGACCTCGGGGTTGGTCGTCGTGGCGAAAAACGATGCCGCGCACCGGCAACTGGCGGAGCAGTTCAAGTCGCGCGCCGTGCGCAAGACCTATGCGCTTCTGGTCCACGGGCAGGTGAGCAGCGCGCAGGGTAAAATCTGCAAGCCCGTGGGGCGTGATCCCGTCCGGCGCACCCGAATGAGGGTGGGGGGACTGCGGCCACGGGAGGCAGTGACCCGTTACGAGGTCATCCGCCGGTTCCGCGGCTTCACACTGCTCGAAGCTCACCCCGAAACTGGCCGAACGCACCAGATACGGGTCCACTTCGCAGCCCTCGGGCACCCCATCGTTGGCGACACAACTTATGGCGCACCGGGCAAGCTCCACCTCGGGGGTGGGGAAGTGGCGACCCTTTCGCGGACCTTTCTCCACGCAGGTTTCCTGGAGTTTCAACACCCGCGGATGCGCCGAGCGGTCAGCTTCTCGGCGCCGCTTCCTCCCGAGTTGGAAGAATTCCTCACTTCACTTTCAGTATGAGCGTGACCATAGCAAGTCGTCAGTTCTCAGTATTCAGTTATCAGTCACCGGCATAAGTGCCTTAAGACATGCTAAACTTGGGTGAGTGACTTGGGACGGGGGTTACAATAATGCCGAACGTTTTGATCCACAAAGCGAGTGAACTCAAAGCTGAGACCCGCGTTGCTTTGGAGGCGGAGTTGGGGCGTTCGCTTCAGGACGATGAGGAAGTGAGCATCATGGCATTTTTCCCGCACGACGCCCCGACAGGAGAAGCTCGCAGGGAAGCGGGGCAAAAGCTAGAGGACCATTTCAATCGGATTAACCAAAAATTAAAAGGCGCATCTGCGCACGAAACGGAAGAGGCGCTTGACGAAGCCCTTCGCGGCGTGCGCCCCGGATATCGTGAACGCGAGTGAGAATTGTTTTCGACACCAATGTCCTTGCTCGCGCCCACCAACTGGCTCACGGCCCGGCCCGCCGCGGCTTTCATTCTTGTGTGTTAATAAACACGCTGAAATTATCATATTAAGAACCGCAGAGTAAGGCAAACTGCGCCTAACTTTGCCTGCTCCGTACCTATGCGGTGAGATCCTTGGGGGGAGGGCTGACGCTATTCCGGCGTGCGTAGCGGGTTGACGACGCGGACGCCGCGATAAGTCTGGCCGTCCGATAGATCCTCGGAATAGAGAACTGCCGCGCCGCATGCTTCTGCCGCTTGAACGACGAGTGCATCCCAGAACGAGATTTGGTAATGCTCTTCCAGTTGCAGGGCTTCGAGAATGGACTCCCCGGTATTCGTTACCACGTCCCACGACAAATAATCAGCGACGATTTCACGTACGGTGCGCAGGTCGACGGGGTGTCCTGCCTTGCGGCGTAGGTTGACGCACAGTTCTTGCAGCACCTGCGTGCTCACGACGCCGGACCGCTGCCGCCAAAGATCTTCCAAAAGCGCTTTGGCGCGCTCGTGCTTGGCGCCGGCAGAGGTGTCATGCGCGTACATCAGGATGTTTCTGTCAACGAAGTACTTATCGCTCATGGAGCTCGTCTCGTGACATGGGAGGCGTCCACTGAAGGTCGAGCCCGGCGCGGAGTCGCCCGAGTGCCCGCCGGCGAGCCCTGTCGAACGCCTTCCTCTCGCGAACCATCGCCTCCAGTCGCTCCGTTAGGAGAGCGCTTAGGGAGCGTCCTCGCTCAGCCGCAAGGATGCGGGCTTCGCGGAGGAGATCGGCGTCAAGCTTGACCGTTACGTTGGTTTTCATAACCGACCCGCAAGACCAGCACGTTAAATATGTGCAGCACGATTATACGTGCATGCAGGGCTTTCGTCAACCGGAGCGTCGCTTCGGGAGATCGCAGACCCCCACGAACCGGGGTCTGCGCCAGCCCGCGGATGCGGGTTTTACAGCTTGGGAAGACCGAAACGGGCCAGACTGTCCTGAAGGAGCTTGATGTCGAATCGGATCCCCTGTCGCAGCAGGTCGATGTAGGTTTGGCGGAGATCTGGGACCAGGCCCTTTCCGGCGCCTGCCTCAAGAATTCCCAGACACCCCATTACGGAAAGCCCCGCCTCTCGCGCGACACGACGGGCTTTCCCCTCGTCTAACAGAATGAGATCGGCCTGGAGACTCTTGGCCAGCAGAATAGCGCCACGCTCACCCGCGCCGAGGTTCTGGCACGCTCTCGCCAGCAAAGGATCCACCCGCGACTTCAGTGGCGCTACCTCGATCCAGTCGGCGCGCCTTACCTCCTCGGCCCCAGGAAGGCCGAGACCTGCCACCGCCACCTCATGGTGCACCTCAGCAGGGACCAGTATCCGTTTGTGGATCGAAGCGAGAAGGTTCAGCCGGCTGATGCGGGCGAGGGCGACCAGCGGCGAGGAATTAGAAACGACAATCACAATCCGAGCCGTTCTAAGGTGCGGCGATCTTCTTCCAGGTCGTCCGCGCCATAGTGAAGCGGAACGTTGTGCTGGGCGGCATACTCCATGAACTGCTCGACCGGCATCTGACAGAGCTCGGCGGCGCGCCCCAAGGAGACCTTGTCTTCGCGGTACAGCCCGAGCGCCAACAACCGCGCGGTTTCCGCGGACAGATTCCCGGTGTCTAATCCTGCCGCCGAAACAAGCTCCGCCGGAATTTCCACGCGTACCGTCTGCATGCTGTCAAAGTACCTCATCACAGGCTCGCGCGCAAGCCCTATTGCCTGCCAAATAGGGCCTCCGCCCTGACTAACCCTCTCGGCTCGGCTGGAAGGCTCAGCCTTCCAGCCGAGCCGAGGGGAAGAAGGGAGGCTGTCTGCGCTGGAAAGCCAGAGGCTTTCCGCATCCGTCGGCTGGCGGACGGCAGAGCCGCTTTTTCCGCGGGCTGGCGCAGAGCGCAGCTCTGCGAGCCACAGACGAGACTGAAATCAGGTGAGCCGATCACTCTCAAAAAGCTAGCCGCCGCAATGGGTTCTGCTGATCAGGAGTTGCAGCCGTCAGCGCGTAAAATGACCTTTGTGGGTGGGCATGATGAGCGCTAATAAAGCACGCTAAAGCGCAGAGCTGCGCTCTGCGCCAGCCGGCGAACCGCGAGCCCTGCGCCTGCCAGGTAACCAGCCATAGGAGCCAGGGAGCCACCGCTGACCGAGTGCTGGTGCACGTGGGCACCCAACAAGCCCACGAGCAACTTGTCAATTCACGGCTGGCGTATGTCTTCGTCTCACGCGGGCGCAACGATGCGCAGGTTTACACCAATGATGCAGAAAAACTGGGTGAAGAGCTGAGCCGCGCTGTTTCGAAGCAGTCCGCATTGGAAACCGAGCATGAAATGGGTAGCCGAGACCAAGGCCACGCGACTGAAAATGCCGAGCACCAATCAGTGAGCGAGCTGCATGAGCACGGACAAGGCTAGCCCCTAAAGCGCTAACGGGTTGGCAATGTGGTAGTGATCCGCAGCTTTCTGGCCTTCGCCCAAAGCGTTCTGCAGCGCAGTCCATGCCAGCTCTTGAGAAGCGGAATCGTCGATATGTTCGATGAATTCTCTGGCCAGGTTACGCAGATCCTTGGCGACGGTGAGCACGTGCTCATTAAGGGGCCCTTTGGTGCTCGTCTCCCCAGACTTCTCACTTCGAAGATAGACGAGGTGAAACATGCGTTTGTTGGCGGGTTTCGAGTGCGCCATGTAGTCCCTGTAGACATCGCTTTTGTTGGCTTTCCATTTCGAAGCGAAGTCATCGGCTCGTGCGCTATCGTCACCATCGCTACGGGCACCATGTTTGTGGAAAAATTCGTAGAGCGCACGGGCTTCCATGAAGCTCGTGTACATTCCAAGCGCGCCTTGATGGCGGAAGATAATCGGGCAGGGCTCCCCTTTGGCAGCTTTCTCTTCGGTTTGTTTCCAAGCATCCCAGGCGATCGCGCCTTCGAAAAGATAGCGTAGGGCATTGTAAAAGTCTTCTTCCAAGAATCGTCTTCGATCCGTGTCTGTGATACTAATGGCGCCCCCTCAAGGAAAGGGCCTCTTGTTTCGCCCTGACCAACGCTCCGACAGAAGCAAACACGCTCGTTAGCCGGTAGTGTCCTAATTCTGTGTTGGTCTATTGCGGCACACAAGGGTAAGCGAGCGCGTAGCGACCGTAACCGGAGCCGGACGTTCCGAGATTCCTGGCACTTTCTCAAGTGGCGTTGTCCATTGCACCATAGCGGTTTCTTGTCCACCCAAACCGGATTGTGTAACTGTCAGCACTTGGCCCCGACCCCCACTGCCTTGCACAACGTCACCGACCATGGCTTCCTCGCCGCTCGCGTACATTTTCTCCTCCTATGTGGATTAGGGATACTCATAAGAGTGGTCTGCCGTGCTTTTGCTACAGCGAGAGCAGCCGTACGCCCCGTGGAACAACCACGCATGATAGCAACGGCGGCACGGTTTCAATAACTGAAGTATCCAACCGCCGCACAGAACGCCGATGGCACTTCCGATTGCAATTTGAAGAGTGAGCATCATTTGCCGTCTGCCTACCAGCCGTCAGGCGCGCCTCCAGCAATCCGTTGGCGCACCACCTCAGTCACCATCGATGCGAACCTCAGCGCTTACGTGGGGAAATATCACTGTCTTAAACGGAAATCAACACAGAATTAGAACACTATCCGTTAGCCCTTCGCTAAAACCCAAGAAACGCAGGGTTTGAAATGCACAAACCCTGAATTCTACCCGCTCGCGCGGGTCACTTCTTTTTGTCCGAGATTCCTCCCCAACCTTGTGGTGTTCCTTCCACTGGAGTTGGCTTTGGAAGTCCTGCAGCCTTGACCTTGTCAAAAACAGTGTCCAAATCACCATTAAACTTTGTAGCCACCACCCATCCTTTGCCGTCTGCCGTCGGCCACATGAAGTACGTGTTCACAGCTTCGGTTTCAGCCATCACATTCCTCCCCCCTTCGAAGTCTGGTTAGAGTGCTGTATCCTCGACGCTAGCCACCACAAATCCCATCGAGCCTTGCATTACTGCGGTCGAACATGAGGCGCAGGCCGTCTTCCGCCTCCTACTTTGGTCCTTGTTTCTTGAGGCGTTCCCCGACGATCAGATACCAGATTTCCGCTGGACTGCCCTTTTTGTCCCTACCGAGCAACGCTACTCCTGCAGGCCAACCCCTGCGGGCCTCGGTAAAGCGGGCGCGATAGTCGCCAAGTTCAAGGCGCGGCCCTTGCAAGTCGTAAACCTTGTCTCCGATTTCCGTTGTTAGCACGTAGTAGGTGGCGCTCTTAACTTTCGACGTATCGCCGCCAGCGGCGGCTGCCTGGCAATATCCTTCCTGAAACCCAGGCTTCGGGTCACGGCAATAGCTCGGGAGAATTGGATGAGTCGTGGTTATTGTTTTCGGTTGTGTCTGCGAATTGACTTCCGTTATTGTGGCGTCCAGGTTAAAGTTTTCGGAGTTTAATTTCTTCTTGCCCAGCGCAGGGACAGCTAAGCACACCGAAAGCAGAGCGATGATGATCTTCATTTTGGCATCTCCGATTTATCCCAGGATTCCCGTTTTGGCGTCCTCCACCACCGAAGTTTACACCCCACCGGCTCGTTCGCAACCACAATCTTGTAGTCGAGACGCCCGGCGCGGAAAGGGAGTGGTTGGTGATTGGTGGCAAGCGGCGAGTGAAAAGCTTCCGTTGATGGCGAATGGCCCATCTTAATAGTTAAATCCCGTACGCAACGGGTTGGCGGAGTTGCCGGAAGATGGACGCCGGTCGAGTTATAACAATTTTGGTATGGACAAGGCGACGACGGCGGTGTGCCACCGTCCAGATTGAGTACGTGCGGTTGCCGCTGGGGTACTAGGCTTGAGAAAAGCCCACGGCCACGAGAGGTCGCCCGTCATTAGGATCGGCGGACTTTCAGCGGCGGCGACACCGTGGCCCGCTTCCGAGTTCAGAAATTTGGCATCGGTTCTTCGAAGCGCGCAGCCCACTCGTGATATCATGAAGTGGAGGGCCCCAAAAGGGTCGGAATGGTGTGCAGAAATGACGATCCATCTCAAACCCGAACAGGAACGGATCATTCAAGCGGAGATCGAGAGCGGTCACTTCCGCAGCCCCGATGAAGTGCTCGATCACGCCTTGGCCGCATTGAAAGAGAAAGAGCGCAGCCGCAAGGGCGCAACGCGACGGAAGAACCTGGCGCAGTTCCTGATGGAGTCTCCGCTGGCGGGCGCAGAGTTGAACCTGGAGAGGCAAAAGGACTACGGCCGCCCCATTGAGCTATGAGTGGGTTCTTGCTCGATACGAATGTACTTTCCGAGTTCAATCGGCGCGGCGAGCCAAACCGGCTGGTGAAACAGTGGCTTGAAGCAGCCGACACCGATTCCCTTTACGCCAGCGTCCTCACCTTCGGAGAAATCCGCTTGGGAGTCGAGCTTCTTCCTCCCGGTAAGCGGCGTACGCAGTTGGAGCAATGGCTTGATCGGGACTTGCCTGAGTGGTTCGAAGGTCGAATCCTGCCGGTGGATCAGTCAATTGCAGATCGGTGGGGGTTGCTTCGCGCCCAGGCACAGATGAAAGGGCGAGCTCTCTCGGTCATTGACGCCCTGCTCGCGGCAACCGCCCTGCAACACAACCTTACTATCGTGTCACGCAATGTGAGTGACTTCTCGATTGTCGGACTGGCCGTGGTCAACCCGTGGGAGCCCCCGAGCCCATGAAGCGTAGCCTGTTCGTGGTTGGCTTTGTCGAAATAAACTCAAAGTAGCCCACTACCGGCGGCCTGGCGCAGGCTCCTGCCTTTGGGGGTCTGCGATCCCCGGCTGGTGCACATGGAGGATCGATGCACCGGTAGCGGTCGCATCAAGTTACGACAGCCGCGCGATACCCGGGAACCCGTCAAAACGTGAATCAAAACTCAAGATTCGATTGATTCCATGCTGTTCCATGACGGCGAGATGGACGGCATCACGCGCCGACAGCCGTCGATGTCCCAGGACAATCTCCTTGGCACGCTCGGCGGCGGTCCGCGTAACGTCAAGCACCTGATCGACGATGCCGAGCAGAGCGTCGAATGCCGGTTGGATGGCGTCCCGGCGGTCGATGGCGACGTACCGATGCAAGATCTCTTGCAGGACCTCGGCGTCGGTGACGAGGCGCTGGCGGTCATTGACCAGTTGTTCGAGCCATCGCTGTGCGTCACTCTTGTGGGGATGAGGCGAGCCCACGAGATACATGGGGATGTTCGAATCAACCAGAATCACGGATGCGCACCCGATCCGTATCCCATCTCGATCTCCGCCAGCATACGGTCGATGTCAGCCGTGGGATAATGCAATCGTGCTGCGGCGCGGATGACTTCGAGCTTCTTGCCGACCCTGCCCACAGGCTGGCGGCGATGTGCCTCAGCGAGCGCCTGCCGGACCCATTCCGCAATCGACACTTGGCGGGAGCGCGCGGCGCGCTTAATCTCGCCGTATTCGGGGTCCTTGAGGATGACTTGCAGTCGTTTAGCCATAGCTTGAGTAGTCTCAGGAGACATGAAGTGCCGCCGCATTATTCCCGTCCCGATGCGGTTTTACCACGATTTCAATATCCTGATCGAGTGCCACGAGAAATCGCAGAAGGCGCTCGACGGAAAACTGCCGGAACTCGCCGCGCAGCATCTTGGAAACATCGGGCTGGCGTATGCCGAAGAGATCGGCCGCCTCGACCTGTTTCAGGCCGCGCTCTTTCATGAGCGTGTCGATCTTGAAGACAAGATGCGCCTTGACGAAGTGCTCGTCCGCATTGCGCAGGCCGAGGTCCTTGAACACGTTGCGGCTCTCAGTTTCATATGCCTTTTCGCTCATGGTTCCCTCTCCCGTGCAATCTGTTCGGCCTCGCGCAACCGTTGCTTCACCAACTCGATATCCCGCTGCGGCGTCTCGCGTCCGGTCCTCGATTTCTTCTGGAAGGCGTGAAGGACGTACACCGCCCCCGCATATCGCACGGTGTACACCGCGCGGAACGCATCGCCGCGAAAGTCCTTCACCACTTCCACCACCCCTGCCCCGCCAAAGCCGCTCAGCGTTTTCGTGTCACGATGTTTGCCGCCGCGCTGCGCGACGTACAGGGCGTAGCCCATGTGATCCCGGACCGGCTCAGGAAACGCGCGCAAATCCTTGCGGCTCGATCCGACCCAAACCACCGGCTTCAAGAAAAGTTCCTCGGTCATTCCCAACTCGAAATATAGTGATATCACTATATAATGTCAAGAGCCATGCAAGCATCTGAAGGAATGGGTTCAATTACAAGGAGAAGGTTCTTGGCAAAATGCGAAGTTTCTGTTGACACTTTTCATTTTGGAAAGCATTTTCGAGACAGTACGACAATCCCGCCAACTGGGATAAAGGGGTTACGCGATGAGCACAGCACTGGCGAATCCAACCGAGATGATCCGGCAGGGGGCGCCCCACCTCATCCACTCGGATGAGGAACTCGCGAAGTACACGGAGGCACTCTTTAAGCTGACGGCGAAGTCTCGTCCCACGCCGGAAGAGGAAGAGGCCATCGAGCTTTTGACGCTGCTCATTGAGCGCTATGAGGAGGAGCGCTACCCGGTGCCGGACGCCGACCCCATCGGCGTGCTACGCTTTCTTCTCGATCAGAATGGACTCTCGCAACGGGACATCGCAGCGGAACTTGGCAGCGAGAGCACTGTATCACTGGTTCTTTCCGGCAAGCGTCGATTGAACCGGGACCACATCGCGCGGCTCAGCCAGCGTTTCCATGTTTCGCCAGCGGTCTTCTTCGGCAAGCTGTAAAAGCAGTGACGAGTGACAGGTGGCGAGTAGCAATCGCTGTGCGTCGCTCTTGTGGGGGTGAGGCGAGCCCACGAGATACATGGGGATGTTCGAATCAACCAGAATCACGGATGCGCACCCGATCCGTATCCCATCTCGATCTCCGCCAGCATACGGTCGATGTCAGCCGTGGGATAATGCAATCGTGCTGCGGCGCGGATGACTTCGAGCTTCTTGCCGACCCTGCCCACAGGCTGACGGCGATGTGCCTCAGCGAGCGCCTGCCGGACCCATTCGGCAATCGACATTTGGCGGGAGCGCGCGGCGCGCTTAATCTCACGGTATTCGGGGTCCTTGAGGATGACTTGCAGTCGTTTAGCCATAACTTGAGTATATTTGACTCATGACCATGAGTCAACTTTCGGTAGTGGGTCAATTTGATTTTGTAGCGGCGATCCCGCTCGGAGCGGGATCGCCAAATGGCGGCGTAAAGCCGCCTCTACATCAAATTGACCCACTACTCGCCGCCAGTGCAGGGTCTTTCCAGTGGCCGCGGAAGGGGTCAGTTCCACCCCTCCGAGATAGCAAAACCCGCAAGTCGAGCGGGGCCAAAAAAAAAGCTAAGAAAAAAGACTTGACAGAGGTAGGGCAGCATAGTACATTGTACATGTACATTGTACTATGCCCGACGACACCCCAGTGCTACAGATCGACTTGGCCTCCCCCTTGCCCGCTTCCGAGCAAATTGTGCGAGGTCTCCGTGCCACACTCCTGGCTGGTCACTTCCGGCCTGGTGACCAGCTTCCCTCGGTCCGGCAACTCGCCGTGGACCTCGGTGTCCATCACAATACGGTGGCGGGGGCGTATCGGCAACTGGCCGAAGAAGGGTGGCTGGAGTTGCGGCGCGGGCGTGGCGCGACGGTGATTGAGCGGCCGGCGCCCGCACCCACGCCTCGCGCCGAAGCGGAGTTCCGCAAACGGCTGGAGGAGTTGGTGGTCAAGGCGCTCGCCGAAGGCGTGCCCTCTGGCGCGGTGAGCGGCGAGCTCACGGTGCTGGCAGCGAAGCTCCAGGAAGGAGAAAGGTGATGAATCGGATTCTGGCTCTGGCAGCGGCCTCGCTGGCCCTGCTTTCGACGCTGAGCGCGGAGGTTTGCGCCCAGGACTTCGAAGCTCTGGCGAAAGATGTAGCCCAGGAACTGGCGGCCCGGCAGTACGACAAGGTGGAGGCTCGCTTCGACTCGAGGATGGCGTCCGCCATGCCGCTCGAGAAGCTCCAGTCTTTTTGGGACACCACGGTCGGCCAGACGGGCTCTTTCAAGGCAGTCACCAGCACGGCCTTGGCAGAGCGGCAGGGCTATCACGTGGTCACACTGACCTGCGCGTTTGAGAAATCCCCTCTTAACCTGAGGCTCGCCTTCGACAAGGACAGCAAAATCGCCGGGTTCTTCCTCGCCCCGGTCACACCCCCCTGGGATGCTCCCGATTACGCGAAACCCAGTGCCTTTCACGAACAGAGCGTCACCGTAACCACCGGCCCGTGGCAACTGCCCGGGACGCTCACCGAGCCGAATGGCGCGGGGCCGTTCCCCGCCGTGGTACTTGTACAGGGCTCGGGTCCGCACGACGAAGACGAAACCATTGGCGCCAACAAGCCGTTCAAGGATTTGGCCTGGGGCCTCGCCAGCCACGGTATTGCGGTGCTGCGTTATGAGAAGCGGACCCACAAGTACGCTACGCAGATGGCGAAGGGCTTGGCGAACCTCACCGTCAAAGAGGAAGTGACCGACGATGCGCGCTCGGCGGTGGCACTCCTCGCGACGCAGCCGGAAGTGGATAAGAAGCGCATCTACGTTCTCGGCCACAGCCTCGGCGGAATGCTTGCGCCCCGCATCGCCGAAGGTGACGACCAAATCGCGGGCATTATCATTATGGCCGGCAGTACGCGGCAACTGGGACAGATTCTTGTGGACCAGATCAAGTACCTCTCTACGCTGAGCGGCCCGGTGGGCGACGGAGCCAAGAAACAGGTCGAGGTGGCTGAGAAATTCGCCAAGGATTACGACAGCCCCACGCTCAAGCCGGGTGAGATGGTGAGCATGCTGGGCATTCCGCTGCCAGGGTCTTATGTCCTCGACTTGCGCAGCTACGACCCCGCCGCGACTGCGGCCCGGCTGAAGATTCCGATCCTGGTGCTGCAAGGCGAGAGCGATTATCAGGTCAGCAAGAAGGACTTCGCGGGTTGGGAGAAGGCCCTGGCCGGCCATAACAACGTCACCATGAAAAGCTATCCCGGGCTCTCCCACCTCTTCACGCCTGCTGGCAACCCGCCTTCGCCTGCGGATTACGACAAACCCGGCCACGTGTCCGGGGGCATGGTCAACGACAGCGCGAGCTGGGTCGGCGCCCAGCACGGAGAACTAAAATGAGCACGCAATGGCTCCTGGGACCGAGCCTGGTGATGGCCTTTGTGATCGGGCTCTGTCTGGTCATCTCTTACTTGATGCCACGGCTGACCCGCCCGGACGTCTACTTTGCGGTGACAGTCCCGCCCGAGTTCCGTGACTCGGCCGAGGGCTGCTCCATCCTCAAGCGCTATCGGGTTGAGGTAACCATTTTCGGCGTTCTTGCCCTTCTCATCGCTCTGGCTGCCATCCGGATTCCCGAGTCCAACTATCTGGCGGTTGTGACGCTGGCCGGGCTCTTCTTGCAGGGTGTGGGCGTCTTCCTCGCTTACTATCGGGCTCGGGGGCGGGTGCTGCCGCACGCCGCAGCGCCGGCGACGGTCCGGGAAGCGGCGCTGGTGCCCCGCGGGGCGCATGTGCCGGGCGGATGGATGCTCCAGTTCCCTCCCTTCGCCCTATTGGCCGCGACCGCGATCTGGCTGCACCTGCACTGGGGTCAGATCCCGGAGGTCTTCCCGACCCACTGGGGAGTCAACGGCCAGGCGGACAACTGGACCACTCGCAGCTTTGCCGGAGTCTATGGGCCGCTGCTGATCGGTGGCCTGCTCTGCGCCCTGCTGGGATTCCAGGCCTACGCCATGCTCCGCTGGTCACGTCTCATCCGGGTGGGCGGCGGGGCGGGCGAGGGCGAGCGCCGCTTTCGGTTTGTGGTGGTGTCGATCGTCGTGGCCTCTGAGTATTTAGTGGCACTGGTTTTTATGTGGACAGGCCTTTTGCCCTTGTCACACAAGCAGAGCGGTCCGCCGGGGCTCATCCCGGTGCTCGTCTTTTCGCTGGCTTTCGCGGTGGTCACCGTGGTGCTGATGATGTGGTTTGGCCAGGGCGGCACGCGCTTGGTCGGCTCTGCGGGCGCTGACTCCGGGGCCGTGGCGCCAGTTGGCGACCGCACGCCCGACAAGTACTGGAAACTGGGCCTGATCTACATCAATCGCAACGATCCGGCGCTGTTCGTCGAAAAACACTTCGGGTTCGGGTACACGCTCAACTTCGGCCACCCGGGCGCCTGGATTTTCCTGGCTTTGCTCCTGGCCATCGTGGTGGCAATCATCTTCATCGTCCCGTCCCATCACCGGCCGTAGAAGTCAAGAGTCGAGAGTCGAAAGGTCGAACCTGGACCCCCGCCAGAGTCGAGGGGTCGAAGAGTCGAACCCGAACTCCCCAGGGGCGCGGCGAGAAGTCGAGATGGACCCTCGATCCTCGACTCCCGACTCTTCAACTCATCAACTCTCTGCCCTCTCGGCCCCTCGACTCTTGACTCTCGACTCTTGACTCTCGACTAGTTTCAGCAGCAGCTTTGCCAAACGATGAGAATCGTGACGGGCAACCTGATCTTCGACGAGCACGTCCGCAAGTACGGGCGCAACGCCGAGCGCGCGCACATCTGCCAAGTCATTCACAACTGGTTCGGAGCGATCCGCAGCGTATCGCCGACGCAGGGAGGAAGAGACTGGGCGCGTATTCAGGATCGCGACATCAAAGAGCTTCCGGCCGGCATGTTCGTGCAAGGCGCGCACGTGGTCGGCGGCGGAATAGCCGCGAGATTCACCGGGCTGAGTCATGAGGTTGCACACATAAACCTTCAGCGCCCCGGAGCGTGCGATCTGTTCGGGAATCCCGCGCACCAGCAGGTTGGGTATGAGTGAGGTGTAAAGAGAGCCCGGACCGATGGTGATGAGGTCGGCTTGCTCGAGCGCGGTGAGCGTTTCCGGCAGGGGGCGGCAACGGCTGGGGACAATGTGCAAGCGCTGGATGGGAATTCGCGTCTTGGTGATGCGCGACTCCCCGTAGATGATGTTGCCATTCAATTGTTCCGCCTTCAAACGAACATCGGAAAGGGTGGAAGGGAAAATCTCGCCCCGAATGGCCAGGACTTCGCTCGACACCCGAACGGCCTTCGCAAAGTCGCGCGTCAGGTGCGTGAGGGCGGCCAGAAACAGGTTGCCGAAGCTGTGGCCTCGCAGGCCGTGACCGCTCAAAAAACGGTAATTGAAAAGTTGCGTGAGGAGCTTCTCGTCTTCAGCCAGGGCGACCATGCAGTTGCGAATGTCCCCCGGCGGAAGGATGCGGAAGTCGCGTCGCAGGCGCCCGGAGCTTCCGCCCTCGTCAGTAACGGTGACGACGGCGGTCAGCCTGGAAATCCTGGCCTCGGGGCCGGTTGGGTAGGCGAACCCGCGGAGGTGGTGCTTCAGACCCCGTAAGACGGTGGACAAACCTGTGCCGCCGCCAATGGCAACGACTTTCATGGGACCCTTGAATGAGGCCTTACGTAGCGGCGACTTCACGTCGCCATGCTTTGGGGTTGTGGTCCGTCGGCTGACGGATATAATCGCCGCTACTTCGAGGCGAAAACCAATTCCTTAAAGCGGGCGTCGGTCGCCAGCGCGTGGAAGTCTTCGTCGCGCCTGGCCTGAATACGATTCTCAGGCCGGAGAGTGATGGCCCCTTTCAGGTGCTGCAGAGCGCTTTCGGCATCTCCACGTAGCGAATAAGCAGCGGCCAAAGCATAACAAATATGCCCGAGTTTCGGCGCCGATTTCTGAGCTTTGTTCAGGTACTCGATGGCATCATCAAGGCGCCGCAAGTTCAAGGCTCCCACCCCCAGGGTGTATAGATCCTCAGCTTTCCTCGGTGGGGGACTGGGGCGACTGAGTTTCTGCTCGCACAACCGCAGGTGGATGAGCGCTCTTTCCGCTACCCCTGCTACTCCACTGGATGCCAGCTTTTCGAATATCTCCTCGGCTTTTTGATAATTCTTTTTTTGGAAAGCGCGTGCGCCGAGCTCGAAATTCCTGACCGCCGCCTGAAACAGAGCCTCAGACTGTCGGCGCTCAGTCGTTTGAGAACTTCCTGTCTGACCTATGGCACTGCCTATCGAGTGGGGGGAGGATCTTGAACCCACCCGTGGATGGGCGGCTCTAGCGGATCGCGCACGATCAGAATGGTCCAGCGAGTGTGCAGGACGAATCCTTCCCTTTCTTGAAGTCCGGGATACCGTTTTTCCTTCCCGACTAAGCCTTTTCATTTCAGTATGTCCCAACGAATAAGCGAAGGCCCGGCGAGTCTTCTCACCAGATGCCTAACCTCTATCTATAACAAAAGTAGTGGAATATAGTCAAGTTTAGGAGAGCGGGTGTACTGGTGTCATTTGGGATGGGGATCCACTTGAGCCGACGGTCATTCCCGTCCCGCCATGGCGGGACGGGAATGACTTGGTCGCAAATGACACCAGTACCACAGCGGGCTAGGCCATGTTTGCACTTTGCGGCGGTAATTCATTGAAAACACAAGGTCGGGTTTTTTGATGTGTCCCGATGCGAAGCTTTCTTGAGTTCTCGTAAACTGCGGATCAAGACTCCTGAATCCTGACTCCTGAATCCTTGCGTGGAGGGTTACGAATTCGTCGCGGCTTGGCGGCGCATCAAGGCGTTATCTGCCGCGCAGCGAACCACGTGAGCCAGATCCATGGCTTCGAATGGAGGGGCCATGAAATCGAAGGCTCCTCCTTCGATGACCGACACGTAAAGCTTGGTATCAATTTCCTGCCCCACGACAATTACGCTAACGGGTGAAGAAGCCCTCGCCGAAAGGGACACGACATCGGCCCAGTTTCCGTCTGGTAGTTCGCTCTCAGTGAAGACCAACAAGGGCAGATTGACACTCGACAAAACATGGCATGCCTCGGCCAGAGTCCCCGCCCGCCCTGTGCGGACGGCAAGCTTCTCCAGGGCAGCCTCCAAGTCATTGTAAGGCTCTGTGCGGTGAAATATGAGCAGGGCCGTGACCGTTCTTCTCATCGGCGATCTCTAATCTGGAATTGGAGTACACATTCTGAGTTGCCAGGCGCTGCCGCTGACGACTCTGGTGGGCACTATTTGAGTGCCACTTTGACTATTTTCTTTTCCTGCCTAATGTCCACTTTGTCTTCACGAGCTAGCCAGCCCAAGGCAAAACTGAGGAGTTCGCCGGATCCGTTGAGCTTCTTCTTGAGTTGCGCAAACGTCTGAGGACCTTCATCGTTAAGTAAGTGCCAGATTTTCCCTGCATTTTCACCGACCTGTACATTGATTTCCATTTCTAAAATCCTCCTGATGGTTTTGACTTAAACTTTTTCAGATACTCTTGTGCCTTCGCCACCTTGAGCTTCGCAAGACTCAGGTGCTTCGTTGCACCCTCAGCCCATGGAAGGCGTTCGATTACTTAGTTTTAGGCGCGCCCTGAACGGGAATGCTTGTTCTCTACGCGAACCCTTTCGAGTACTTGCCGGGAGTGGGCCGGCACGTTTGATTAAGATGCGTGCGGCTTCCTCCAGACCGAAATACCACTACAAGTATAGCTGAAGTATCCCGGTTTGAGAAGGAAAAAATTACTATCACTGCGATAAATATTCAGATTGTCCGAAACCAGTTGCTTTCTTTCAACGCCTGCCCTG
>JBEKUR010000111.1:0-18409 GCA_049514855.1 Terriglobia bacterium
CATGCCCTCACGGGATCATGCAGTTGCCTTTGGCTCACAGTTGCCTCCATCAAGCTCTGTAAGGGACTTGCACCCTCAATCGATCATTCATGTTCAACGTACCCACTCGCCCTCCGGGCTCCCTCCGTGGCTCCCGAAGCTGGTTCTCTCTCTTTGCTCATACACACCTCCTCGTGATCTCTGATTCATTTTCATCACAATTCGGTGTCCAACAAAATCCTAGGGCGCGGGAGTCGTTTTTCTCAAGAAGGTTCAGGCAAATAAAAATGATTAGGAAACTCGCGGTAAGCATCACAATGGCAATGCTGCTGTTCGTCCTTGTTCCCCAGGCGAGGCCGGACTCAACCACGGTGTCAGTAGAGGAAATCCTCGCGATTCCCCCGCTCATAGTCGACGGGGCACCAGCGCAAGCCACCGTCGATAACATGCCAGATGGAATCTACTTCGTAGGTCAGGGTTTTGACATTGGCTACAGTTGGGGGGCGCTGCAGCAGACTTCCATGGCTTCTTTTGGAGTGTCCGACGCTCAAATTACGACTTGGGACAGCAGCATGTCATTCGTCGGTTGCGCATGGGGGCAAGACTGCGCAGGGACTGTGTACCTTGGCTCAGGCGTAAGTGGAACAGGCTTCATGAACTACACGCCCCATTACGCCTACATGGCAATCGATTCGCTGACGTATTCGACGCCAGAGCCGAGCAGTCTTCTTCTGCTCGGATCGGGATTGCTGGGACTCGTAGGGTTCTACCGGCGCAGGATCACTGTTTGTCCCTGAAAAAGCTATTCACCTCGTCGGCGTCCACAGAGGGAAAGCGGCAGTCGCGGAGAATCTGTCTCCACGACGCCACAAGGCGCCATTCCTTCGACACACGCTCAGCCGAACAGGTTTCTAATTGGAGCTCACGTTCACAGATTGCAAAAGTTTTCTTGAATGAGCGTAGGAGACTTGACCGAACCGGATTTATGTCCCGTTGAATGAGAGAGTTTACGAGTCAGGCGAGACGTTCCAATCATAAAACTGGATGCTCCACCCCTTCCCCTCAACAGCGGCAGCGGCGGAGTATCCCTTCGCCGGGCAGAATGAGAAAAGGGTCCAACGATCCGAATCGGCCGCTCGCAAAGTGGGAGGGCGGCCTGGGGTCAGGGAAACGTCGAAACTAGCCAGGGGGACCTGCAAACCCTTTCCCGTAGCTTTTACGTAAGCCTCTTTCCGTGTCCAGCAGTTGAAAAAGCCTTGAGCACGGTTTGCGGGGGGAAGGCTAAGCAATTCCTTCTGTTCTTGTCGGGAGAAGAATTGCTCGGCCACCTTACTGGTGGCGAACTCGGGCCGCAACTTTTCGATATCAATTCCCACCTGGCAATCCAGCGCAAGGGCAAGCAAGGCAAGGCCATGGGAATGAGACAAATTGAACTGGAGAGGCGGTTTGCTTGAAATGGCAGAAATGTAAGGTTTTTGATGGGCACTTTCATGAATGGAAATGCTATCCGGAGTCGCGCCGAGGTAACGCCCGAGAATGACGCGAAGCATGCCACGACCAGCAATGAAATGTTTTTTGTCGCGAAGAAATGCGAAGCGCTCAGCTCGAGCGGCTTCTTCTTCAGACAGATATGTGGACAGAAGTCCGAGGGAGACGGATGGATGGTCGAGGGGCACGCGCCAGACATGGATTTCGCCGCTGGCGAGTGTGAGTGTCTTTGAGGGCTGCGCCCAGATGGTAATTGGCTCCATGGTCCGCAACTCTTTGGGCCCTGCAGAATGGCGCTAACTACACTGCCTGGTCCACCTGAGCAACTGGCTTTGCGGGGTTTCCCTGAACCAGTGTCATGGGCGGCACGGACTGTGTGACCACGCTAGCTGCAGCCACCACTGATCCCTCTCCAATTACAACGTTGGGAAGAACAATGACCCGGGGACCAAGAAAGGCATTTCTCTCAATAACCACACTGCGTTCCCATCCGCCGAAGTGTGCAAGGATCAATACTTGGATGCTTATAATGGCACCCTCTTTGATGGTGACTAATTCAGGGTGGGCGGTTTCGATGACCGCATCATAACCGATCCACACGTTTTTCCCCATCTTTACACCGCGCCAGCGATGGAGAAGAGGGCGCATTGTCATCGCCCCTGGCACCTTGCGAGCGATCTCCTGAAGGAGCCGATTCTTGATTCCAACAAGCCAGTTTTCTTTGATGTAGCCCATGGAACCCTCCATGAGGAAATGGTCCAAAGCACAACAAATCTATCGCCGGTCGAAATTCAGCACGAAAATCGGAATGTCTCTTGGTGCGAGGCTACCAGCAGTTCGGCTCCGTCCCGACATCCCTGAGACAAGTCTAGTACGCTTGATTGATAAGCGGGGCGAGAAAAAGTACTGCCGATGTTTCAGGGATGTTGCCGCGGAGGGCACTTGACCATGCTGGGCGATTGACTATCCGTCGAACTTCAGGCACATGTAGAAGGTATAGATTGCACTTCGCAGGGTCACTCCCTTTCGGACACAGGGACGCATCGGAGTGTTGTGCGGAGCCTGCATACCCCTGCGTGAATCAGCCAGGCCGTCGATTGAGGACTTGCCAAATTCAGGTGACCATTGAACATCCTAGGTGTCAGCGGACTAGAGAAAGCTGTCCCATTCAAGCAGGCACATTGGCCAGGGTTGGAAGCGCGCGAGTACAGAATCTCACAAGGTCATGACTCCGCTGCGGCTCTAGTAGTCGATGGAAAAGTAATCGCGGCAGCAGCACAAGAGCGCTTCAACCGCAAAAAGCATTCTGGCGACTTCCCCATCGATGCGATCCAGTATTGCCTTCGCGAGGCTGGTTTAACTATAAAAGACATTAGCGAGATCGGGCACGGCTTTGACTATTCTCCCTACGCCCAGCTTTACTCGCTTGATGCAAACTCCTCAAAGCTCTACGAAGAAGTGTTCTCGAAGGGTGCACTTGTTCGGCAAGTGCACAGGTATTTTCCCGAGTTTCCCGCAGAACGGGTCCAGCCAGTCAATCATCACCTTTCACATGCCGCTAGTGCAGCGTTTACGTCAGGGTGGGACGATTGCCTAGTCGTAGTAAACGACGCGATGGGAGAGGTTCAGAGCCTCACGGTATTCCAGTTTCGCAATGCCGAGATGAAGAAAATTCGGGAGATCCCGGCCAACGATTCCATCGGCATCCTTTATTCCCTGGTGACACTGCACCTGGGTTTTGATTTCAACTCGGATGAATACAAGATCATGGGTCTTGCTCCCTACGGCGATCCCGAACGATTCCGGGCATTTTTCGACAGTGCCGTTGAACTGCGCCCCGATGGCTCACTTCGAATTCCGATTCTACGGATGAACCGTTCGCGAGAGGAACGCGAGAACTATCTTTTGACCCGTGCCTACTTGGATGAGCACTTAGTGGCGCGGCGGGCGCCGGATGCAGAGATCACCCAGGCACATAAGGACGTTGCTGCGGCGTTGCAAGCGTGCCTGGACCGAGTGGTGCTGCATGTTTGCGGACACTTCGGAACCCAGCAGGGCACACGACGCATTGCCCTGGCGGGCGGAGTCGCACTCAATTGCACCGCAAATGGAAAACTGATCGACTCCGGCGTCTTCGATGAAGTCTACATACAACCAGCGGCAGGGGATGATGGCACAGCCTTGGGCGCTGCCCTATACCGCGCATCACTGTCCGGAAAAATCCCTAACCAGCGCATGCCAGTGCCGCTTCTGGGTCCGGCATACCCGTTCACCGCCATAGAAGAGGCAATCGCGAAGTATGCCAGCCGGATTGTGGTGACGAGCTTCGCGTCTCTTGATCAGACCTGCAGGGAAGCAGCGAAGTTCATCGCTGAAGGGCGAGTCGTGGCGTGGTATCGCGGCAGGATGGAGTACGGACCGCGAGCGCTCGGCAACCGCAGCATTCTGGCCGATCCGGGCCATCCCGCCATGCGAGATCGCATCAACGCCATGGTCAAGATGCGCGAAGCTTTCCGGCCCTTTGCGCCGGCGTGCTCGGTCGAACAAGCACATCGCTGGTTCAACATTGCAGCTGGGACGCAGATGCCATACATGATTACCGTGGTCGATGTGCGCCCCGAGCACCGGGCTGCACTTCCGGCGATTACCCACGTGAATGGGACGGCAAGACTACAGACCGTTTCTGCAACAGACAATCCTGACTTCCATCGACTGCTTCAAGAGGTGGGCCAAACGACGGGCCGGGAAATGGTGCTCAACACGAGTTTCAACGTAAAGGGCCAACCAATCGTCAATACGCCTGAAGAAGCCATCGAAACATTCCTCGGCACTGGGATTGAATTCCTTTTCATGGAGAATCGTAAGGTCGCTCGCAGAAATGCTTGATTGCAACAAAACTGACACGGAATACCCACGTGAGAGCACGATTGTGCAGTTGTTTGAGCAGCAGTGTGCGCGCACGCCTGAAGCCACCGCCGTGGTTTCAGCGGGGCACAGTCTGACCTATCGCGAACTCGACAGCCGCTCCAATCAATTGGCGCGATACTTGCAACGATTTGGCGTTCAGAGAGAGACGCTGGTCGGCGTCGCCGTCGAACGTTCCGTGGAAATGGTGATTGCCCTGCTGGCAATCTTAAAAGCCGGCGGCGCGTACGTTCCCATCGATCCTGATTACCCGGTTCAGCGCACCTCACTCATGATCGAAGACTCGCAATCTCCGGTCATACTTGCGACGGAGTTCACAAAAGCTCGCCTGCCGCAAACCAAGGCGCGCATTATTTCGATCGATAGAGAAGCTGGTCCAATCGGCAAAAATAGCCCGGACCCGATTATTTCCGCTGTGAGTTCGCGGAATCTCGCCTACGTTATTTACACTTCCGGCTCCACAGGAAAACCTAAGGGAGTGATGATTGAGCATCGCAATGTGGTCAACTTTTTTACCGGGATGGACAGAGCGATTGGAGCGAACCCGGGAGTATGGCTGGCTGTGACCAGCATATCGTTTGACATTTCTGTTATGGAACTCTTCTGGACCCTCACGCGCGGTTTTCAAGTGATTATTCATGGAGATGGCGAAACGCAGACGATCCCGGCAGCGATTCGGGACGGCGGTGTCAGCCACATGCAATGTACGCCGTCTCTGGCGAGAATGATCGCGATGGACCCGGAGGGCCTGAGTTCGCTTGGTCGCTTAAAGAAGCTTCTTCTCGGAGGGGAGGCTCTGCCGCTACACTTCGTGCGTCAGTTGCGACAGGTCTTCTCCGGGGACTTGTACAACATGTACGGACCCACCGAAACCACGGTGTGGTCCACCACATACCAGATACCTGCGGCATTTGGCGGCATCCCAATCGGAAAACCAATCGCCAACACACAGGTATACGTGCTGGATTCGAAGCTCGAGCCGGTTGCCGCAGGTGAAACTGGCGAGCTGTTTATCGGCGGAGACGGCGTGGTGCGTGGATACTGGCGGAGGCCGGAGTTGACGGCTGAGAGGTTCCTGGCCGACCCGTCCCGGCCGGGCAATCGCATGTACCGCACGGGAGACATTGCGCGTTTCCTGCCCGACGGAAATCTGGAGTTTCTTGGCCGCGCTGATTTTCAGGTGAAGCTCCGCGGATTCCGCATCGAAGTCGGGGAAATTGAGGCGACCCTTGAGAGCCAGGAGGGCGTGCACCTGGCGGTGGTAGTTGCCCGCGAATTCAAACCTGAAGACAAACGATTAGTCGCTTATATCGTTCCGAAAGCTGGATTCCACCTTATTTCGACTCGTCTTCGCACGATGCTAGCGGCGACGCTTCCCGATTTCATGGTCCCGTCCAGCTTTGTGTTTCTCGATTCCCTGCCCTTGACCGCGAATGGGAAGATCGACCGGAATGCGCTCCCTGCCCCTCTGGCTACGGAGGACCGTTCATCCGGCGCGACATTCGACCAACCGGGAAACGATTTGGAGCGCGTGATAGCGCAGGTTTGGAAGGAAGCCTTGGGAGTAGGTCAAGTTGGGGTGAATGAGAATTTGTTCGATCTGGGTGCGCATTCTCTGATGGTGGCTGAGGTGCACGGCCAGTTGCAGCAGGCGCTGGGCCGAGAGCTGTCTTTGGTCGACCTCTTTCAGTATCCAACAATCATGGCTCTGGCTAGCCACCTCAGCGGAACCGAAAGAACCCGGCCAGGTGTAAATCGGGCCGAGCGGCGGCGGGCCGCACAACTGCGGCGAACGCAATGAAAAACAATGCCATCGCGATAGTCGGCATGGCGGGCCGCTTCCCAGGCTCGCGAAACATCACTGAATTCTGGCGAATCCTGAGAGATGGAATGGAGATGATCCGCCAATTCAGCGATGCCGAGCTGCGGGCGGCGGGAGTTTCAGAAGACGAACTCGCCCAGCCGGAGTATGTGAAGTCGGGCGTTGTGCTTCAGGATCTCGACATGTTTGACGCCGCGTTCTTCGGATTCAGCCCGCGGGACGCGGCAATCATGGATCCGCAACATCGGATTTTCCTCGAGTGCGCATGGGAAGCGCTGGAAGACGCGGGGCACGTGCCGGAGAGCTTCAAAGGTTCGATCGGGGTTTACGCCGGTTCGGGCATGAACTCCTACATGATCTACAACCTGCTGACGAACCAAGCGCTGGTCGAGAGCGCCGGGCTGTTTCTGATTCGACAGACAGGAAATGACAAGGACGTTCTGGCGACTCGAGTATCTTATGAACTGAATCTTCACGGGCCGAGCATCAACGTGCAGACCGCCTGTTCGACTTCGCTGGTCGCTACGCATCTCGCGTGCCAGAGCTTGCTGAACCAGGAATGCGATATGGCCCTGGCAGGCGGAGTCACGATTGAGTTTCCGCACGGGCATGGTTATGAGTATCGCGAAGGTGAAATTCTATCGCGAGACGGCCACTGCCGCGCCTTCGATGCCGACGCTAGCGGCACGGTGTTCTCAAGCGGCACGGGCGTAGTGGTGCTCAGGAGACTTGAAGATGCCTTGGCGGACCACGACACCATTCACGCTGTCATTCTTGGATCTGCCATCAATAACGATGGCTCCCGCAAGGTAGGATACCTTGCGCCCAGTGTGGACGGCCAAGCCGAGGTTATTGCGGAAGCGCTCGGAGTGGCCGGTGTGAAGGCTAGCGAAATATCTTATGTGGAGACGCACGGCACAGGAACAAGGGTGGGAGATCCAATCGAGGTCAAGGCGCTGACACAGGCCTTCCGGGAGAGCAGTCAGGCCAAGGGTTACTGTGCCATCGGGTCGCTCAAAACCAACATCGGCCACCTCGACACAGCCGCCGGCGTCGCCAGTTTGATTAAAACGGTGCTGGCATTGAGGCATCGTCAGATTCCACCGAGCCTGCATTTCCGCAAAGCAAACCCACTGATCGATTTTCAAGGCAGCCCGTTTTTCGTTAACGATCATTTAACTGAATGGAAAGCAGACCAGGGGCCTCGGCGTGCAGGTGTGACTTCTCTCGGCATTGGTGGCACCAACGCGCACGTGGTTTTGGAAGAAGCGCCGGCCGTTGAAGAACGGACGATCATCAAGAAGCCTTTTCAGTTGCTGGTACTTTCCGCGAAGACTGCACCCGCTGTGGAGCAAGCCAGCCGGAATCTCGCCACCTACTTGCAGGAGCACCGCGATTTGGAACTGCAAGATGTCGCCTATACTTGCCAATCAGGGCGAAAGCCTTTTGCTCACCGCCGGGCGCTCGCAGTGGCGACCATTGAAGAAGCCAGCGCCCTGTTAAGCAAAAACGATTCGAGCCGCGTTCTTACCGGGCAAGCAGCCGCCGCTGCTCCCGGCGCTGTCTTCATGTTCACCGGGCAGGGCTCGCAGTACGTGAATATGGGCCGCGAGTTATACGAGACGGAGACAGTGTTCCGCTCTCAGTTGGATTTGTGCGCCGAACGGCTGATTCCCGACCTCGGCTTCGACCTGCGCACCTTGTTGTTTCCGCCGGAGCAAGAATCAATTGCGGCGGGGGAGAAACTATCTCGTACCTGTTTTACGCAACCAGCGCTGTTCGGCATTGAATACGCGCTCGCGCAATGGTGGATTGCTCACGGGGTAAGGCCTGCAGCAATGATTGGCCACAGTATTGGAGAGTACGTGGCCGCTTGCCTGGCCGGTGTCTTCTCGCTTGAAGATGCTCTTCATCTATGCGCGGTCCGCGGCCGCCTGATGGGAGAGATGCCTGGTGGGTCCATGCTGGCCGTGTCCGCAATCGCGCAAACGCTCAAGCTTCCCAAAGAGCTGACGATCGCTGCGATTAACGGTCCTGAATCGTGCGTGGTGTCCGGTCCTACCGAGGCCATTCAGAAATTCGCGCAGGATCTGGAAAAGCAACAGGTCCCATGTCGCTTGTTGCATACCTCCCACGCGTTTCACTCCGCGATGATGGACCCGGTCCTTGAGGACTTCCGCACACACCTCACAAAGGTCCAACTGCATGCGCCGCAGATTCCTTATATCTCGAACCTTACCGGCACTTGGATTGCAGCAGCCGAAGCCACGAGTCCCGACTATTGGACTGCACATCTGCGCAACACTGTCAGGTTCTCTGACGGTCTCGCAGAACTATTCCACGATCCGACTCGCGTGTTTCTTGAGGTTGGGCCGGGTCAGACTCTCACATCTCTGACGCGCCAGCATTCTGGCAAGCCGAAGACTGCCAAGGCCCTGCCTTCTACACGTCATCCGCAGGAGAAGACTTCGGATGCACTGTTCCTGCTTAACACCGTGGGACAGCTCTGGATCATGGGGCACCCCATTAACTGGAATGGGTTTTACATGGGAGGCGCGATCCAGCGGATTCCGCTTCCGACTTATCCGTTCGAGCGCCAGCGCTTTTGGATAGAACCTGGCACCAAACGGCTCGGAGGAGGAAAAGAGGTCGCAGCTACCAAGCCAGAAAGGGACGCTCGTGAGCAATGGTTCCATCGCCGTGTCTGGAAGCAAGTCCCTGTCGAAAAGACACACCGGCTGGACCCAGCCTGCTGGCTTGTGTTTCTTGATGGAACCGGCCTAGGCGTGGAGATTTCAAAACAATTAAGGGCATCAGGCCATGAGGTACTGCAAGTCAGCCCAGGAGACCGGTACCAGCAAACGGGGACGAGTTCGTATGTAGTTCGTCCAGGCTCCCGGGACGATTACGATCAACTGCTCACCGAAATTCTAAAACGTGGGCATCGACCGGCGCGGATTCTGCACTTGTGGTCGGTTATTGAAGCAAGCACGAATCGATCTCTCGATCAGACATTGGATCTGAACTTCTACAGCCTTCTCTCCCTTGCGCAAGCTCTAGGCGACCAGGATTTTGCTCCAGCCGAGATTACGTGCGTCTCAAACGGACTGCAATCTGTATCGCGAGAAGCAGTGGTCGAGCCTGCTCGAGCCATACTTCTCGGACCCATCAAGGTGATCCCGAAGGAATTTCCGGGCACGCTTTGCCGCAGCATTGACGTTGATTGGAATATTCAGGATCCAGGTCGAGTCGCTGGTGACATCATTGCGGAGTTGTCCCTCCCAGTTACGGATTCCTGTGTAAGTTACCGGCGCTCCGTTCGTTGGGTAGAGAGTTTCGAACCCACCACTCTTCGTTGGCAGAAATCGAATTCTCGTCTTAAAGAAAAAGGCGTGTATCTAATCACTGGTGGCATGGGGGGCATCGGCTTGGTTTTGGCCGAACACCTGGCCCGAACCGTTCATGCGCGACTTGTCTTGGTGGGACGCACCCGGCTACCAGACATGTCCGAATGGGAAGCCCTGTTGAAGAAAAACGGTCAGGGCAGTGACGCTCAAAAAGTCAGAAAACTGCGCGAAATACAAGCTCTTGGAGGCGAGGTTCTCACCGTTTGCGGGGATGTGACTGACCGCTTCCAAATGGAAGAGACGATCAGAATTGCCCGCCAACGTTTTGGTGACCTCGATGGTGTGGTTCATGCCGCTGGTTTGATTGAAGATGGGCCACTGCAGATCAAGACTCGCGATAGCGCCGCTCGCGTGCTTGCTCCAAAGATTCAAGGCACCCTGGCTCTGCACGAAGCGCTGGCCGGCCACAAGCTTGACTTCGTGGTTCTGTTTTCCTCCATTAGTTCGCTGCTACCGCCTGCCGGACAAGTCGACTATGCCGCCGCGAACGCCTTCCTTGATGCCTTCGCCCTAAGCCAGACAGGCCATCCCATGACTGCAATCAATTGGGGACTGTGGGCAGATGTGGGCATGGGTACTCGAGGTGCCGCGGGCAATCATCCGATCCTGGGACGCCGCCTGGTCCAAACGCCCAATGAGATTGTCTATTCGGGCCAGTTCAGCCAGCAAAAGAACTGGTTGCTGGCGGAGCACCGTTTCAAGAACGGTAACGCACTTGTTCCGGGCACCGCGTATCTGCAACTGGCAACTGCCGCGTTGACGAATGACCGATTTGAGTCCGGCGTTGCGTTTGAGGATGTATTCTTCCTTGCGCCTCTATCTGTTGCCCCAGATGAGACAAAGGAAGTGCGCGTGCGGCTGCGCCGCGATCGCTCCAATTTCCGGTTCTCCATCCTCGCGAAAGATAAGGAATGGATTGAACACGCATCGGGGCAGATTGCACGGAACAAGAACCAACTCCCAGCGAATCAGGATGTGACTGCCATCCGAAATCGCTGTTCTGCAGTTCGTATCGATTTCGACGATCAACACCGTACACGACAGGAGCAGTTCTTTGATTTCGGCCCTCGCTGGCGAAATCTCCGCACTCTGTCCATCGGGCAACGTGAGGCAGTCGCAGAATTGCAACTCGGACGGGAGTATTCGGCTGATCTCGAGACCTGGATGGTGCACCCCGCCCTTCTTGACCTGGCCACCGGAGCTGCACTTTATCTCATCGAGGGTTATCAGGAATCCACGGCTGTTTATCTGCCGATGTCTTACAAGAGAATCAGGCTTTATCGTCCTCTGCCCGCGAAATTCTGGAGTCACATCCGTTGCCACCAAGAGAATACGGCACGCGGCGAAGTGGCGACTTTTGATATCACTCTGCTTGACGAAGATGGGAAAGTACTCTCAGATATCGAAGAATTTGCCATGCGACGTATGGCGAACACAACTGATAGCCCTGCTACAACGCTCCGGTCGCAACCCGCTGAAACGTATAACGAACTGGCGGAATCGACTGTCAATCAGGGAATTGCATCCGTTGACGGGATGAAGGCATTCGACCAGATCCTATCTTCAGAAATCACCCCGGGCATCATCGTCGTTCGGGGCGAATTCGCGACTAGGCCGACCAGGGCAGCCGCAGCGGCGCCTCCAGCAACGAGTACTGCAAACGCTGAGAGTGGAGTCGAAAGTGTTCTTGCCGAATGGTGGAAAGAACTACTTGGCATAGAACAAGTTGGCCTGGACGACGACTTCTTCGACCTGGGTGGCCATTCCCTCCTTGCCGTACGGCTGTTTAGCAAGATCAAAAAGAGATTTCGACTGGACTTGGGTCTTTCGACGCTGTTCGAGGCGCGTACGATTCGCCAATTCGCGGCAGTGATCCGAAAAACGGCCGCCCCAAGCAATGAGGAAGCAAAGACGCCAGCCGCGACCGTTCCTGTAAAGAATCAAGCGCCACCTTCGCCGGTCCACAGCGAAATTGAAGCTACACTCTCTGAATGGTGGCGGGAGCTTCTGGGTGTTGAGCAGGTTGGCCTGGACGACGACTTCTTCGACCTGGGTGGCCATTCCCTACTTGCCGTACGCCTGTTCAGCAAGATCAAAAAGGCATACCGGCTGGACCTGGGTCTCTCGAGCCTGTTTGAAGCGCGCACGATCCGCCAATTCGCGGCAGTGATCCGAAAAGCCGGGATACAGAGTACCGCCGAATCAGGGACATCCAGTGCAGTCGTGGCCATTCGAAAGCAAGGTTCGCGCTGGCCGCTCTACTTAGTTTCAGCGCCTGGTGACAATGAATTTGACGGGCGTGCCTTGGCACAGTATTTAGGAGAGGACCAGCCTGTTTTTGCGATTCAGCCGCAGCAGTTGGACAAGCAAAGGCCTCAACTTGCCCGCGTCGAAGATATGGCTGCTTATTGCCTCGGCGAAATACGCAGTGTTCAGCCTCACGGTCCGTACTGTCTGGTTGGCTTTTCTGTCGGCGGCTGGGTCGCGTTCGAGATGGCACAGCAACTGCGTGGCGCCGGAGAAGCTGTGGGTTTGCTCGGCCTAGTCGACACGTTCGTAGGGGACTACCTCGAGAAGATGATGCAGTCGATGAGTCTTCTGGAACGCGCGAAAGAGTTCTTTGCTTCCGGAGTTTTCGGGAAATTGTACCGGCTGTTTCCCACATTCGGCCGTCCTCTTCCTCAAAGGGTTGGGACTCTGAAAGACATTCATCGGTTCGCTGCACTAAAGTACAAACCAACGGTCTATTCTGGCAGTTTAGTTATCTTCCGTTCGATAATTCAGAGTGCGCTCAATGGTCACGACGAACTTCTGGGCTGGGGAGGCTTGGCGGCGGGTATGGAAGTTGAGGGTATTCCCGGCACTCATCGCGACCTCACGCGCGAGCCCAATGTGCAAGTGCTTGCAAAGAAGCTTCGAGCATGCCTCGATCGTGCGCAAGACCTGGTATCTCATAATTCACTGCCCAGAACGTAAGGGCAGCCGCCTCCGGCGAAGGCCAAGCGTTAGGCGAAATGCTTTGCCGGTTTTCCCAAAGAGTTTGAAGCGGAAGTCAAATCGCCTTGAATCTCCTATTGGGTTGTGGCTTCGGATTACTTTCGTTCGCGGGTGGTAGTAGAAGGGCTAAAACGGAAGCGGGAAAGCGCTTCGCCAAGGTTTTGCAGAAAGGCCTCGGAGTTGTAGACATCCGAGTCAATCTTGGAGCCGCCATTGGGCGCGCTGGGATCAAGCTCATCCAGTTGAAACTCTCTCGCTACTTCTTCCACAACCTTTGGCTGGATCGGACGTTGATGTTCCACAAAAGCATTCACCAGTGAGTGCTCGCAGAGCAGATTGATAACACGCGGGATGCCGAGAGAATAGAGATGAATGGTGTCAACGGTCTGGGAGCTAAAGATGGGTGCCCCTGAGGCACCGGCGATTTTCAGGCGTTCCGCGACATACTGATGAGTCTGCTCTTTTGAAAGCGGGGCGGTTTTGCATCGCAGCATGATGCGTTGCCGAAGCTGGCGGAGCTGCGGCAGCTTGAGTTTTTCTTCGAGTTCGGGCTGTCCGGAAAGAACGATTTGAACGAGCTTCTCGGTGGACGTTTCAAGATTGGTAAGAAGGCGAATCTCTTCCAGAACCGGATAGGTGAGGTTCTGCGCTTCGTCGATGACCAGAACGACGGTTTCACCCAGGCGGTAGCGCTCCATAAGCCAATGGTTAAGTTTCATCAACTGCTGGCTCTTCGATTTGGAGTCGCAGGGGATATCAAACTCGGCGAGTATGAAATCCAGCAGCTGATTTGAGTTCATTCGCGAATTAAAGAGGAAAGCGGTACGGGCTTTCCGCTGATGCAGCCAGTCGAGCAGTCGATTGATCAGTGTGGTCTTGCCGGTACCGACCTCACCGATCAGGGTGACGAAGCCCTTCCGCGTCTGGATGCCGTACATCAACCCAGTCAGTGCTTCTTCGATCTCCTGCGTGAGGAAGAGGAAGCGAGGATCCGGATTAACGTTGAAAGGGTTCTCTTTTAGTCCATAAAAATTCTTGTACATTCGCTGCCGTACCGTGTCCCTAATCTATCAATACTGCCAATTCTGAAACCACCGCTCAATGCTGGCTGTCTCTCCCAGCTACTTCGCCCTGCGACTACTGCAAAACAAACGGGCGTGTATGCCACTGGAAACTCAAGGTAATATAATTAGATGTCTGATTTGAACCGCAAGTCGCACCGGAACATCCGGACTGACTGGAGCCAAAAATGTCCGCTGTGTAGGAGATGGCCAAATTCGCATCCCTGCCGATGGGGCGACCAACACCGCCGCCCACAAACCAACTATTATAGGTCGGAAGACCAGCTTCCGTGGAACTCGCCACGGCTGAATTACGAGCGTAGCCAAAGTTAAAGTTGGCACTCCAAATACGTCCCAGTTTCCGGGAGGCGGCGGAATTCAATTGGTCCGAAGTCGAACCGGTAAAGACACCGCTGCCGCCAGCAAGCCCATGAACGTAGCCAGCAGAAAAGCTGCCATTTTCAAAGCCATAAATGAAATTGGCGTTGGCATTAACCCCAAGTTTGGATGATTGGGTGCCGATGGGTACACGGAATGTGGTGTATTCCGGTCCTCCAGAGAACTGCAACGACAGGCGTCCAGTGATCTTTCGACCATAAGCTATGTTTACGATATTGTCTCCAAATGCTTGTGGCTCGCCGGGAAACTGGTCGCTGCTGAATCGATACTGCAGACCAAGAGTATTCTTACTATCAAGCTGATAGTTATAGCCCAGGCTGCCGGTTGTAGAATTATTATCAACATTGCCTGACTGCACAAAATGCAGAATCGCATAGGAACCCGAAGCGGTGATAGAACCGCGAGGTGAAACCGTATAGGTGGCTTGGATTACTCCCACATTACTGATTCGCGGACCGAAGGACGCATAAATACTCTGGCTCGGTACGGTTCCGCCGCCTAAACCTGGCACGGATGGACCAAGGGACCCCGCGATGCCCGGGATGCCGAGATTTGTACCCGCACCAAAGCCGAACTGGGATTGCGGCAAATAGGAGAATTGATCCAGGATCTGAACGAGCCAGCGATTCGACTGAAAGGTTTGAGAGAGACCCAACTGCTGATAGTTGCCGTTTCCTTGCGTACTGTTTGTTGAGAAGAACCCGCCGCCAGAGTAATTTATGGCAAGTTGCGAGCGGCTCCACGCTTTGAGCAGACTGACATTCGCCATCAGATAGTTCGTCACAAACCAACCGGAGGAGTTTGGCTGACCATAGTTACTCGATTGAACGGTATTAGCATACTGAAATCCCGGCACCCAGTAGCTGTGGCGCAAATCCGGAGAACCTAACGTGGCATTCTGCAAGCCCGTCAGGGGAGTAACGTCCGGCAGGAGCCGGTTGGTTGTGTCTTGCATACCGTTGTCGTCCTGTGGGTTGCCCGAATCAATAATTGGAATCGGAGTGGAGCGCGCAGCGGGTTTCGGCATTGTGTCTGCGGGTTCCTGAGGCTCATCCTGGGCACGCGCAATCCGCGCCCCAAAAAAGAGCACAAGTACGAAGAAAAATCCGCCGAGAATCGCCCTACGGTATTTCATTTCTGAGTCCTTATGGAACAACAATCACGTCGCCTGGTTGAAGAAGCACGTTCTCCTCTTGATTCTTGCCTTTGACGACTTCCTTGTAATTGAAGGGATGCTTCACCTGTTTTCCAGCGTCGTTCCGGAGGACATAGATGCTCTTAGTCTTGGCAAACTGCGTAAATCCGCCTGCGCTGGAGAGTGCCTGGAGGACGGTCATGTTTGGCAGTAGCGGAAAAGCGCCGGCCCGAGCGACTTCGCCGGTGATGTAGACCCGGCGGCTGTTGATTTCGGTTACCGTCACGGTGACTTCGGGGTTCGTCAAGTATTTCGTGAGTCCGTCGTGAATGGCCTTGCCAAGCTGAACCGCGGTCAACCCGGAGGCTTGAATGTCATTCAAGAGGGGCAAGGAAATCTTGCCGTCAGGGCGGACGGGAATGGTTCTAGATATCTCGGTTTCCTTCCAGACATCGATTCGAACCACGTCCTGAGGGCCGATTACGTAATCTGCATCGGCCGCCGCCGGAACTGGATTGTTGGTTTTATTCGTAGCGTCAGTCTTCTGGCTCGACGCAGCAGTGACAGCATGCGTTTCAGCACCCTGAGCGTGGGCCAGCGGCAAGAAAACCATGGTGGTGAACAGTAGAAATGGTCGAATGTGCATGATTGAGTTTCTCTCCCTCAGCTTTGTTGCTCCTCATTTAGGGCCCCGATCTGCTTGATCTTGTATAGTAAAGATTTATAGCTGATCTGCAATTCCTGAGCGGCTCGCTTGCGGTTCCATCGCGTCCGTCCAAGTGCCTGCAAGATTAACTCGCGCTCCGCTTCTTTGGAAGCAGCGCGAGCGGCAACTTTCAAGGAAGCTCCCCGGCCATTTTCCAGGGGCCTTTGGTTCGCGATCCTGGCAGCGTGCAGGTCGTTCAAGGCCATCTGGACATCATCGAAAACCACCATTTTGCGCGCAAAATATTCTAGTTCGCGTATATTGCCGGGCCAGTGGTAAGCGGCCAGAGTTTGCATCGCCTTTTTGCTGAGCGGGGAAACTTTCTTGTTCAAGGCGCGGGAATGCTTGTGCAGAAAGAACTCCGTCAGGATCGAGATATCTTCTCTGCGATCACGCAATGCAGGAAGGCGCAGACTGGCACCGTTGAGGCGAAAGTAGAGTTCGCGCCGGAAGCGGCCCGCCTCGACTTCCGATTCAAGGCTTCTGGTGGTTGAGGAGATGAGACGTGCGCACGATGCATTCTGGGAACCGCAGCTTTCCCCATCTGGCAGGTGAGAGAGCAAGACACGCTGGCAGGCCAGATCAAGTTCTTGAATGTTGTCGAGGTAAATGCTCCCGGAGGGTTCGCGACTCGAAAGTCTGCCCATGGCTTCATGCACTTGAGCAAGCAAATCGCCCGGAACAACGGAGGAACAATTGATTTTCCAAAGGCGTGAGTCGCCTTTTTGAGAAAGGCGATGGATCAGCCTGGCATAGGCATCCTTGCCTGTGCCACTCTCTCCAAGAATCAGGACGGGGATGTCTGTCCGAGCAATCTCAGCAGCCTTGGCATTAAGGGTGACCATGGCTGGTCCTAGACCGTAAACAAACCCTGTCGTCACTGGATCTTCCGAGACGAGTGTTGGCGTCTGGTCCATAGTTAACTCATAGCTCCTAAAGCGACAGCCGACAAACCCAAAAACACGGAAAGAAATATCACTGCCAAGGGAGGTGCAAGTTCGCTTCCAGAAAGGGAAGCCCTCGGCTCACGGGGTGATCTCTGTTATCTATATTATATTCTTATGCTTAGGGGAGATCTGGGGGACGGTCATGGGTGGCCAAGGAGAGTCCAAGTCCCGGAGAAGTTCCACGAAGTGGCAATTCTTTGTCCCTTTTCTTGCAAGACTCCGGCTAGCCATTACACATCTGCAATCCACAGAAAACGAATGGGTTGGTGGTGATAACCAATGGCTATCACGGGATAGACCCGAATCAGCTGGAGCCATTACCCGGGAGAAAGGGCGTATATGGGACGAAGGAGGACGTGCACAGGAATGTCGCAACCATTCTCCTTCCCGCGCGAGGATTCGAGAAGCCCCCAATAATCGAGCGTGGAGCTGCCTCTGCTTCAAGGCCCTCGAAATGGGATAACATACTCCGCGCCGGCTGTACTCCTTCTGTACTTCGGGACAGGAGAGATTCGGCTGAAGATCGCGCATGCTTGCGGAGGGATCAACAGATTCCGTCGTGGGGTCTAGATCCGATTGGAGCCCTTCATCAGTGGGGCTGGCATGACAATGGGGGATAACACCTCTGTGGGACTTACGGAGAACATCCGATGAAGCCTGGCTACAGCTACGCCAAACACATTTCCGCAGCGATTTTGCTTGGACTCATCCTCTGCCTGGCCGGATGTGCGGGCGTCACCTCCAAAAATGGAAATCAGAATTCCAGCCCCACAGCGCCTTCCATTAACTCTCAACCGGCAAGCCAGACAGTAACGGTTGGCCAGGCGGCGACGTTCACGGTCATAGCAACTGGTACAGCGCCTTTCAGCTATCAGTGGCAGAAGAACGGGACGGCCATCTCCGGCGCCACTTCCTCGAGCTATACCACGCCTCCTACCACTGCGGCTGATAACGGTGCCAAGTTCCAAGTAGTGATCACAAATTCCGCCGGCTCGATGACCAGCGTAGTAGCAACGCTCACAGTAAGTCCTGACGTCGTTTTGCAGTCCATCGCTGTGACACCTGCCAATCCGTCGATCAGCCAATCACAGACGCAGCAGTTCACTGCCACGGGCACTTACAGCGACAACAGCACCAAGAACATCACCACTTCGGTCACCTGGGCCTCCTCCAACGCCGGCGTCGCCACCATCGGCACGAGCTCAGGCCTGGCGACGAGCGTTACCGCAGGCACCGCGAAGATCACTGCGACGCTCGGCAGTGTCGTCAGTCCCAGCGACTCTCTCACCGTTACGGCTGCTACTCTGAAATCCATCGCCGTGACACCTGCCAATCCGTCGATCAGTCAATCGCAGACGCAGCAGTTCACAGCTACCGGCACTTACAGCGACAGCAGCACCAAGAACATCACCACTTCGGTCACCTGGGCCTCTTCCAACACCGGCGTCGCCACCATCGGCACGAGCTCAGGCCTGGCGACGAGCGTTACCGCAGGCACCGCGAAGATCACTGCGACGCTCGGCAGCGTTGTCAGTCCCAGCGA
>JBEKUR010000112.1:0-18388 GCA_049514855.1 Terriglobia bacterium
CGGCACCACCAACACCGCCCTGAACTGGTACGTCAACGGCGTTCTGAATGGCAACGCTACGCAAGGCACGCTGACCGGCTGCACGACCACGGCGCCCCGGACGTGCACTTACACGGCGCCGCCGGTCGATGTCCCCAACCCCAACCCGGCGGTCATAAAGGTGGCGAGTGCTGCGGACCCCTCTAAGAACAAGACGGCCAAGGTGACGGTCGCTTTGGTGGTTGCCATTACCCATCCTTCCAACCCCGCGAGCGTAGCCGTGGGCTCGACCTTGCCCATTACGGCCTCGGTGACCGGCGCCACGCCCAACATCACCTGGACCGTAGATGGCGTCACCAACGGCAACTCAACCTATGGGACAATCTCCGGTACCTACCCGTCGTACACTTACACCCCGCCGACCGCCATCCCGGGCGGCAGCAACCCAGTGACCATCGAGGCCACCCAACCGGGGGCCACGGAGAGTGCCTCCTTGACGGTTACGATTAATCCTTCCGCCACCACCCCGACGGCGGTTAAGGTTACGGCAGGTGCGGCCAGTGTGACGGGATTCGACTTTAGCCTCTCCTCCAGTTCGTCACTCACCTTGGCCCTGGCGGATGTGGGCACTTGCATCGGCGGCGGATGTTCGGCGTCGTTGACGGGAATTCAAGTGTCACGCTCAGGGTTAGCGACCTCGGATTGCACCAACGCAACCTGCACCGTGTGGCTGCTGGGGAAGGGCTTGACCAACTCCGGAGGTACCGCGTTGGCAAGTGGACTGACCGTGAGCGTGCCTCATGGGAACACTACGGATGTGACGGTCGGCACCCTGACCGCCATGCCTCCACTGAGTGGATTTACCGACATCAATTTCCCCATAGTGGTGCTGGGAACCGCTCAACTTGGGAATAGGGATATTGTCGTGACGCTCGGAGATGGTGAAACACAAGCGTTCGTTGGTGCAATTCAAATCGTTGATTAGAGGGCCTAAGCAATGAAGATGAGAGTCTTGGTTCTCGCGACAGTTTTGCTGGGCGTCATGGCTTCGATTTCGCCCGCTCGTGCCACCACCATGGTCTCCATGTCGATGGAACAGCTTACCCAGGCGTCCAGCGACATTGTACAGGCGCGCGTGGTGAATCAAGTGAGCGAGTGGAACGCCACCCACACGCAAATTGTGACGATCACCACTTTGGAGGTCTCGCAGACGCTCAAGGGGAATGCCCCCTCCACGGTGCAGATTCGACAACTGGGGGGCACCGTCGGCAACATGACCGTATCCGTACCGGGAGACGTCGCCTTCCGGCCGCAAGGCGAGTACGTGCTCTTTCTCGAACCTGCGGACGGTTCCAATTACGACGTGGTGGGGATGACGCAGGGCGCCTACCATGTCTATGAGGATGCCACCTCGAACCAGCAACGGGTGGTCCTGCCGCTTAACCAAGCGCAAATTCAGAGCATCGTGAGCGGTGGGGGAAACCCGGTGGGGACTGTTCCTCTGGTCGGGTTTCGCAAGTATGTTGCCACGCTGGTGAACGCCGGCATTCAAATTCCCCATGGGCTCAGCATTCCGCTGTCGATCGCCTATACGGAATCAAACGGCGTCGGACGCGAGCATGTTTACGGCAAGACCACGGCGCAGCTATTCCCCAATAAGAACGTGGTGATCCCGGTGGGAACTGAGGTGGAAGGCGAGGCGGTCCTAAGTGGTGGGAGCTGGACCATTTATTGGGACGAAGTAAGTGTGCGCGGAGTTCATGCCCAGATTTCCGCGATCAGTCATGAATCGGCGGGAAGCCTGCGCGGCAGGAATGTCATCCTAAACGTGAGGTGAGAACCGTGAGAGTGAGGCGGATGGAAATGAGCCGTACGAGACTATTGCTGCTGGGGGTGGCTATTCTGGGAGTGTTTTCCGCCGTAGGGCTGCTCGCCACCAATTTTCAGATTTACGAGGTCACTGCCGGGAATTACGTGGACGCCATGTGGCCAACGGTGAGTCCAGCTACGGCTCCGGATATCACCTGGAATCTGAATTTCACCAGCACGCCAACTAATGTCGTAGAGAACGATAGTGTGACGCCCAAAACCGTCATCAGCGACTCCTTCGCCGCATGGTCGACGGCCACCTACAACAGTTCGGCAGTGACCAATATTGGATTTACCTTCGGAACCGCGAGTGCCTCCCTCCCGCAGGAACCGGCGGTTGACTGCCAAAACGTGATCGGCTTTAAAGACACCGCCTCCGGCGTGTTCCCCACGGGAGTCATCGCCTTCGCCGGGATTGCGACCGTCAATAGTGCGGGTGGCCCGGTCCCGTTCGCTTACAGTTGCGGCTCAATCTCACCAAACCCAACCTGCCCCCTCGAGGTCTGCATCATTGACGTCGATATCATGTTCAACCCCGCTGACACCTTTGCAACTTCCGGGGCAACCACCGGACAGTTCGACATGCAATCCGTCGCCACGCACGAGATTGGGCACCTGATTGGTCTGGACCATAGTGGTATTGCCCACGCGGTCATGTACCCTTACGGGGATACAAGCTCCATTGGGATCCATCAGGCATTGTGGACCGATGACATAATTGGCGCGGGAAAGTTGTACCCGGGCCCAGCCGTGACAACCTACGGTACCGGGATTGAGGGACAGGTCACGGTGGGCGGGACGGGCGCTTTCGCGGCCCACGTTGAGGCCATTGATGCCACAACCGGCGACGTCGTTACCGACACACTTTCCGATCCCTCCGGCAATTACCATCTGCGCATCTTCGGGGGCACTTACTATCTGTATGTTCAGTCCCTGGCTCCAGATTTGAATCACGGCACTTGCATCATCGGAAATTTCAGGGGGCAGGATGCGTACGGACCTCCCGCGAACCCAACCGACTACACGGGAAAATATTACTGATCGATAGCCCAACCGGGGATTTCATCAGGGCCAGCTCGCCAGGGCTGGCCCTTTGTATTTTAGCTGGATCCTCTTACCGTTCCCTGCTGGCATACGGTGCGAAGCTTTGGAGCAGGTAGCACCGCGCGGCGGATGATGCCGCCCATTAGTTGCGGGATTGATTCGCAAGCCCGCTAGCCTCAACATGGGCTGTGCCAGATCGGAAATAGGCGGATGACGCATGCTGTCAATAACCAGCACGCGATCACGGGCGGGACTCACCAGCGTCATCGGGGGCGCCGGCGATTCGAGGATGTCGGTTATGACTTTAGGTGGCTTTTGGTAGAGCGGCTTTACCGCCCCGCTGGGCTGTGGCGCATCCGTCGCATACGCCAGCACGGAGACACACAGGAGAAAGATTGCCTACACGCAAGACGACCGCAAGGACTTCAGCATTGGCCCTCCTGATAGTGAGAATCGACTGAGAGAATAGCCCGGAGGTGCGGGATTGCAAAGGCTCCCGTTCCTGTTGGCTGAAGGGCGTACGACGAACGCTTTGCTCACGACGGTAGTGGGTCAATTTGATGCTGTAGCGGCGAGTTTATCTCGCCAAATGGCGGCGTAAAGCCGCCTCTACATCAAATTGACCCACTACCCCCGCGACCACGGGCTTGAAATAGCACGTGGTGCGGGATAAGCTAAGGGCCGGATATGACGGGATCGGCTTTTCACGCTCGGTGGATCCATTCCGGGGCTCCAACAAGCGCACCCATCGGTTCCGAGCAGCCTCTTCGAGGCTGGCCCTGAGACGGCGAAACGGATTGTCCCGAAAAAGGGGGCCGCATGATGTCGATATGGGGGAAAGCGGGATTCTTCGCCCTTAGCTTGGCATTCACAATCGCACTCGGGTCGCAACTTGCCGCGCAGGCACAGGCATCGCACTACGACCTTCTCTTGAAAGGCGGCCATGTAATTGACCCTGCCAATGAGGTCGATCGAGTCGCCGATGTGGCGATTTCGGCGGGGAAGATAGCGGCAGTTGCCGAGAGCATTCCGGCAAGCGAGGCGGAGAAAGTGGTCGATGTATCCGGCCTGTACGTAACTCCCGGCCTTATCGATATTCACTTCCATGTGGGCCACGGGGGAGCGCCCCTCGACTGGTTTGCGCCGGAAGCACGCTCACGCACCGCCCCCTTGGGTATCCCGGCGGATGTTGCGCTTACGGCAGGAGTGACAACGATTGTGGACGCGGGAACCGCCGGGGCCGATACCTTCCTGCAAGAAAAGGAGGAAGTCATCGACCACGCCAGGGTGCGGGTGCTGGCTTTCCTTAATATCGTCGCTAATGGTATGAACGGCGGCCTCGAGCAGACCATCGAGCAGATGGATCCCCAACTCTGCGCCCAGACGATCGAGAAATTCCGGGATGTCATTGTCGGAGTGAAGACGGCGCACTACTGGACAGAGAAACCCTGGGACGCGACGCATACACCCTGGGCCGCCGTGGATCAGGCCGAAGAATGTGGCAGGTTAGCCAATGTGCCGGTAATGTTCGATTTCTGGCCCCGCCCGGAGCGGACCTACGCCGACCTCATCCTGAAGAAGATGCGGCCGGGTGATATTCATACCCATGTGTTCGCGCAGCAATTTCCCATCCTGCTTGCTGACGGCAAGCTTAACCCCATCCTGGGAGAGGCGCGGCGGCGCGGAGTGGTGTTTGATGTAGGGCATGGGGCGGGCAGTTTCTGGTTCCGGAACGCCGCACCCGCAGTAAAGCAAGGATTCATTCCGGATTCCCTATCGACGGACCTGCACCTGGGAGATTTCACTGTTCTTAGTATGACCGAAGTGATGTCGAAGTTCCTCGCTATGGGCGTGCCGCTGGAGGACACCATTCGAAGGTCCACGGTCAACCCGGCGAGTGAAATCCGCCGCCCGGAGCTGGGAACCTTGTCAGTCGGACACGAAGCGGACGTCGCTGTACTCGAAGTACTCCACGGCCACTTCGGTTTCACCGACGACGGATATGCCAGGATGGATGGAAGGGTAAAGGTAGTTGCCCGCATGACCATTCGCGCCGGGCGAATCCTGTACGATCCCTCGGGTCTGAGCATGGTCGAGTGGGAGAAGGCCCCCAAGCAGTACTTCACCACGCCGGAATCGGGCAGCTCCCCTCCGGCGCGGGCGGACAACTACCCGAGAGATTAGATTGAAAGCTGCCAAAAGCTGTCATTCCGAGCGAAACGGTGTCATTGCGAAACGCTGTCATTCCGAGCGCAGCGAGGAATCTCGCTCTGATTCTTTCTTCCACTGGAGCGAGGGAATGATCTCGATAATCCTTGACGTCCAGAGCGAGATTCCTCGCTGCGCTCGGAATGACAGCGCCAGGCAGTCGGAATGACAGCGGCAGGAGGGAGGACTTATCACAATGAACAAGATAGGAATGAAGTTGGTAGTTCTGGCAATTGCCCACCTGACGGCAGTCCTGCTTACGGCCGCTGGCCGCCCCGTCAGCTCGGCAAAACGCGCCATTAATCCGCCTGGAACCGCAGAAGGACTACCCTTCAGCAACGGCATCCTGGTGGGCAACACCCTCTATGTCGCCGGGCAGGAGGGATCGGACGATGGTAGGCTGCGCCCGGGAGGAATTGGGCCCGAAACCCAAGCAGCACTGGAGAACATCAAGAAAATCGTGGAGCTTGCCGGCCTGCAGATGGAAGATGTAGTGTCAGTGAATGTCTATCTTGCGGACCTCGCCGATTTCGGGGAAATGAACAAGGTCTACAAGACCTTTTTCCCCGCGCCCAGGCCGGCGCGCGCTACGGTGCAGGTGGCGGCGTTGGTCAATCATGCTCGAATCGAGATTACCGCCATCGCGGTAAAGACACGCTAAGTGGACGGTGAAAAGCCTGTGCAAGCGCTGTCATTCCGAGCGAAGCGAGGAATCTCGTTCTGGAAGTAAAGGACTAGCGAAATCCCTCCGTCGCTCCGGTGGAAGAAGAAGCAGAGCGAGATTCCTCGCTTCGCTCGGAATGACAACTGTGTAGAGGATACTGGAGGAGAATGCGATGTCGAGTGCCATGACCCGAAGAAAGTTCTTTCGCAAAACAGGCCAAACGCTGATGGTGAGCGGGGCTGTGGCGTATGGAAGTGCAGCCGGCGAGCTTCGCGCCCAGGGACATCCCTCGGAAAAGGGAGTGGATTACTACAGCAAACTAGGTGTCACTCCGTTCATCAACGCGGCTGGAACCTTCACCATTCTTTCGGCGTCAATTCTGCCCGCCGAAGTGCAGGCCGCGATGACTCGAGCCGCACAGCAGCCTGTTAACATCGAAGAGTTGCACCGAGCGGCAGGAGAGTACCTGGCGCGCCGTCTGCACTGTGAAGCTGCTCTGGTGACGGCCGGTGCAGCCTCCGCCCTGACGCTGGGCACGGCCGCTTGTATCACTCTCGGGAACGAGCAGGCTATCGTGAATGTACCGGTGGACATGACAGGGCTGAAGAACGAAGTCATCGTTCAGAAAACCCATCGCTACGGGTACGACCACGCCCTGCGTAACTGTGGGATTAAGTTCGTCGAGGTTGAAACAATGCAAGAGTACGAGGCGGCATTCAACGAACGAACCGTGATGACCAACTTCTTCAACGCCGCCGAGGCTGGCCAGATCAGCCGCGAGGACTGGGTGCGGGTGGCCCACAAGCACGGAGTCCCTTGCTTCAACGATGCTGCGGCAGATGTTCCGCCCATCGCGAATCTCTGGAATTACGTGCAAATGGGATTTGATCTCGTGACTTTTTCCGGGGGGAAGGGAATTCGAGGACCGCAATGCACCGGCCTGTTGCTGGGAAAGAAGGACCTGATTGAGTTTGCGCTAAAAAACAACTCTCCTTACTCGAACACAATTGGCCGCGGCATGAAGGTCGGAAAGGAAGAGATCATCGGCTTGGTCGCCGCAGTGGATTGGCTCTTGAGCCAGGACGAGGAGGCCATGCAGACGGGGTTCCAGAAACGTGCCGAAAGAATCGCCAACCAGGTGAAGGGTATTCCCACCGTGGAGACCAAGATCTTTCTTCCTCCCGTTGCCAACCACGTCCCGCATTTGCTGATTACCTACGACCAGAATCGCATCCCCATCACCGGGCAGCAGGTAATGGAAAAGCTCCGCCAAGGAAAACCGCGCATCGAGTTGAATCCCGCGACCGGGGCGGGGCCTGCCATGGGGGGATTGCCCTCCGGTCCCAATACAGTCGTTGTGGGCGTGTGGATGCTGCAATCATCTGAGGACCTGATCGTGGCGCGACGCCTTCGCGAAGTGCTCAAGGGAGCAATGCGAGCCTGAGGACTTGGGCCCGTCCCACCCCTTTGCGGCAAGCCCCATGTAGCCCGCCTGCCATGCTGTCATTCTGAGCGCAGCGGAGCGGAGCGAAGAATCTCGCTCTGCACTTTTTCCGCCGACAAACAGCAGGGCGAGATGCTTCGCTGCGCTCAGCATGACAATGAGCGGGCGCTCTCGCGAACGTCGTAGCGTAGGCCCTTTGCTTTCAACGGTTCGATTGGGCCAGGTTCAGTTTCCGGAAACCGCGTTCTCCATCCCCAGTTCGTGGAACAGAAAGGCATAAACGTCCGCCTGCTGGGCCAGACCCTCATCGAGCGAGCTGGCGCGGTGCCCGGAGGTGGAACTGGTGCGTAGCAAGATGGGCAGGCCGGAACTCGACGCGGCTTGCAGGCGCGCCGTCATCTTCCGCGAGTTAGCCGGATTCACACGCGGGTCGTTGGCGCCAGTTAGGAACAGCACGGCCGGGTAGGCGGTTCCGTTCGTCACGTGGTGGTACGGCGAGTAGGCAAAGAGAGCCTTGAATTGCTCGGGGTCCTTGATCGTTCCCAACTCGGTGATGCTGTACACCGCGTTGGCCGTGATGGCTTCCGTGCGCAGCATGTCGTAAACGCCCACGAACGAGACGACGGCACGGAACATCTCGGGGTGTTGGGTAAGAGCGGCGCCCATCAGCAGGCCGCCGTTGCTGCCGCCGATGATGGCAAGCTTTCCGGGGCTCGTGTAGCCGGCCCTAATGAGGTATTCGGCGCAGGCGGCAAAATCGTCGAATACGTTCTGCTTGTTGGTTAGCCTTCCGGCGCTGTGCCAATCCTCGCCGAACTCACCTCCGCCGCGCAGGTTAGCGATCACGTAAACCCCGCCCCGGTCGAGCCAGAGCCGAGCGAAGGGGTGGAAACCCGGTGACTCGCTGATCCCGAAGCCGCCATAGCCGGTAAGCATCAAGGGGTTCTTGCCGTCCAGCCGCGTTCCCTTGCGACGGATGATGTTGATCGGGACCCGCGTCCCGTCCTTCGATGTGGCAAACTCCCGCACCACTTCGGCGTCGCTGAAATCGACAGGGAACTTCCCCGCAAGGGCCGTCTTGTCCAGCTTGCCGGAGGCCGGATCGTAGCGGTACCACGCAGCCGGATGAAGGTAGGACTCGGCGTTCAGTAGCAATTCGTCTCCTTCCAGCGCTACCAATCCGAAGATGGAGGAGACGGGCTCAACCGGCAAGCTCCCTCGAGCGTGCCCGGCGAGATCGTAAACGCGCAGACCGGAAGGGCCGCCGACGAGATCCAATACGTACAGCCGACTAGCAGTGGGCAAACAGGATTCGATCACCGCCTCGCTCTCACGAACAACGGTCGTAGCCTGGGCGAGCACCGCATCGGCGAGCGGCAGCCGCAGAATCTTGCCCCGCGGCGCAGCTTGCCGCGACGTCATGTACAGCGCCTCGTCTTTACCGAACACAACCTGCTTCACGCCGTCTTCAAAACGGGTGAGCTGGACCCAGTGGCCGTCCGGCCCCAGCAGATAGTGAGCGTAATCCCCACCGTCGCCGTTGGCGACCGTGGCCAGCATGTACTGTCCATTCGTCGAAGCGGCGAGCTGAACCTCGGCGATACGCGGGAAATCCTTGCCGATGGCGTAGGTGTCATGCTCCGTAGGTGTGCCGAGCTTGTGGAAGTAGACCTGTTGATAGAAGGCGAGGTCGGCCTCTGGTCGCTCACCCGGGCGTGGATAACGAGTGTAGAAGAATCCCGAGCCGTCCGCGTTCCAGGCAAGACTGCCGCCCGCTGTGCCGCCGTTCACGCGCGGGATCACGTCCGGCAGCGTGCTGCCTGTGACCACATCATAGACGTGCACGGAACCGTTCTCGCTGCCGTTCTCGGACATCGAGACCGCCACTCGCCGGCCGTCGAGCGACGGCACGTAGAAATCGATGGTAGTGGTGCCTGCGGGGTTGATCTGGTTGGGGTCAACGACCACGTGCTCGGAAGCGGTCTCGTCAGCCGACTTCAGCGTCACCAGAAACTCCTGCTGGTTGGGCGGCTGAAACCGGAGAGCGAAAAGCACGCCTCCGCGGTACTGGAGACCGGAATAGGCTCCACTGATGGCATTGACAAGCGACTTCAAGCGGTTGATGACCTCGGCGCGCGTCGGCAATCTGTCCAGGAAAGCGCGGGCCCGGCTGTTCTGTGCGTCGCTCCAGGCTTGGACTGCCGGATCATCCCAGTCCTCGAGCCAGCGATAGTCGTCCACCACTTTCACGCCGTGGTAAACCTCCGTAACCGGCTTCCTGGGGGTAGCCGGGACGGGAGGTAGATCGGACGCCGCGGCGAGCGAAAGCAGGCAAATGAAAAGCCAAGGAAGCAATCGAAACTTGCGCATACAAGGTCCTCCGGTGCGGAACGTCTAGATCGATGATCGAGGAGCGTCCAAGCGTTCACGTGCAAGATATCGCAGAGGCTGCGAGAGAGTCAACGGCTGAACGCATCGGCGCGGGTGGCTTGCCAGCGCTGTCGTTTTCAGCCTTCGCGTTTCACTCATAAACCCAAGAAATGAAGTCTCCTTTGTGGGAGGGGGGCGCTCCCGCGACAGCGTGCGAGACGCCCGCGCTACATCGCAATTCTGCGACCGGCCGCGCAAGTTAACATAACATACCTTATCAGACGTAGCGCCTCTCCTTGGAACTGCCCCACAACTCGATTTGCACGCCTGTCCACCACACTTCCCCGGGTGTCTCGCCACCTCTGCGAACGAGATTCCCTCTGTCGCCTCCGTCAGAAAGCGCACGGTCGAGAAAGCCCGTGCGAATATAGGGGTTTGGCGCCCCGAACGTAGATGTCGGAGAGCAGAAAGGGCTGGCATTTGCATGCGTTTTGTTGTGCCCGACGAATTCCCGGTGATCACAAGGCAGTTCCATTCAATGTGGCGTCGCTGCATTCTCCTTACTCCTGAGTTCCTCGGTCGGACGGTGGACTCCCCACTTGTCACCCGTCACTGCTTTTAAGATCGGCGGACCGTGGGCTGCGACAGCGCATGCAATCCGGTGGAGAGGATAGCAAATCCTCTCGCGATCTTTAGGCCGGCCGAGGGCTCCCCCCTAAAAGGATTCAAGGGGCTTAACAATCTATCCCAAGCAGAATCCTTGTTTCGAGACCTATGGCTAACTAACTCAAGCTGATTCTTATAGATAGCCAATTATTGTTAGGATTCACTTGAGGTTTTAACAAGCTCGCTCGGGTCGAAACCTGCGAACTGCGTCGGAAGCTTTGCAGCAGGGATCCGATTTAGTGTGGCCTCTCTACTATTCGGGTGGCCGGTACTAGTGTCATTTGCAAGACATAGGTGTTGCAAGCCGCAGTCATTCCCGCGAAAGCGGGAAGGTGCATTCACGTTTCAAGTGCAACGCCGGGCAAGCATGAGCAAGGGCCCGATTTTCCAAGAGGCTTGCAGAGCGCTGTGGAAATGGCGCAGCGTGGACAAGTCCTTGAGACCAAACCGGACTTTTCCACGCTGCTTGGAAATCCGGCACAAACCGCCGGATTTCCACATTCCCACAGCGCCTGCGGCGGCTCTTACTTTCAACCGTGAACAGCTCTGCGTCTGTAGCGGTGCACGTCGTTTGCCCGCAACAACGCCTCCTACTCAAAGTGTTGCACTTGCAGTGTGAACTTAGCGAATCTACTCGGCAAACCTTCGGAAATGCGCTGTAGACGGAGCGGTGGGTGGGGTCTGGTTTGGTCGAGGCGGCACGCCAGTTTCGTCGCATTGTTGGGTATCGCGCCTTACTGGGGGGCCTGCTGGGCGCCTTCGCTCTCAACGAGGAAACAGACACTCTCCCTTCGGCCTTGGGCGCTCGTCTCTCCGACGTGGGCGGCCTGTGGCTCACTCGATTCTGCAGCGCAAGACTCGAAAAATCCAAACTGGGCCATAGCGGGGTCTTCCCTGCCCTGGTCGCCTCAACGCGGCGCATGTATACTGAATGGTTCTCCGAACGTTGCGATGGACCTGATACTCTCACATGCCTCTTGATGTTCAGCATTACCGTTCGCTGTTTCCAGTCACTGAATCTTCTATTTACATGAACCACGCGGCGGTGGCGCCCATCTCGCGACGAGTCCGCGACGCCATGGTCGGCCTGCTTGACGACGTCCAGCAATTCGGCGCCGAACACTGGCAAGGTTGGGTGGAAACGTATGGTGGGGTGCGGCGATCCCTGGCGCAGTTGATAAATGCGGAACCGGATGAAATTGCCTTCGCCAAGAACACTTCGGAGGGGATCTCGTTTTTCGCGAACGGCCTGGATTGGCAGCCGGGAGATGAAGTTATTTCCATCGAAGGCGAGTTTCCGGCCAATTTCTACCCCTGGAAGGCGTTGCAGAAGCGAGGAGTGGTTTTGCGGTTAGTGCCGGCTGAAGAAGGCCGGGTGAGTCAGGAGTCGATCCTAAGGGCACTGACCCCCCGCACGCGCGTGCTGACGGTAAGCTTCGTGCAATACCTTAGCGGGTTTCGTCTGGACCTCGAAAAGTTGGGTAAGGCTTGCGCTGCACACGACTGTCTGCTCTTTGTGGATGCCATCCAGGGACTGGGGGCGTTTCCGGTGGACGTAAGGAGAGCCAACATTGCGGGCCTTGCCGCAGACAGCCACAAGTGGATGCTGGGACCGGAGGGTTCGGCGTTGCTCTACGTGAATCGCCAGGTGATGCAAAAGATCACACCCCCGGAAATCGGGTGGATGACAGTTCGCCATTGGAGCGATTTCTCCCGGCGAGACCTTTCCTGGCGGGACGACGCCCGCCGATATGAATGCGGCACTCTCAATACAGTCGGGGTCTACGGACTGGGCGCCGCGGTAAATCTCCTTCTCGAGGTTGGAATTCCGAGTATTGCCGAGCGCGTCCTGGATTTAACGGATCGGTTGCGCGGCGGACTGCTTGCACAAGGCCACTCTGTGTTCGGTCCTCGCGCCCGCGAAGAAGCCTCGGGGATTGTCTCTTTTGTGCCGCGTCAAGCTGGGGCGGAGCGTCTCCTGGAATGGTTTCTCGCCCACCGTGTGCAGGTAGCTGCGCGGTGCGGGATGGTTCGAATCGCCCCTCATTTTTATAACACCGAGGAGGAGATTGACAGGGTGTTGGAACTGGCTGCCTGAATGAGGACCCCATCATTCTGCGCGCAGAGGTTGCTGTGGCCCGAGGGCTATTGACTCCTGGGCTTGGAGAGGTTAGATTAACGCCCGCAGCATTCAATGGCGATCGCAAGCGCAACGGAAACAGGCTTTGAAATATCTTCAACCGAGGAGTGCTAACCCGTGGCTGTGGCAAGCATCCAGTTGGGGCAACTGTGGCGGCTGAATGAGACTGGCGACAACTGGCTGGTCACCAAGTTATACTCGGAGGTCTTCGCCTCTTACGCCGTCCTGAGAAAGGTGGATGGATCAGACCAGGACGTTCGCCGCGTAAAAGTCGAGAAATCGGCCGAGGGAGTCGCGCTTCCCGGTTTCGTTTTTACTCCGGAGTCGGAATCTTTTTAGCGAATTCACGGCTTGGCTTAGGGGTTCCTGCCGCTTCCCGGCTATCGTTGAATTTTGCATTCCCGCCGCGCGTGGGCACGATCAATTCATGGTTACAACCTTTTTCGAGTTTCTGGCTGGTTTCATCATCTCTGTGATCTCGCGCTCGGGCTACCTGGGCATAGTGCTGCTGATGGGGATTGAATCGGCGTGCATCCCCTTGCCTTCGGAAGTCATCATGCCATTTTCCGGATACCTCGTCTCCGTGGGTCGATTCAAACTGGCGTGGGTAGCGATTGCCGGTGCTTTTGGCTGCAACCTCGGCTCGCTGGTGGCCTATTACGTGGGTTCGCTGGGAGGCCGGCCGCTGGTGGAGAAATATGGCCGCTATGTTCTGGTGACACACCATGACCTGGAATTGGCGGACCGCTTCTTTCGGCGCTACGGCGATTGGGCAGTTTTCCTGGCGCGTCTGCTGCCCGTGGTCCGGACCTTTATTGCCTTCCCAGCGGGAGTGGCCCGCATGGATTTTCTGCGCTTTAATCTTTTTACCTTCCTGGGTTCGCTTCCCTGGTGTCTGGCGCTTGCCTACGCCGGCGTGAAGCTCGGCGAGCGTTGGGAAACGCTGCGGCATTACTTTCACCGCTTCGACACCGTCCTGGCAGTTCTCATTGTTCTCGCCGCCGTCTGGTTCGTCCACGACCGGTGGAAAAACCGCGTTCGCACATCTTAGATTGCCGATTGCTGATTGCCCCGCCGCGGCGGGACGATTGAAAAAGTGGTGTGGCAACTCCTTCCAATGTCCATCAGCCCGCCGCGGAGGGAAAATCGGGAATGAGTTCTTTGTCGAGGGAGGTTCAGGCAGATAGGCTCAAGTTTGCGGGGTAGTGGGTCAATTCGATGCTGTAGCGGCGATCCCGCTCGGAGCGGGATCGCCAAATGGCGGCGTAAAGCCGCCTCTACATCAAATTGACCCACTACCGACTCGACGGCATTGTTGGTCTAAATTGAGCGCACGGGCATGTGGACGAGATCGTCCACGGCCGCAATCTCTCGGGTCACGAACGGCTCGCCGTAACGGGCGCCGATCATGTCCCCGAAATGGCGAGCCTGGGCCGCCAGACGCTCCCGGCAGTCGGTGCGGGAGGGAAACAAGTTCCGCCAATCCTGGCGAGGCGAGAATTGCGAGGCGTAGCAGAGGACGGCCTTGAGCTTTTTCTCGAACTGGTCGGTGATGTCAACCACGAAGGTGGGGGGCAATGCGGGCACATAAAGTGAGGCGTAAATGATCTTGTGCGGGCGATGCGGGACGCCTTCGAGCGGCAACTTGGCAAGACCGGCAAGGAAGCAGGCTTCGTAGCCGATTTGCCCGGCAATGTAATGATCGGGATGGCGGCCTTCCCAGTAGGGTAAGATCACTGTGCGCGGCCGGAGGGCGCGAATGCGCTGCGCAATCTTCAGCTTATAATCGCGCCGGTCCTCGACTCCCGCATCGGGCAGACCCAAGTTTTCCCGGTGAACAATGCCCATTACCAGTGAAGCGCGATCGGATTCTTTCCTGCGCAGCGCAACGCTCCCCCGCGTTCCGGATTCGCCGACCGTAAGGTCAACGATCCCCACCTTGTAGCCGGCTTGGACCATCTTGATGACAGCGCCTCCACAGGTTAGTTCAACATCGTCCGGATGCGCGGCGATGGCGAGTATGTCGAGTCTCACGGGTTTGGGGTCTCGAGCGGTTGATGGAGGAGTTTTCATTTTTGACCTCGTCGCACAAGCAGCAGCCGGGCTTGGAATAAACCACCACTTCCATCATGGCCTAAATTGCGATTCTAGGGGATGGGCGGGGGAGCGTCAAGGAATTGCGCTGCCAGATGGGAATCTTAAGTAGGAGTGCGCTGAGGTCAGGCGCTGGTCTTCGCTACCCTGCATGGGTTAAGCTAAGTACAAATTCTTTGTCAGGGGGGCCATGATGCCGGTTCGGACGATTATCGAGCCATTCAAGATCAAGACGGTCGAGCCCATACGGTGGACGATGCGTGAGGAGCGAGAGCAACTGCTTCGCGCCGCCCATCATAACCTCTTCCTGCTTCTGGCGGAGGACGTGCTGATTGACCTGCTCACGGACTCGGGCACCGGGGCAATGTCCACTCGACAGTGGGCAGCGATAATGGAAGGAGATGAGAGTTACGCGGGCAGCAGGAGCTTTGAGCGCTTCCGACGGTCGGTGCAGGGAATTTTCGGCTACCGCCACGTTATCCCAACCCATCAGGGGCGGGCGGCAGAGCGCATCCTCTTCAGCGTGATGTGCAAAAAGGGCGATGTGGTGCCGAACAACACGCATTTCGATACCACGCGCGCCAATGTCGAGTTCGTGGGGGCAGAGGCAGTGGACCTTCCCGCGCCGGAAGGCAAGCACCGGTCGACTCCCTATCCTTTCAAGGGGAATATGGATGTGGAGGCGCTCGAACAACTGATTGAGCGCGTGGGCCGGGAGCGTGTGCCGCTGGTGATGTTGACGATTACCAATAACTCCGGTGGCGGGCAACCCGCCTCGCTGGAGAATATTCGTGCCGTCCGCGCGGTGTGCCGCCGGCACGGCATTCCGCTCTATTTTGATGCCTGCCGGTTTGCGGAAAATGCCTATTTCATCAAGCTGCGCGAACCGGGTTACGAGTCGAAGACGCCGAAAGAGATTGCGCAGGAGATTTTCAGCTTGGGTGATGGTTGCACGATGTCCGCCAAGAAAGACGGGCTCGCTAATATCGGCGGTTTTCTTTGCACCAACGATGACGCGCTCGCCCAGCAGGAGAAGAACCTGCTGATTCTTACCGAAGGCTATCCCACTTATGGCGGCTTGGCAGGGCGAGACCTCGAGGCGGTCGCCGTGGGGGTCGAGGAAGTATTGGAGGAGGATTATCTGCGTTATCGGATTGTTTCCACCGCCTACCTGGGCAAGCACATCGCCGAGCAGGGTGTGCCCATCGTCCAGCCTCCCGGCGGGCACGCCGTCTATTTGGACGCGCGAGCCTTCCTGCCACACATCCCTCTGGAACAGTTTCCCGGTGTAGCCCTTGCTTGCGAACTCTACCTCGAGGGTGGCATCCGGTCAGTGGAAATCGGCACGCTCATGTTCGGCGGCGCGGCAAAAATGGATTTGGTCCGGTTGGCGATCCCGCGTCGTGTCTATACGCAGAGCCACATCGACTACGTCATCGAGATTATTCTGGAGGTGTGGAAGAGGCGCGAGCAGATTCGCGGCCTGAAGCTGACTTATGAAGCTCCGTTCTTGAGGCATTTCACCGCCTGGCTCGAACCTGTGTAGGGGCTTGACATTCTGCTGGGCCGTGATATCAATGCAGGCGTGATGAACAATCGTCCACTTCAAGACCAGGTCGCCGTAGTGACCGGCGCGGGAAGGCGCATGGGTCGGGTCATCGCATTGACCCTGGCGCGCGCCGGGGCCAATATTGTGGTGCATTACAACGAATCGAAGGAAGGCGCGCAGGCCAGCGTGCGCGAGATTGAGAGTTTGGGGGGCCAGGCCATCGCCGCGCGCGCGGACGTTTCCCGGCCCAAACAGGTGGCGGCGATGTTCCGGGGGGTCGAGAAACGTTTCGGGCGCCTCGATTTATTGGTCAACAACGCGGGCGTCTTCTTTCCCGCCAAGTGGGACAAGCTCTCCGAAGACGATTGGGACAAAATCCTGGGCATAAACCTGAAGGGAGCGTTTTTTTGTGCTCAGGCAGCAGCCCGGATCATGCAGCGCCAGGGCCACGGCCGGATCGTTATCATATCTTCTCTGGGCGGGCTTCAGGCATGGCCGGATTACATCCACTACTGCGCCTCAAAGGCGGGGGTCATTTCGCTCACACGCTCCCTGGCAAAGGCACTGGCGCCGCACATTCAGGTGAACAGCGTGGCTCCTGGGACGATTCTCTTCCCCGGCGAGAGGCGCGATGCAAGGATGGAGAAAAAAATCCGTGGGATTCCGCTCAGGAAGGCAGGCTGTCCCGAAGACATTGCGGAGACGGTCCTTTTTCTCGCCACCCGGAGCGATTTCATCACCGGGCAGGTGTTGGTTGTGGACGGGGGGAAGTCGATCCCCTGAGGAGGTCCGTCTTGTTCTTTTCCTGAATCCTGAATCCTGACTCCTGAATCCTTTCTTTTCTCTCCCCCCCAAGCACATCTTGATTTGGCCCGTGCAATCTGTAATGCTTCCACGACGAAGCAACTTTTATTTCCAGTTGAGGAGTCCCTGTGGCTTACAAAGACTTGCACGAGTTCGTGAGGCGCTTGGAGCGCGAGGGAGAATTGAAGCGCATTTCCGTGGAAGCGGATGTGGATTTAGAGATCACCGAAATTACGGACCGAGTATGCAAGGCCGGAGGACCGGCACTCTTATTCGAGAAGCCGCGCTTGGCAAAGAACGACATGGCATACTCCATGCCACTTCTCATCAACATGCTTGGGTCCAAGAGGAGAATGGAACTGGCGCTGGAGGTCAACTCGCTCGAGGACGTGGCCCGGCGCATCGAAGACCTGTTGGACATGAAACCGCCCGAGGGTTTCCTCGACAAGGTGCGCATGCTCCCCAAGCTATCCGAGCTTGGGTCGTTCTTCCCGAAGAGCGTGAAGTCCGGCCCCGCGCAGGAGATCATCGAGACGGACAAAATGTCCCTGGCTGGTCTGCCCATCATGAAGTGCTGGCCGCAGGATGGCGGGCATTTCATCACCTTCCCGCTGGTGGTCACGAAAAGTCCCAAGAACGGCCGACGCAACGTGGGCTGCTACCGCATGCAGGTGTACGATTCCCGGACCACCGGCATGCACTGGCAGATCCACAAGGGCGGGGCCGAACATTTCCGCTGGCTGGAGCGCCAGGGCAAAGGGCGTCGCATGGAAGTTGCGGTGGCGATCGGGGCCGACCCGGTCGCGATGATTTCCGGCATTCTGCCACTGCCCGAAGACTTAGATGAATTCCTCTTCGCGGGTTTCCTGCGCAAGGAACCGGTCGAACTGGTCAAATGCCAAACCGTTGACTTGGAGGTGCCTGCCAACTCGGAAATCGTGCTGGAAGGCTTTGTGGACCTCGACGACATTCGTGTCGAGGGGCCTTTCGGTGACCACACCGGGTACTATTCGTTGGAAGACAGGTTCCCGGCGTTTCATCTTACCTGCCTGACGCGACGCCGCGACCCAATCTACGTCTCCACCATCGTTGGCCCTCCACCCATGGAAGACTATTGGATGGGCTATGCCGTGGAACGCATCTTTCTTCCCTTGTTTCGCAAGCAGGTGCCTGAAGTTGTCGATATGCACATGCCCGCAGAAGGCCTATTTCATAATCTCTTAGTTATCGCGATTCGCAAAAGCTATCCGGGACAGGCGCGGAAAGTGATGAACGCCGTTTGGGGTCTGCCGGGAGCGATGTTCAGCAAGTGCATTGTGGTGGTGGACCACGATGTGGACGTTCACAACCTGCGCGAGGTGGCCTGGAAAGCTTTCAATCATATCGACCCGGAGCGCGATATTCAGTTCACTCTCGGCCCGGTGGACCAGCTCGAGCACGCCTCCCGCCTCCCTAGTTTCGGCTCCAAGATGGGCGTGGATGCGACCGCCAAATGGCCGTCCGAGGGCTTCACCCGCCCCTGGCCCGACGAGATCAAGATGGACCCGGCGGTGAAGA
>JBEKUR010000113.1:0-18133 GCA_049514855.1 Terriglobia bacterium
CCGGTTGCGATCCCGGACTGCGTACCGGTGGAATCGCAGCCCCTCGTGACCGCCACGGCGACCTCCTGGCGCCCGCTTGCCTCGGGCCGGATGATTCCTGTCCTGGAGTTGCCCAAACAGGGCACCTCGCTCGAAGAAGTGGAGAGGGAGTTGGTCGGTCTGGCCCTAAACCAGACGGGGGGAAACCAAACCCACGCTGCCAAACTTCTGGATATTTCCCGCGACGCGCTTCGCTACAAGATGAAGAAGTTTGGCTTTGATTCGGAAAGCGAGCTGTAGCCCGCAGGTTGACGCGAAGCCCTGCAACGAACTCTGCCTTTGAGCAACGAATAAGGTGCTCGACGCCCCAGGTGTCATTCCGAGCGCAGCGAGGAATCTCGCCCCGGTTTGTGGAGGAAGGAATCAGAGCGAGATTCCTCGCTGCGCTCGGAATGACACGAGGCGGAGGGCACGACTAAAGCACCCGGCGCAAGCCTCCGAGCTACTCCGGCAGGCCGGGGGGGGCTACGTGCTTGCCAGCCAGGGGGTTGCCATGGGACTGATCCGCGACGAGGATGCCGCTCAAATCCGCGAAAGACTGCACCAAATGGTGAAGCCGGTAAAGCTGGTCCATTTCACCCAGGAGTTGAACCTGGAGCTTGGCGCTGAGACGCTGCAACTTGTGAAGGAGCTGGCCGGCCTTTCCGACAAGCTCTCGCTCGAGGTATTCAACTTCCTGCTCGACAAGGGGAAGGTGGGTGAATACGGCGTGGATAAGGTTCCCGCCACCGTAATCCGAAACGGGAAGGACTACGGCATTCGGTTTTATGGCATGCCTGCCGGATACGAGTTTTCCACCTTGCTCGATGCCATCCTCGCGGTTTCGAGGGGGGATTCGGGCCTGCTTCCAGCTAGTCGAGAGAAACTTGCCAAACTTGCCCAACCCCTCCACCTCGAAGTGTTTGTCACTCCAACCTGTCCTCACTGCCCACGGGCCGTGCGACTGGCGTATCAGTTCGCGATGGAGAATGACAACATCCGCGCCGACGCCATTGAGGCCACGGAGTTCCCCGATTGGGCTACCAGGTACCGCGTCCACGCAGTTCCGAAGACCGTTGTCAACGAAAGTTCTCACATCGAAGGGTCTTTGCCTGAGGAGTTCTTCCTGGATGAAATCCTGAAAACAATCGAACCTCGGGAAGCCGCTGGGGGTGAGGCAGGCTCGCAGGAGGGCTAGGTAGGTAGTAGGTGGAGAAAACCTCGTAGACGCTAAATTAAACCCGAATTCGCAAGTTGAACGAGGTTCCTGCTTTCATGGAATGGAAAAACCCCTCACCCGCCCTCCTCCGTCGGGCACCCTCTCCCCAGGGAGAGGGCTGTCATTTCTGCTGCTCGTTGAGGTTAGGAAAACTGCCCTCTCCCTTGGGGAGAGGGCCCGCTGCCGGCGCTTTCACCAGCCGGAGCGGGCCGGGTGAGGGGTTAGTTAGGAGGGGCTCGAAGCCCAGAGTGAAGCCATTGTCAAGCGCACTGTTCTGTTCCTGCGCCGGTTTGGTCGAAGCGATTTCAATCTAACGGATTGGAAAGGAAACTGCGGGGATTCTTCGGCCCCCAAAAAACGGGAGACTCAGAATGAAACGGGGTCGCCTTTTTCATCCCCAAACGGCCCATCTTCTAATATTTCAAGACAGCGCGGACGTCGTACTTGCTGAGTTTGGCGCGACCCCTGAGGAACTCGAGCTCAATCAGAAATCCGAGCCCTACAACTGTTCCGCCAAGTGATTCGATGAGCCCCGCCACGGCTACCGCCGTCCCGCCTGTGGCCAGCAGGTCATCAATAATCAATACATCTTGTCCTTGGCTTACGGCGTCGCGGTGGATTTCCAGGGAGTCGGCGCCGTACTCGAGGTTGTAACCGGCACGCGCGGTCGCGGCCGGAAGCTTGTTTGGCTTCCGCACAGGGACAAATCCAGCGTTAAGCCGGTAGGCCACCATCGGCGCAAAGATGAAGCCGCGAGCCTCAATCCCAACCACGCAATCAATCTTGCGCCCAACATAACAGTTGGCCAGCGCATCGACGGCGGCATGAAGCCCAACCGGGTCTTTGAGCAGGGTGGTAATGTCGTAAAAAAGAATGCCGGGCTTGGGGAAGTCCGGGACTTCGCGAATCAGGCTCTTAAGATCCACTCTCGTTCCTCCTTCCAAGAGTCGACAGTCAACAGTCGACAGTTTACAGTCAAGAGCCAGCCGATCAATCATCATCCAGCGGGCCGTGGGCGACACACATTAGGTACAGAGCGAAACGTAGTCGGCAGCATAGGTGACGGGGGTAGCGCCTAGAACTGTCGACTGTTAACTGTCGCCTGTCGACTTTCCTTACCATCCGCCTTCGATCATGAAGCGGATGTAGCGCCTGTCCACCGCTTCGTCAGATTCACTGACGCCGGTCACGCGGGCGCTTCGCGGCCCCTCCGCCAGACGAAGCTTGAATTCCTCCAGAGACACCGCATCGCCGATCGCATAAGCCTCGACGGTGCCGTCCCAGAGGTTCTTAACGTAACCGGCAATGCCAAGCTGCTCTGCCCATCGCTCGGCAAAGTACCGATAGCCGACTCCTTGAACTCGTCCGGAGATCACAAACTTCTTAGCGGTTTTCTTCCTTGCTTCGCTCATGGACAGTAAGCAGGTGGTAGGTAGTAGGCGGTAGGTGGGGACAAACCTAAGAATCTCACATGCCGTCTACGACCCACCTTCTGTCTCCTGACTTCTGACTCCCGGCTTCTGGCTCCTGCCTGTCAGAGGATTCTTGCCGGCTAAGGACTTCCGCCAGCCGGGTCGGGTAGTTGGTGATGATTCCGTCCACACCGTCGGCGATCATTCGTTCCATCCGCGCGGGCTGGTCCACAGTCCAGGTGAAAACGCGAAGCGAATGCTCGTGCGCGCGGCGGATGAATCCCCGTGATGCAATTGCCCAATGTGGAAGGATAGCCTTGCCTGCCAGGGACCTTATCCGCCGGATGGCGAGCAGAGACCGGGAAACATCCAGACCAAGCGAGAGGTGGGAGTCGAGTTCCCGGACACGGCGGAGGGTTGCGAGGTCAAACGAAACTATTGTCGCCAGCCACCGGACTCCGGCGCGTTCGATCTCATCCAATACGTTGGCCTCGATGCCCGGATATGTGCTCCTGCCCCCCTTGATCTCCACGAAGGCAAGTATCTTGTGCTGGCGAACCCAGGCGAGGACCTCTGAGAGGAGCGGAATCTTCGCGCCCACGTAACGGTGCCGCGCCTTTTCTGGAAAACGCCGATTGAACCACGAGCCGGCGTCCAATCGGCGAAGGGCACTCGCTCGATGCTCACTGACCCACCCGTGGCCTGAGGTGGTGCGGCCCAGGCGCGGGTCGTGAATGACCATGGGCATACCGTCGGAAGAAAGGTGGACGTCCAACTCAATTCCTTCTGCGCCCTGCCGGAGGGCGAGTTCGAAAGCTGCCAAAGTATTCTCTGGAGCTTCTCCACCTCCCCCCCGGTGAGCGATGTTCAGCGGCGGCCAGACTAATCGCTGAACCTGCTGGCGACTGACGCGGTGTTGGAGAAGGTGTTTGAGACTGGGCATCGCAAGCTGGAAGGACCCTCAGCTCCCTTCAGGGACGTATCTTGCGGATGAGTGCGACAGCGTCAGCCCGCACGGCTTCACCGCGACCGAGGGCGTCCACGCCTTCGCCGGTCTTGGCTTTCACACTGACTTGACCTGCGTTCAGGCCGAGTGCCTCGGCCAGTTTTTCTTGCATGCGAGGGATATGGGGGGAAAGTTTGGGGCGTTCAAGGCCTACCGTCGCATCAACGTTCACAATCGCATAGCCGGCGTCCTGCAACAGCTTGCGGACATGACGAAGGAATAAGAGGCTGGAAACGGCGCGCCATTGGGGAGAAGTGTTGGGAAAATGTCGCCCGATGTCACCCAGCGCGGCGGCGCCAAGCAGCGCATCGCAGATGGCATGCGCCAGCGCATCGCCGTCCGAGTGGCCTGCCGGACCTTTCGCGAAGGGGATTCGCACTCCGCCTAAGATGAGCTTGCGGCCGGGGATAAGGCGGTGTAAGTCGTTCCCGATGCCGGTACGAATAGAAGTCAGAAGTTCTGATGGCGGATGCGGCGGCTCGCGTGCAGGAGACTTATCTCGGCGCGTTCGCATGGCCGTTTCCGGCTTCACCTGATGCTCTGCGGCTTTCATCCTTCCACCTACCACCAACTACCTACCACCTACGGCCTCCTGCCGTTCGCGTTCTTGGGCGATGTAAAGGCGGGCGAGAGGCAGGTCAGAGGGTTTAGTAATCTTGATGTTGCGGTCAGAACCCATAATCACGGTGACGCTGTAGCCAAGCCGTTCTGCAAGGCTGGAGTCATCCGTTCCGTAAAAGCCGTCCGCTATGGCCCGGCCATAAGCCTCCCGGATAATCTCATATCGGAAGGCCTGGGGCGTCTGCGCAAGCACGATCCGTTCGCGCGGGATGGACCCCAGGATCATGTGTCGCTGCACTTGCTTTACGGTATCAACACTGGGGATGCCGAGGATTGCGGCGCCCTCCTGGCGCGCGGCGGCGATCACGCGCGGGATCATTTCCAGCTCAATAAACGGCCGGACGGCGTCATGGACCAGCACCACTTCCGTATCCGGCGCAGCCTGATCCAGGCATCGGGCCACGGTCTCCTGGCGCGAGGGCCCCCCTTCCACCAGCCGCACTGGCCTCGCCAAATGCTCGCGCTCGATCTCTTTTTGAGCGCGTTCTGTATCTTCCGCCCGCAGGCCAAGAACAATGTCGTCAACCGCCTCGGAGGCGACGAATTTTCGCAGCGTGTGGACGAAAATCGGAACGCCCTCGAGCGATAGGAATTGCTTGGGTGTTGCGCTCCCCATGCGCACGCCCCATCCTGCCGCTGGAATGATAGCCAGAACGCTCATAAAAGCAGGTCCCAGGTATCAGGTTTCAGATGTCAGGGACCGGAATCCTCGCTCCCTCGGCGCGCTTGCGAGGTAAGGTGACGAGCGCCACGCGCCGCCTCACGAATCGTGAAGGTGTCCGCGCCCAGCCTACTGATGAACGGGCTCCGCGACAGCTTTTCGTTCCTCGAACTTTCCAAAAATCATCTTGCCCGCGGTGGTTTGCAGAACGCTGGTCACGGCGATGTCGATGGTCTTGGAAATCATCTTCTTGGCATTATCCACCACCACCATCGTGCCGTCATCAAGGTAGGCAACACCCTGATTGTATTCCTTGCCTTCCTTGAGGATGAATACGCGCATGGTCTCACCCGGAAGCACGACAGGCTTCAGGGCATTGGCCAGCTCGTTGACGTTCAGCACTGCCACGCCCTGGAGTTGGGCCATTTTGTTGAGGTTGAAATCGTTGGTGACGATTTTCCCCTCGAGCTGCTTGGCCAGTTCGATGAGTTTCATATCCACTTCCCGCACCTGCGGAAAGTCTTCCTCAACGATCTGGATTTGGATGGTGCCCATCTTCTGCATGCGCTGCAAGATATCCAGGCCTCTCCGGCCACGATTGCGCTTGAGCTGATCGGAAGAATCGGCCACCAGTTGCAGTTCGCGCAACACGAATTGCGGGATGATCATGAGCCCATCAATGAAACCCGTTTCGCAAACGTCGGCAACGCGGCCGTCGATGATGACACTGGTATCCAGTATCTTAAAGTTCCTCTTTGGCTTCACCTCAGCGCTGAACAATCCTCCCAGGGCAGATAGATTCAGTAAATCGCCCTTGTTGGCGCCCAGCACCAATCCCACGTAGGCCATGAGAAGGAGCAACGTCACCTGAAGGAAAGAAAGGCTAACCTTATCCAGTGCCGTTAAGCTCAGCAGGTGGCTGATCATGAACGCCCCAAGAATGCCAAAAATTGATCCTGCGGCAGCTCCGATCAGCCGCTTCAGGCTGGCTCTTTCCAGACGCATTTCGAAGAAAATGAAAAACACCCCCAAAGCAGCACCCAAAAGGGCTGCCAAAGACTTGGACAGGCCAAATGGATGCAGTTGGAACGATGCTACAATAATGACCAATAGAAAAATTATGCGGATTCCCGTCATTTCCCAGGACATTACCCAGAACTCCCTTCCGGGACCCAATGAGTTCCATAAGCATGAAGGCGTTGGCTCCCATATAATCACTCCAAGCAAGTCAGTATAGCATTCTGGCTAAAACCCTCCAAATCAGACAACGCAATGACTTGCCGGTCGGTTGGATGGAAAACAACCTGGCGCGCCGCCGAGGTCAGCGGCTCTGGCGAGGCTTGATGATGATCGGAGTGCCCATAAAGCCGAACCTCTCCCGGATGCGGTTCTCGAGAAACCTTTCAAAAGAGAAGTGTAGTTTGCCCGCGCGGTTGGTAAAGGCGACGAACACAGGGGGAGCGACTCCACCCTGGGTAAGGTAATAGATCCGCGTTGGCTTCCCGACCGGGGTTGAAGCGCGCTCGAAATCCACCTCCTTGAGGAACTGGTTCATTTCCGACGTGGAAACACGCAGGCGGCGAGCTTCCGCAACCTGGGCGACGGTCTTGAGCAAATCGCCCAACTTCTGGCCAGTTAAGGCGGAGATGAAGACGATGGGGGCGTAGGCGAGGAATTTCATCCGCTCCCTTATCATCTGGATGTAATCGCGCGTGGTGGCCGGCCCTTTTTTGACCGCGTCCCATTTGTTGACCACGATGATGACCGAGCGCCGGCTTTCATGCGCGTAGCCGCCGATGTGGGTGTCGAGGGCCGTGATGCCCTCCGGCCCATCCAACATGAGCAGCGCCACGTCGGCGCGCTCCAGGTGTTTTCGCGCCTGAATCACGCTGAGCTTCTCCGCCAGCAACTTGGTCTTGCCTTTGCGGCGAATCCCGGCGGTATCGATAAACCGGAAGTGAAGTCCGTCGCGCTCGAATTGCGCGTCGACGGCGTCACGCGTGGTACCGGGCAGCGGCGAAACGATGGAGCGCTCCTCTTCGAGAACGCTGTTCAGCAAAGTTGACTTGCCCACGTTGGGCCGCCCAATGATGGCGACGTTGATGGTTTGATCGCGTGCAGGCGTCCGTGTAGCCGCGCCCGTCCCACCGGCGGATTCGGCGTGCTGTTCTTCAGATTCCTCTGCGGAGACTGCAAAATCCTTAGTGATGTGTTCCAGCAGATCATCCACGCCTAGCGCATGTTCGGCGGAAAGGGGGAAAATGTCGCGGATCCCCAAGCCGTAAAACTCCGCCGCCAACGGCGAATGCTGAGCGGCGTCAACCTTGTTCACCGCCAGGGAGAGCGGCTTCCCCGTGCGGCGCAGTAGCTGCACCAATTCTTCGTCGAGCGGCACGATTCCCTGGCGGGCATCCACCACCAGAATAAGCTGAGCGGCTTCTTCGATAGCCACCTGTGCTTGACGGATGATCTCAGTTGGGATTAGCTCCTTTTCAAAGGGAATCATTCCTCCCGTATCGACCACCTCAAACGGCTTGCCCAGCCACGTGGCAGGAGCATAAAGGCGGTCGCGCGTCATTCCCGGCTCGTCGCCCACCAGCGCCCGCCTTCGACCGCAAAGGCGGTTGAACAATGTGGATTTGCCCACGTTCGGACGTCCGAGAATTACCACGCGAGGCAGTTGGGGCACAGAGGAACTCCCAAGTCAAAGGTCGAAAGTCCAAAGTCTAACATATCGACCACAGACAGACTCACCGTAACCGGTCCTCGCGCTGCATCTCCTCGCTCGAGGGAAAAGGCCCGATCGAACGCGGCCGGCGGGACTGCAAGCGCTGTACCTGGCGGAAGAACTCCTGCCGGGCTCTTAGTTCCTGCGCCGTAGGGATATTCTCCCCGAGGAGTGACAGGACTTCCGCAGCAATGGACCTTCGATGCTGACGCGCCCGTTCCCGAAGGGCCTCGTATAAGTCGTCTGGGACCTTTTCCACGTATAGCGTCGCCATAGCGTTCTCCTAGGAAAAGCCTAGCAGACCCTTGGGCCCTGTGCAAACGTGCGCTTTCAGGCAACTGGCTCCTGAGGAGCTCAATCTGCTCGCCGGAGATGCGGACCTCTCCGCCCTGGGCCACAGGCGCGTGGCCCGGAGCAGCGGCCAAACCATTATTCAGTTGACAGGATACAATCGCGGGAACCAGCGCTCGACGATATCGAGGGGAAATCCCAGACGCACCGGAGCTTTGGGACTGTCTGAAATCAGAAGGCCTCGCTCGAGCAACTTTGAGAGGACAGTGCGCCCCATGCGCTCCTGATAACCGGTCAGTTCACGCGCTTGACCGCGTTCGAGTTCACCGGCAAAAAAAGCTTCTCGGAGAATTGGAAAAGCTCCCTTGGGGAGACGCCCCGCCCGCGTCTCGTCTTCCACAAACAACTGAATGCGTCGAAGGAGTTCGGAGGGCTCCAGAAGTGATGCCATGAATTCCATCTGGTCTACACACGCCTCGAGGTAGAATTCACAAAAGTCAATAAGCGCGGCTTCCGAGAGACTTCCCCGTCCATCGAGATCGCTCCGGCGCGGTTCATCGGCAGCCATCAGAAGCTCTTTGTAGCGGTTCACATTGCGGGCCAGACCACGCGCAACCGACCATAGACTGCTCCCGATCCCGAGGCGGCGCAGCATGGCGTGGGACATCAGTCGGGCAACACGGCCGTTCCCATCATAGAAAGGATGAATCCAAACCAGACGATGGTGGGCGGCTGCCACTGCAATGATGCGCCTCAGCTTTGAAAGGTGAGGTGAACTGTAAGCCTCCTCAAAACGCGCCATGAAAGCCGCCAATGAACTGGGTGAAGGTGGAACATGCCTTCCCACCACTACGTCACCCTCTCGCATGACCCCGGGTCTTACCCGAATCCGTTTGTGCGTGTCCGGGTTCTCAACCCAGAGCAGTTCTTCGGGAAGCCGTTCGCAGAATTCCCGGTGGAGCCAGAGAACGTACTTCGTCGAGGCAGCCTCCCCCTTCTCGTCTGTGCCCTCATCAATGCGCCGTTGAAGCTCGATGTGGGCGACTGCTTCGAGCTGAAGCGCTCGGCGCCTTGGCTCTGTCGAGTAATCCTTGGCCAGCGCACGATCAATATCGCGAGGATGGGTATCATGGCCCTCGATGAGATTCGAATAGTAGCAGTTCATCGAGCGGACAAGTTCGCCCATGGACCGCTGCACGGCGGGATTCAGATTTCCGGCCAGCGCACTGGCCTTTGAAACGAGTTCGATGGCTAAGTCCTCAAGGCGACGCTCACCCTCATGGGGCAGCATCGGTTCCATAAGAGCTGGGTTCTCGACTACCGTGTTTCTTGCCGGTTCCTTTGCCATAACCAAAGTCTTGTGCCTCAATAGATTATCCGCATATAGTGTAGCATATATTGCCGGATTCTTCGCCGGTTATTCTGTCAAGGAATCCGGGCAGGCGGATCCCTACTGCAAGGGTTCCGTTGGGGCTAGGTTCTCCTCGGGTGGCTGTTTGCAACGCTCTTCGTTGCCGGGGTGACGGGCGTGGTGCGCAAAGAGTAGGCGCTCCGGTCGCGCACACATCGGTCTGTGATGTATGCGGTCGACACGGCTGAATCGCATCAACCGAAACGCGACTCTCTGTGGCCTCCCTGCCTCACAAGCTTTAACACAAAGCGCACGGAGTATCTCAGTGACCTCCGTGTTGAAGCTCTTCTGACCACGGAGGACACAGAGGGATTACTGACACGAGGAGAGATCTTCGCGCACCGAGAAAACCCTGAATGGCACTGTCTCAGGCAGCTTCATAGAGCACTGTTCCCTCCTGCCACGCCGGGCGCGCCACGGTTCCAGGGATATGGCGATCACGCTCGAACTCTTCCGGTGTCAGGACGATCACGTCGCTGGCGAAGCCCAATCCCGCAAGCGCCCGGTCCATGGCGACCATCAGGGCGCGGCGGCTCGCGCCTTCGGGATCAATCGGACAAACCACTAGCAAATCCACATCGCTGTGGGTGTCGGCCGATTCACGGGCTTGTGATCCAAATAGAATCACTCGCTGCGGCTGAAATTGCGTCACCAAGCGCTCAGTCGCGAGACGGAGAGTTTCTTCGGCAACCATTGGCTTTCCTCCACGGAGCGATTGAGTCTGCCCTGAGAAGCTGCCTTACTACCCGCCCGCGGCCTTGCGGTAGCGGGCCATGTGTTCTTGAAGCTCAGGATTTTGTGGGTCGAGCTGCAAGGCCAGCAACTGGACCCTGACAGCCTCCTGGTAACTTCCGCCGGCGTAATTGGCCTCCGCCAGCGTATCGATGAATTCAGCCTCTTTCCATTGAGTCAATTCCACCGCGCGGCGGGCGTGCTCGAGTGCCGCGCGCGGGTCGCGCCATTTGGGGTCTTCGCAGGTGGCGTAAAGCCACGCAAGGTTATTGTGCGAATCGGCACTGTTGGGCTCGATCTGCAAGGCTTCTTTGTAATGCTGGATTGCTTCCGAATAGAGCTTCTGCTCGGCATAGAGGTCAGCCAGCAACCGCTGCCCCTCCGCCGTGGTCGGGTTTTTGCCCAGTGCGGCCTCAAAGGCCTGTTGCGCCTTAGCGAGGTCACCCTTCATGCGGTAGGCCACGCCCAGCGCGAGCTGCGCTTCCGGCGCGCCCGGGCTTAACCGCACAGCCTCGCTGTATTCCTGGATGGCTTTGTCGAACTGTTGCTCCCGCAAATACAGCGCACCTATCATCTCGTGGGGGCGCTCGTCGCGTGGCAACCGCTGCGCGGCCGCCTGGAAACGTTCCAGCGCCTTGGCATCCTGGTGGGCGGAGCGCAACCGCTCGCCTTCCCGGAGCAACCGAGTGACATCCCGAGAGCTCGCGAAATGCTGCGCGGTGGAAGCCATCGCCAGGGTCACTACAATGACAGGCAGAATGATGACGGCTTGCGAAGCCCGCTCGCCGCCGGACCACGGCGCCAGGTCATGCGTGGGCGGAGGAATGAGAGCCGCCAACACCATGCCAGTCAGCAACCCGCCCAGGTGCCCCCAATAGTCGATCCCTCTGACCGAGAAGCCGAAGATCAGATTGAGCACAATGAAAGGAAGAATTCCTCTGCCGAAAGCGCGTCCCCAATGACGCGGGATTGCGTTGCGGTGCAAGTAGCCCGCCACCAGCATGGCGCCGGCGATTCCGAAGATAGCTCCTGATGCGCCCGCCGCGACGTTCCTCGAGAGGCTCATGGAAAGGGCCGAGCTGCCCATGCCGGCGGCAACGTACAGCAGCGCAAAACGCCCACAGCCGTAAACTCGCTCCAGGATGGGGCCGAGGAGAAAGAGCGCGTAACTGTTGACGATCAGATGCAGCCAGCCGATGTGAAGAAACATCGGCATGACCAGCCGCCAGTATTCCCCGCGTCGAAAGTAGGGACTGAACGATGCCCCGAAATCCAGAAGCACGTCCGTGTTCGTCGAGCCCCCGGCGAAGGTCAGGATGAGAAAGACAACTACATTGATCCCCAGGATCACGAGGGTGGCAACGGGCCAATATCGCCGCTGCACGGGGATCAAGGGCGGGCTATTATCAGGAGTCGTGATAGGGGTGTCAGACATAACAACAAAGTGACAAGTGACGAGTGACAAGTGACGAGCGGAAGAGCAGGTGCCAGGTTTCAGGTTTCAGGTGCCAGTGAAGAGCAAGCGGGAAATTTGCAACGACCGACTTCTCACTCTTGACTTCTGACTCCCGAATCCCAACTCCTGAATCCTGAATCCTGCTCGTCACTCGTCACTTGTCACTTGTCACTAGCTCGTAATACCTTTCTCCCGCGCAACTCCGGCACAGGACGCGGTCACCCAGCCGGCGCTCTCGCCCGTCGTTAACGCTTTCACCGCATTGCTCGCAGGTGACGCGGGAGCGCGGGCGTCCCGGCAGGTCCTCCGGTTTCAGTTTCACGCGCACCGCCTCCAGGTTAAAAAGGTCATCATTCTCCATCACCTTGTACGCTTCAAGCTGTGCCTGAGAGGAGTCGGGAATGGCCGGGAACATGGCCTTGGCTTTGGCGCGCGAATCGTCACGAGCCACCACCCGCACCGCCCGGCCCGTCTCGAGGTTCACGAAGGTCGCCGCAACCTTCCCATAGTCCAGATACTTGAGTGACCGCTTGCCCAGGCGGCATCCGGTGACCAGGCTAACGGCGTCCGTGGCGCAGCGATCGATTTCGACAAAGGTTAACAGGCGCTTGCGGTCTTTGACCGGATCATCAATACCGATCGACCTCAGCCCAAGCATCGCCATGCGGATGCCCAGAACCTGACCGGGGCACATGTGACCGTGGCTTTGACCCGCCAAGGCGACGTATTCTTCCAGAGTCTTCATCTGCGATGTCTTTTGAGCAAAGACCTTCACCCCAACCTGCGCGTGGTGTCCAAATCCCACGTCGCCTGTTTCTGCACCTAGGCTTCATTATACCATCCCAGGTTCTCGGAGCAGGTAGCGCGGGCCTCCTGGGTGGCGAGCGGAGCGAGCCAGGTGAGGGGTTGCTTGTTTATGTTGGCCCATCTGGTCCGTCCTCGCCGTGCAAGTGACCCCTCACCTGGCCCGCGCCGGCTGGTGAAAGCGCCGGCAGCGGGCCACCCTCTCCCCTGGGGAGAGGGCAAAGACCCACAACTTTTGCCATTTGCCGTTTGCCATTTGAATTTTGAAATTCTGGCGAGCCGCAAGAGGGGTTGCATCAGACCGATGCATCGAGGTTGCGGATTCAGGGTTGTTTAATGCTTCGAGAAGCTCAGCGTAACGGGTACCGTCCACACTCGCGGACGGTCTCATACATCGCCAGCACATTTTCGATGGGCACGCGCACCTGCACGTTGTGAGTGGTATTGAAGACAAAGCCTCCGCCGGGGCCAAATGTTTTCAGGCGCTCAGAGACTTCCTTTCGAACCTCGTCAGGAGTCCCAAAAGGCAAAGTGTGTTGGGTATCCACGCCGCCGCCCCAAAAGCTGATGCGCTCTCCGAATTCCTTCTTGAGTTCGCAAGGAACCATGCCCGCCGCCGAACATTGCACCGGGTTCAGGATGTCGAAAGCGGCGTCGATGAAGTCCGGGATCAGCGCCCTGACCGATCCGCAGGAGTGGATGAAAGACTTCCACGGGGTGTGCTGGTGAATCCAGTTGTTGACCTGGACGTGGAAGGGTTTGTAGAGGTCGCGGTAGGCCTTGGGGGAAATGAAGGGACCATGCTGAGCTCCAAAGTCGGTCCCGGTTACGAAAGCCGCTGCGATCTTGTTGCCGACAACCTGGTGAATCCTCTCCAGGTTCTGCAGGCCGATCGCGCACTGGCGTTCAAAGATTCCGTACACGTAATCGCGGCGCGTCGCCGTGCTGACGTACCACTCTTCGATGTCGCGGATTCCTCGAGGGTGTTTCAGCCAGGGACCAGGGACCAAGGCAATGTCCCCGAACGCCGTGCCGCCGAAGTTCGCCAGGATAGCTTTATCCGTCTCGGCGTAAAGCCTCTCTGCCTCACGCCGGAGGTATTGCAGATCCTCATCGGAGATGGGCCCGAACTCTTCGAGATTATCCTCGACGTTCAGGCTCCCATCGTCAATGGGCGGCTGCCGAACTATGCTGTCAAAGTAGAACCCGCCCTTGGGCAAGCGGCCACTTGCCGGGACAGACTTGTCGCCCTCAGGGTACATCAGGATGTCGCCGTTCGGTTCGGGTTCGGTATTGAAACCCTCGGGAACCAGGACTGGCGTGCCCGCAAAAGTAGCCCACGGTTTCCAGCCCTCGTTCCGGAATCCGAACATATTGGCCGGCTTGCCCAAGCCGACCACGTCCACTCCCAGCGCTTCTCTGAGGTCCGGCCCGATCTCTCCGAGCATCTGGTAAGGTTCTATAACCCTGATGGGTGTGCCGGGCCTGTCCAAGCCAAGTGCCTGGCGCAAGCCGTAAACCGTGTCCACCTGCATCCCGGTCACGGCGCTGGCGCCAAGGTCGAGTGGAACCCGGTCGGCCTCCTTGTGCTGAAGAGCAAGACTCACTCGTTCTCGTGAAGTCATCACAGTCAAACTCCTCCTTCTGCCCCTTCGCCAAGCGCGCGGCTCGTAGCAGTTTCCAAGGCAATGCGTCAGGCTGCGGAAACAAGCCTACGGGCCAGTTCGACGGCGCCGGGAGCGTCCTTACCGTAGCCATCGGCCCCGATCGAATGCGCCCAGGCATCGGTGAGAGGAGCTCCACCCACAAGGACTTTCACCTTGTCTCGAAGCCCAGCAGCCACGAGGGCTTCAATGATGGCCTTCATGTTAACCATCGTCGTAGTAAGGAGGGCCGACAGGGCAACAAAGTTTGCACTTTGCTGCTTCACGGCGTCCACGATCTTCTCCGGTGAAACGTCCACTCCCAGGTCCACAATCCGGAACCCCGCGCTCTCCAGCATCATGGCCACAATGTTTTTGCCGATATCGTGCAGGTCACCCTTAACCGTTCCGATTACCACCGTACCCGCGGGTCTGATGGATTCCTCACCGTGCAGTAGCGGCCGGAGGATGTCAGTGGCGCCTCTTGCTGCCCGGGCGGCGATCAGCACTTCCGGGATGAAGAATTCACAATCCCTCATGCGACGCCCAACTTCATCCATGGCAGGAATGATTGCCTTGGGAAAGAACTCGTGGGGCTTGATTCCCTCCTTCAGCCCTCGTTCGGTCAATTCCTTGGCGACCGGGGCCTTTCCATCGATTATTGCTTGTTGCAGCTCCTCAAAGATGCTCATAGCAGTCTCCTTAGTCTATAGATGTCGGTCTTGCTTGTGGAAATGCCAACTCCTCTACAAAAACATCCTGGAAACTTGGATCGGCGTTGAGCGCCACGTGCTCGACGCGGCGGCGAACGCCAGCGTATGACCCGTCCTCGGAGTCGAGGCTGAACAGCGCAAGCTTTGCTCCCAGAAGCGCCGTGTTGCCTGCGGCTTCGACCCTTTCGGGCGGAAAATCGATCAAGCCAATGCGTTGCGCGCTGGCGCGGTCGATGTAGTTGCCAAAAGCCCCCGCCAGATAGAGGCGGGTAAGTTCTTTCGCGCCCTTCCTCTGCATAAGAAGCTTTATTCCAGCGGCGATGGCCGCCTTGGCGAGCTGAAGTTCGCGAATGTCATTCTGTGTGAGGGCGACGGGCGAGGCCAGCATCCAACTGTTCTCGCCGTGCGAGAATCGCCCGGAAGTTGCGATCACCCCGAGTTCCAGTCCCGCTGCCACAGCGTCTACCAAACCGCTCCCGCACAAGCCGCGTGGAGTGCCGTCTCCGATGACGTGGCAGTGTACCCTGTCGCGGTTTACCGTCACTTGAGAAATTGCCCCGGTGGAAGCGCGCATACCCATGGAAATCTTGGCGCCTTCAAAAGCCGGACCCGCTGCCGTAGACGCGCAAAGCAATCCGTCCTTGTTCCCAATCACAATCTCACCGTTGGTTCCCAAATCAATAAGTCCGACCAGGTCATCGTGTTCAGTGAGCTTGGTGGCCAGAATCCCGGCTAGCACATCGCTCCCCACGAACCCGCCAAGGCAGGGCAGGAACCGCACCAGAGGGTCGCCCGCATGCTTCCAACCCAGCGCGCTGGAGCGGAAAGTCTGCAGCCCCCCTTCCGCAGGCTCAAACGGATAATGGGCGAGAGGCTCGGCATTGATCCCGCAGAAGAAGTGGTGCATGACCGTATTTCCCACCACAACGATGTCAGCGATTTCGGCCCCATGCTTTCTCGCCGAAAAAAGCAACTGTTCAATGAGTGCGCCAATCTGCTGACGGATCAATGTCTCGAGTTGGTGTTGTCCACCCCCCAACACAGCGAAGTGCAGCCTGCTCATCACGTCGGCGCCGTAACGCGCCTGGGCGTTCAGCGCGGTGCTTACCGCCAGCACCCTACCCCTGGCTAAGTCCAGCAACTGAGCCACAAGGGTTGTGGTGCCCAAATCCACTGCCACACCCAGACCTTGGCGAGGCCGGAAGGCGAAGACAGTATCATCGACCAGTATGGCGGCGTCCCACTGGCGGAGTTCGATCTCCAGGTCGCCCTCGACAACACACTGGCAGGCAAGACGCCACCCACTGGCGATCTCCTCAGACGAAAGCCGCTCCTGTTGTGCCCTATTAACTTCCGCCTTTCCGTTCAACACACGGATGCGGCAGCCCCGGCACCTGCCCTGGCCGCCACAGGGAAATTCAACTCCCTGGTCGAACAACAAATCGCGCAGCGGCGTTCCGGCCGGCGCACTCAGCTCCACCCGCGTGGGCCAGAGAATAATCCGTTGGGATGGGTTTTGAGTCAAGGGCCTTTCTCTCACCTTCCGGGTGTAGCGGCGAGTTTACCTCGCCACCAGGTGGCGGCGTAAAGCCGCCTCTACATCAAGCTGAGTGCTCACGCGCGTAACGCACCATGGCCCGGAGGTTGGCGGGGGGTGTCTCCCGCGGAACCTCGCAACCCGCTCCTACAATGAAGCGCTCTCCGGCCTGCCGATGACACTCGCCTACCGCTTCATAAACGGATTCGGGCGTCCCGTCCTTCAGGACTCTCACGGGGTCAATGTTACCGAGCAGAACCTGCTCAGGTCCCATTTTTTCACGTCCCTCGGACACCGGTGAAAGCGAATCCAGTTCAACAATGGAACAGTGCAGCCTGCCCATCCCCGCCAGAATGCGCCGCGTATTCCCGCAGATGTGCAAACGGGTTTTTATCCCCGCAACGTGCAGCGCGTCAACCAGCTTCTTTTCATAAGGCCAAACAAACTCGTCGTAAAACTTCGGCCCAACCAACGAGGCTGCTGCGTCTCCAACCCCGATTAGATCCGCTCCCATCTCCACCTGAAATCGCGCGAAGCGCAATTCCATCGCGACCACAAATTCAAACACGTCTCGGACAAAAGCCGGATCATCGTAGAAATCCAGCATGAGACTGTTAATGCCTCGCAGGTCGGCGGCCTCCGCGCAAGGACCCTCGATCCAACCTTCCACTACCTTATCATTCCCGACGCGTTCCTTCATCAGCCTTACGGCCTGTGCCCGGTTGCGCATCCTTCCAGGACTGGTGGGGTCGGGGATCTTGAGACTGGTAAGCCTGGTCTTATCTTTCAGCAGAGCGTTTTCTTCGTCGATGGCGGGAGGCTGGTCGGGGAAGAGTTTGAGGGTGGCGCCCACAGCCGACGCCTCACAACCTGGGTCAGAGATCACACTGACGTGGTCAATATCAAATCGCTCAGCAACACAGATCTGAGCTTCGGCCTGGACGCGATAGTCCGTGGCGTAGTCGAGGTATTTCGCCCCGATCTGGTGGGCCGCAAACATCATGGTGATGGGCATGGCGGGAAGGGAGTCCACCGACTGCCCTTGCAACATGGCGAGGACACGCTCGCGACTATTCATTCGCTCTCCAGAAACTTCACCCAACACTGTCATTCCGAGCCCATTCGCTGTCATCCTGAGCGCAGCGAAGGATCTCTGCATTTCGCTCAGGGTAAACTCCGCGAGGAATCTTGCTCCGATTCTTTCTCCGCAATCCGCCTGAACGCAGAGCGAGATTCCTCGCTCCGCTCGGAATGACAGCGCACTGACGTGGACCTCCGCTCGCGCGGGGGTCACGGCAACAGTGATTCATTGCTCCACGCCTTTGATTGAGATAAGCCCTCCGCTGTAATCGGCCACAACCTGCCTTCCCGGCGGGACGACCAGGAATTCCTTTTCCTCCCAGACCCCATCCACCAGTCGCTGGAACATGCCGAGGTCTCCGGCGAGTTTTTCGAACTTCCATCCGCGCTTGGCAGCTTCTTCGCGCGTGCCGCGCTCAAAGCTTTCGTCCGGCCCCACCCCCATCTCAATGTAGGTGAACTGGCTGTAATTCTTTGTCAGGTCGCCCAACTCGCCCCAGAGATACTTGGCATTGTCTTCGCCGTAGCGTGCCACAAGATCTTCGTAGTTTTGACCGACGCCCAGTATTTTCCCCACAGAAAGCTGGCTGAGCTCGCCGTCTGCCTTGCCGCGCTCCTTCCATCCAGTCGTCATGAAGTAGACACCGGGGTGGCTGTTGAAGTAATCCAGGTAACGCCCTGAGCTGCCGAGGAAAAGGGTGATGCAATCGTGGGCGCGAGGAATAACGAGGGGGTATTTGCCGGCAGTCAACCCAACCACACCGTTGTTGCAGAGGCCGTACCCGAGCAGCACGGCCTCGT
>JBEKUR010000114.1:0-18095 GCA_049514855.1 Terriglobia bacterium
AGCATATCGCCGAGCCGGGAGATTTCGTCGAGCCTCCCCCAGCCTCGGATGACGATATTGCGTTGGTTCACCACCGGGAATACTTGCGCAGGCTCCAAGCCGGCAAGCTCTCCTACCTGGAGGTCCTGCGGTTGGAGATCCCCTATTCCCCCGAACTGGTCCGGGCGGTTTGGCTTTGCACCGGCGGGTCGATTCTGGCCGGGCGTTTGGCGCTCGAGGATGGAGTGGGCGTCAATGTGGGCGGCGGTTTTCACCACGCTTACCCTGACCACGGCGAGGGTTTCTGCGTGTTGAATGATTTTGCCGTGGCTATTCGCCGCCTGCAAAAGGATAAGACCATCGAGCAAGCCATGACCGTCGATTGCGACGTCCACCAGGGTAACGGCACGGCGGCAATCTTTGGCGGCGATCACACCGTCTTCACTCTGTCGATTCACCAGGAGAACAATTATCCCTACCCAAAGCCGCCGAGCTCGCTTGACATCAACCTCCGCGACGGTGTCGGCGATGAAGAGTACTTGAGAGAACTTACACAGGGATTGGATAGGGCGCTGGCGGAATTCAGGCCCGACCTGATCTTCTACCTCGCCGGCGCCGATCCCTACCGCGACGATCAACTTGGGGGGTTGAAACTCTCTCTCGAGGGCCTCGAAAAGCGCGACCGCTTAGTCTTTGAGAAGGCAAACGGGAGGAATATACCGGTCGCGGTCACCTTGGCGGGCGGCTACGCTCGCCGACTCGAGGACACGATTCAAATCCACTCCAATACCATCCGCGTGGCCAAAGAGTTCGTGAAGTAGTTTACGGTAGCTTTTTCCGAGGAACTCATGAGGCCGACGATTCGAGCTAATGCGGTATAATGGGTGTGCAGTTGCTTTGGGCTGAGAAGCACGGGCATGCCGAGGCAAACCATGCAAAGAATTCGAAAGAAAATCGTCACGGACGAGGCGCAGCAGCCCATCGCGGTGCAGATCGACTACACCGATTGGCTGAAAATCGAGCGCTCTCTCAATTTACCGCAGGAAGACAAAGGCACCGATCTCTCCCGCTACAATGGGGTGATATCTCTTAATGAGGAGCCGCTGGCTTACCAGGCGCGCGTCCGGAGCGAGTGGTCTTGAAGAGAGTTCTCGATACCAACGCGATCCTCTATCTCCTGGGCGGCAAGCTAGCGCACCCTCTCACTCCGGCCCTGTATTTCGTTTCCGTCATTTCCGAAATGGAGTTGCTGTCCTACCCCTCGTTGGATGACGCGGCCTTAGCCCAGATCCGCAGTTTCCTCTCCGAAGTGACCGTGGTTGAACTCACGGAAGAAGTCAGAGAATTGGCCATCGGCTTGCGGCGACAGCATACGCTCAAGCTGCCAGACGCGATCGTTGCGGCCACAGCCCTGAGCCTTCAGGCGCAACTCGTTACCAACGATACAAAGCTTTTGCGTGTACCCGGCTTGACCTGCCAGCGCCTGGAACTCAAGAGCGTGTAACGAGGCCCTCACCGCCCAGCGGTAGGGGGATTCGCAGTTCGTCGGTTGCCGCCGGGGTCTCATCGCATATGCCCTCCCAGCCAACTGCGTCAAGGCAGCAGCCCCGGACCTCAATCTTTGAGCAAAACGCTAACTACGATGACCGAGACAACCGTGAGAACGATTGGCGGCAAAACCCCGCTCAGCTTGCGAAGTAACGCTCAGAGCTTCGGAAGCAGCCTGCCCAGGTTCCGCCAGCTCAGCAACACGATGTGGTTTTCCCCTAAGGCCTTGCGGAATTCCGGGCTCGTCAGCACGTTGAAATCGCGCTGCCGCCAAGCGCTCCCATAGTCCGGATGTTCGACGGTGACGGCCTGCATTTCGGCGTCATCGTACGCGAGGTGAACGATGAGCTCGGAAACCCCGGGGGGCAGAGTCTGCAGAATATGCGTGTAATAGCTCAACCACTCGTTCGATTTGATAGGCGGAGCGGCCATGAACACGTGGTCCAGGATCACGTCAGTGGGTTTGAGGGCTGCATACATTTCAGGTGGCGTGCCGGGAATCTTCAACATCAAAAATGGCAGATGATACTCATGCGCGACGTTAACGAGGACCGCCACCAAGGCAGGTTTGGTGAAAAGCACTCCCATGTGTGAATCGAGATGGGTGGGACGGATTCCCATCTTCAGAGCGGTCTCCACCTGCGCCCGGACCTCCCGCTCCGCTTCCTCCGGCTTGATATGCCGCACCGCTTCTCCGGCATCGGAATAAAGATAGCCCTGAGGATCGAGCAGCGACGCGACCTGGTCGCGTGGCGCGATAGGTCCCCACTTGTAGTTTTTCCATTCACTCGTCAAGGTTAGGTGCAAACCGAGGTCGGCATCGGGGTGAGCCTTCGCGTAGTCCGCCACTTCCGTCAGCCACGGGCATGGAACCATGATGCTGGCGGACGACACGGCGCCCCGGTTCAGGGCTTCGAAGCTGGCCATGTCCTGCGAGTGCGCAACCGCCAGGTCATCGGCGTGGATGACCAGCAGTTTGGCATCGGCGGGGTATCCAAGCCGCTGGGCAAGGGTCTGATTTTGCGCGCTTGCCGGTAAAGAGAAGGCCATGAGTAGACATGCTCCGACGAGACTGCGAGTGTACATGAGTGACCTCCGGTCTCTCAAGAGGAACGAGGATGCCGGCTACTTCTGAATGTTCACCAGGAGAGAATTCATGGAACCTGTGCGATAGCCTTCCAGATCCAGGGTGACGTAGGCAAATCCCAGGGGCTTGAAGATCTCGACAAACCGGTGTGCCATCTCCGGGTTCAAGGCGCGCGGTAGCTCTTCCGGAGCGATTTCAAGCCGTACCAGGTTATCGTGATGGCGAACGCGGAACTGCCGGAAGCCCAGCGCACGCAAGGCCTCCTCGCCTCTTTCAATCACCGCCAGCCGCTCGGGCGTCACCTCTATGCCGTAGGCAATCCGCGAGGAGAGGCAGGCGGAAGCGGGGCGATTCCAGACCGGCACCTCGGCGCGGCGGGCAAGTTCACGGATATCGGCCTTGGTGAGGCCCGCATCGAGCAGCGGAGTCAGAACTTTGTGCTCGCGCGCGGCGCGCTGGCCGGGTCGCCAGTCGCCCTGGTCGTCCACGTTAATGCCGTAAGCCACCGCAGTGAAGCCGCGCTTGGCGACCAGTTCATCGAGTTTGTCAAACAGTTCGTCCTTGCAAAAGTAGCAGCGGTCAGGATTGTTGGCGCGATAGGCGGGGTTCGAGAGTTCGTCGGTGGTGATGAATTCGTGCCGCAACTTGAAGCGCGCCACGACAGCCTGCGCCTCTTGCCGGTCGCGCTCGGAGTAGCTGGCGCTCAGCGCCGTCACCGCCAGCATGCGGTCGCCGAGCGCCTGGTGCGCTGCATAGGCGAGATACGCCGAGTCCACACCGCCCGAATAGGCAACCACCAGCGACGGCACCTCCCGCAGTTGTCCCAGCAGTCTTTGTTCCTTCACTTCCCGTTCACCCATCTCTGTCACCTACCTCACAGACTAACGCCAGTGGGTCCAAGACTCAAAACCATCTGAAACAACGAGGGGGCCACCCTCACACGCCCCCACACATATACGATTGGATTCCGCCCCTATTGAATGAGTTTCGGCTGCTGGGCTCCGTCGTCGCCGTTTTCGCTGCTGACCAAGCAGACCGCCGCGACCTGGTCGCCTTCTTCGAGGTTAATCAGCCTTACTCCCTGCGCGGAACGGCCTGATTCGCGAATCGTGCTGGCATCCAGGCGGGTAATCTTGCCCTGCTGGCTGATCAGCATAACCTCCGACTCTTCGCTCACGCTCAACACGCCGACAACCTTGCCATTGCGTTCAACGGTCTTCAGATTGATCACGCCCTTGCCAGCGCGGGACTGCAGTCGATATTCTGTGATCTGGGTTCGCTTGCCATACCCTTTCTCGCTGACGGAGAGGATCAACTCCTTCTCGCCTACGATCTCCATGCCGACGATGTAGTCGCCTTTCTCCAGGTCCATGGCGTAGACGCCATATGCAGCGCGACCCATGTCGCGCACGTCGCTCTCCGGGAAACGAATGGCCATGCCTTCATGCGAGGCGAGGAAAATGGTATCACGCCCGGAGGTCAGCGTGGCGGCGATCAGCGCGTCGCCTTCCTCGACTTTCATGGCGATAATGCCGCGCGAGTTGGGGCTGGAGAATTCCGCCAAGCGCGTCTTCTTGATGATGCCAAGACGCGTCACCAAGGTCACGTATCCTTCCGCAGCATAAGTCGCGCCCTCCATGGTCACGTCCTTCGGTTCGTCCGGCAACTCCCTGACGGCTACCACCGCCGCGACTTTCTCTCCGGAAGCGAGGTTGACCAGATTGACGATGTTCTTGCCTTTCCCCGCGGCTCCGACGTCCGGGATTTCATAGACCTTCAGCCAATACATCTTGCCCGTGTTGGTGAAAACCAGGATGTAGCTGTGCGTAGAAGCGATAAAAAGGTGTTCGACGAAGTCCTCGTCGCGGGTCTTCATCCCCAGACGTCCCTTGCCGCCGCGACCTTGCTGGCGGTAAATGCTGAGCGGGGTGCGCTTGAGGTAGCCCGAATGCGAGACGGTGATGACCACATCCTCGACGGCAATAAGGTCCTCGAGCTTGATTTCCGCCTGCTCCTCGATAATCTCCGTTCGCCGCAGGTCTCCGTAGTCCTTCTGGATTTCCCTTAACTCATTCACAATGACTTTCTTCAACACCTTTTCGCTGGCCAGTATTTCCTGGTACTGCGCAATCTTCTTCTGAAGGTCGTCATATTCCTGCTGGATTTTCTCGCGCTCCAGGGCCGTCAGGCGCTGCAACTGTAACTCGAGAATGGCCTGGGCCTGCCGCTCCGTGAATTCAAACTGGGCGATCAAACCTTGGCGCGCTTCGGGCGGCGTCTTGGAGGCGCGAATCAGTTTGATGATGGCATCAAGGTGTCGAAGCGCCTTGAGGAACCCTTCCAGGATGTGCGCGCGCTCCTGGGCCTTGCGCAGATCATAAGCGGTGCGGCGGCGCACCACACTCACGCGGTGGTCAATGAAGAGCTGGATGGCGTCAATTAGGGGGAGCGTGCGCGGCTGGCCGTTAACAATGGCCAGCATGATCATGCCGAAGTTTTCCTGGAGTTGGGTATGTTTGTAGAGGTTGTTCAGGACAACTTCCGGCTGCTCGCCCCGCTTCAAATCCACGACAATGCGCATCCCGTCGCGGTCCGACTCGTCGCGAACGTCGGAGATGCCCTCGATCTTCTTCTCCTGAACAAGCTGCGCGATGCGCTCGATGACTTTCGACTTGTTCACTTGGTAGGGTATTTCGGTGATGACGATCTGTTGCTTTTCTTTGGTGGGCCGCTCGATGGCCGCCTTGGCGCGCATGGTGAACTGCCCGCGGCCTGTCTCATAGGCTGATTTAATTCCGCTTTTGCCGTAGAGGTAAGCACCCGTCGGAAAATCAGGACCCGGAACGAGTGAGAGTACTTCGTCAATGGAAGCGTTGGGCTTGCTGATCAGGAGGATGGTTGCATCAATGATTTCCGTCAGGTTATGCGGAGGGATCTTGGTCGCCATCCCGACGGCGATCCCATCCGAGCCGCTGGTCAAGAGATTGGGGATGCGGGTAGGGAGGACCGTGGGCTCTTCCGTGGACTCGTCAAAATTGGGGATGAAGTCCACTGTCTCCTTTTCGATGTCCGCCAGCATCTCTTCTGCGATGCGCGCCAAGCGGCACTCGGTATACCGGTAGGCCGCAGGGGGATCGCCATCCACCGAACCGAAATTGCCCTGCCCGTCGATGAGGAGATAGCGCATGTTGAAGTTTTGCGCCATGCGCACCAGGGTGTCGTAAACGGCCGCGTCGCCGTGGGGGTGATATTTCTTGATAACTTCGCCGACCACGCCAGCGCACTTGATGTAACGCTTGTCGGAGGTGTTCCCCTCTTTGTACATGGCGTAAAGAATTCGCCGATGCACTGGCTTGAGCCCGTCGCGCACGTCAGGCAGCGCCCGCCCGATGATGACGCTCATCGCGTAGTCGAGATACGACTTGCGCATCTCGTCTTCGATGTTGACGGGGATTTCCCGCGCCGGCTTGATTAGTTCTTGATCACCCATGCAGTCAGTCCCTTGCTATGCCACTACGGCTTTGGTCGACGTCTCCCCAATCGGTCGTACCTCGGTGCGCGGATCTTCCTCAACCAGGCGTGAACGTCTTTCATGTCTTCACGGCCCCCCCACGTCCCAAAGGCCGGATGGTCGGCGAGGCGGCGAGGTTTCTTCCCATTCTGGGTTGCGCGCCGTCTGCGCCCCTGTTCTGTGGCCTCCACTTTCCTACTCTCCACGTGCACCTCTCGGTTGTATTGTAACGGATTTCACAGCCGGTTGGGGTTACCGATTGCAAAAAGAGGGGTCAAATATCCAGGTTCTTCACGTCCAGGGCGTTGTCTTCGATGAACTGGCGGCGCGGCTCGACCACATCGCCCATGAGTGTTGTAAATATGTAGTCCGCAGCCTCAAAGTCGTCAGCCCTCACTTGCAGCATCATTCGCTGCTCCGCATCCATGGTGGTTTGCCAGAGCTGTTCGGGATTCATCTCCCCCAGGCCCTTGAAGCGTTGCACGGTGAACGACTTCTTGCCCACGGCCATGATGTGCTCCAGAAGCTCGTGCCGGTCCTCGATGGTGGTTTGGCTGCCGTTGGAAGAAATGACGAAGGGGAGCTTATCGTGGTCCCGAACTCTTCGGTGAAGGTCTAGCAGGCGCCGGTACTCAGCACTGGAGATCAGATCCCAGTCGATGATTCTCTCCGCGAGGGTTTCGGTTGAAAATTTCAGTGTGAACAGGTTGTGCTCTTCGTCAAGCTGGATGGAGGTCCTGAACCCTTCAGCCTTCAAGTCCTTGGCGACTGCCGAAATCTTGGATTCGTTCTCCAATTCCATCTTCTTGCCGAGTTCAGCTCCTAGCAGAGCGTTAACGGGCCGCGGGTCACCGATTCTTTTTTCAAGTTTGTCGAAGAGCTCAATGTACTCGCCGAAAGCCATCAAGAAGTTTGTGAGTTCGCCCCCTTCGAGCCGGGTCTTGTTCGTCCCCTCGCCGAACTCGACCGCATGATCTTCAGTGGCGCGACGCAGGACCTCGCGCCGGAATTCCTTCTCGTCACGGATGTAGCGCAGGGATTTGCCTTTCCTAATCAGGTAAAGCGGCGGTTGGGCAATAAAGACGTGACCGCGCTCCACTAGTTGCCGCATCTGCCGGTAGAAGAACGTGAGGAGCAAAGTGCGGATGTGTGATCCATCCACGTCCGCGTCAGTCATGATGATGATTTTGGAATAGCGCAGCTTGGAGGCATCGAAATCCTCGCCGATGCCGGTGCCGAGTGCGGTGATGAGGGCGCGGATTTCCTCATGGCCCAGCATCTTGTCGATACGCGCTTTTTCAACATTCAGGATTTTTCCTCTTAACGGCAGAATCGCTTGATAGCGGCGGTCGCGCCCCTGCTTTGCGGACCCTCCCGCCGAATCACCCTCGACCAGGAAGAGTTCACAGCGCTCGGGGTCTCTCTCCTGGCAATCTGCCAACTTCCCGGGAAGTCCGCCGGAATCGAGTGCGCCTTTGCGCCGCGTCAATTCGCGTGCCTTACGCGCCGCCTCGCGGGCCCTTGACGCGTCAACGGCCTTGGCACAAATCTTGCGGCCCACGGTAGGGTTCTTCTCGAAATACTCCATCAGCTTTTCATAGACGAAGCTGCCCACTGTGCTCTGGATGTCGCTGTTGAGTTTCCCCTTGGTCTGGCCTTCGAACTGGGGCTGCGGCAACTTCACGCTGATGACTGCAACCAAGCCTTCTCGCACATCTTCGCCTTGGAGGTTTTCTTTCACGTCCTTGAAGAGGCCCTGGTTCTGGCCGTTCTGATTGATGGCGCGAGTCAAGGCCGACCGGAACCCGGAGAGGTGCGTGCCGCCGTCCACAGTGTTGATATTGTTGGCGAATGAGAAGACGGTTTCCGCGTAGGCGTCGTTGTATTGGAGCGCAAACTCCATGTGGAGGTTGTCGCGGTCAGCCTCGGCATAAATCGGAGTCGGGTGGAGCACCTCTTTGTTCTTGTTGAGGTGCTTAATGAACTCCGCAATTCCGCCGTGGTAATGAAATTCCGCCTGTTTATTGGTCCGTTCGTCCTTGAGGCGGATGGTAAGGCCTTTATTCAGGAAGGAGAGTTCGCGCAGGCGCTGAGCCAAGGTATCGTAGTTGAAGTCAATCGCGTCGAGGATCTTGGCATCTGGCAGGAAAGTAATTTTGGTGCCGCGGCGCTCGGTTTTGCCCGCCCTCTTCAAATCTTGGACGGGCTTTCCACGTTCATAGGATTGTTCCCAGGTGTACCCGTCGCGCCATATTTCCAGCTCCAACCGCTCTGCGAGCGCATTGACAACTGAGACTCCCACGCCATGCAAGCCGCCAGAGACCTTGTAGCTGTTGGTGTCAAACTTACCCCCCGCGTGAAGGACCGTCATGACAACTTCCGCCGCTGAACGCCCTTCCTCCATGTGCAAATCGACTGGAATGCCGCGCCCGTTGTCGATAACCGTCACGGAGTTATCACTATGGACGACGACGTCGATGCGGTCGCAGTAGCCTGCCAGCGCCTCATCGACAGAATTATCCACCACCTCCCATACAAGGTGGTGTAGACCCATGGCGCCCGTCGATCCTATGTACATCGCCGGCCTCTTGCGCACCGCCTCCAAATCGCCAAGCACTTTAATGCTAGCGGCGTCGTAAGCCTGGGCTCCATCAGGTTCTGCCGGCTTTTGCTTGCTCACGTGTTCCTGAAACCTCCCGTCCGATTCCAGCCTGCACAAGAAAGCCGGCGGAGAAGGAATCTCCCCGCCGGCTCCGCTTCACCAAGCCAATCTGACTGCTGACTCCTCTTCACAATTATTGACCCTTACTCTCTCCGTCATTCAGAACCCAATGCCACCGACCCACGCGCCGCCAAAAGCCGATAAGAGGCCATCCCACCGCGGCGGGCGGCTAAATCCGCATGGGCATCACTACGTACCGATACCGGTAGGCCCCCTGCTCAGCAGGCCGCAGTTGCCCGGCGCTCTGCTCATCCTTCAGCTCAAGATTGATCTTCCCACCCTCTTCCAGCACGCCAAAGAAATCCAGTAGGTACTGGTAGTTGAAGCCAATCTGCATGGCTTCATCTTGGTAGGACGTATCGAGTACTTCGCGGGCCTCACCGTACTCACCACTCGACGAGGATATTTCCAATTGTCCCTTCTCCAAATGTATCCGCACCGCACGCGAGCGTTCGTCGGCCAGCAAGGCAACGCGACGCACAGCAGCAGAGATTGTTTCCTTGTCGAGTTCTATGACGCGGTTGTTTTCGCGGGGAAGAACGGCCTCGTAATTAGGAAAATTTTGGCCCGTCAACATCCGGCAGATTAAGAGTCGCCGGCCAAGAGAAAAGAAGAGATGGCTCTCGTCCTTTGATATGCTAACTGGCAACTCCCCTTCCCCTTCCGAGAGTAGCCTCACAAGCTCCCCCATAGCCTTCTTGGGGATCAGTAGCCTCAACTCATTCTTAAGCCCCGGAACCTCAATATCTCGCTCAATCAGGGCAAGCCTGTGCCCATCGGTTGCCACCATGGTCACACTGGCAGGCTTGAGTAACAGTAGGCCCCCATTTAAGGTGTACCGGGACTCCTCGTTGGAGATAGCGAAGACAGTCTTCTGGATGGCGGTCGCAAAAACATTCGCAGGGAGGGTTGCCAAAGCAGGCGGGAGGGTCGGCAGCATTGGAAAATTGTCCCTTGCCATTCCCACCAACTTAAAGGATGACCGTTCACACGTAACCTGCACCCAGTGGTTCTCCAATGCCTTAAAGTGAACCTCAGCTTCGGGAAGAGATCGCACGATCTCGAGAAGACGCTTGGCAGGAATCGTCCCCGAACCCGGGCTCTTCACCTTCGCCGGGCAGTGGCAACACACCCCAAGCTCGAGATCGGTAGCGCTAATCCTAAGAATCTCCTCCTCCGCCTCAACTAGTAGATTAGAGAGAATAGGAATGGTCGTTTTCTTCTCGACCACTCCCTGAGTAAGGGCCAATTCTTTTAAGAGCTGAGACTTTTCAATAGAGAAATCCATTTTATTAGTATCCTATTAGAAGAGATTATTCGTAGTAGATGCTGTGTAAGTGTGGAAAAGTGCGAAACACTTTCCCAAACATCCGGTTACAGATACTTGCCCTGTGCACAGGATTCGCGAAACTGTGAATTTCCGTGCGATATTGGGTGGCCGGGAGAGATTCACAAGTTTTCTCATCATATACGTCATAAAAAAGCCGCTAACTTCAACTGAGACTATCGCGAAGCTTGTTGAGAAGTCTGTTCAAATCTCTGTCTGACTCGCGCAATTGCGAAATCTTGTTGATAGAGTGCAATACGGTCGTGTGGTGTTTCCCGCCGAACTCCCTGCCGATCTGCGGTAGCGACGCGGGGGTGAGCTCCTTCGCAAGATACATCGCAACCTGTCGGGGGTACGCGACAGGGCGGCTGTTATTTTTTGATCTCAATTGAGGGAGCGTCAAACCAAACTCCTGGCAGACTGCGCGCTGAATATTCTCGAGCGAGACGCGGCGTTCCCCCAGATCGACAAGATTCTTCAACACCTGCTGCGCCATGGAAAGCGAAATCTCAGCGCCGGTCAGAGAGGAATAGGCGATGAGCCGAGTTAGCGCGCCTTCGAGGTCACGCACACTGGACTTGATCTTGCGCGCCACGAAGTCACTGACCTCGTCGGGTAGTGCAAGCGCTTGCCCTTCGCATTTCTTGGCCAGAATAGCCCTCTTGGTTTCAAGATCAGGAGCTTGCAGATCAGCAGTCAGACCCCAGGCGAACCGGGAGCGCAACCTCTCCTCCAGACCAGGGATTTCCTTCGGAGCACAGTCACATGAAATCACGACCTGCTTCTGCGCCTCGTAGAGGGCATTGAAAGTATGGAAAAACTCTTCCATTGTCCGTTCTTTTCCGGAGATGAACTCGATGTCGTCCATGAGGAGCACATCAACGTTTCTATACTTATCCCGGAACGACACCATGCGGTCATATCGAAGGGAGTTTATGACGTCGTTGGTGAAAGCTTCCGAGGAGACGTAAGCCAACCGCATGTCGCTCCAGTTATGCTTAATCGTGTGGCCAACAGCCTGCATGAGGTGGGTCTTCCCCAAGCCGACTCCGCCGTAAAGGAAAAGCGGGTTGTAAGCCTTTGCTGGAGCCTGCGCCACCGCCCTTGCCGCAGCGTGAGCGAATTGGTTACAAGAACCGACTACGAATGTGTCGAAGGTATACTTGGGGTTGAGTTGGTGGGCGACGGAATCAAAGTCCAGTTTCCTCTGCAAAGGTTTCGGGTCGTCACCGTTGGCACTCTTTTTCTCTGCATTCTCCCCGAAAATGTAGCGAATCTCCCTGAAACCCGTATTTAGGTGCTCTAAGGCCTCGGTGACGAGCCCGGCGTAATTCTCCTGGATCCACTCTTGGAACTCGCGGTTCGGGACGCACACTACAATAGCTTCGTTTTCTACGTGGCTGAACCGCGTAGGCCTCAACCAAGTCTGGTAGCTCTGTGTGTTGACCTTCGTCTTGAGATAATTCAGGACTTGCAGCCAGGCATTCATTGAGGTTTCATAGGGGGATAGGGGGTAAGCCTTGTGAAACTTGCGCCAAGCGGGTTCGGAATCAACCCGTCGAGCAAACTCGCAATGGAAGGCGTCACTAGGCCTCCACAAGCGTCGAGTCTTGACCCTAGTTTTCCCCCATTATCCGAACCGGAGCGTTCCTAAGAAGGCGCACAAGCTTACCTGAAACGACTCAGCTCACTTCCTCAATATAGCACGAAAGGATGCCCGTGCCAAGCGCTCTTAGGCCTCCTTTTTGCTCTTTATCTATTCGAGCAGGCGGGCAATCTCATCTCTACCCGGAACCCGAAGCGGGCTTACCCGGTCCTTCTCGACCACTTGGATGCCTTCGGCGGCTTCCCTGACCTCGCCGATGATGGCGGCTCTTACACCATGGCGAGTGTAGGCGCGAAGCAACTTCGGGGTCGAGTTCGCACTCGCGACCACCAGCAATGCACCCGACGCAATCAATGCAAAGGGATCGAATCCCAGGATTTCGCTGAAACTGCGTGTCTCCTCGAGAACGGGGACCTTATCTTTCCAGATGCGCAACCCCACGCCGCCAGCCTTCGCGAGTTCATACAACCCTGAGGCCAGTCCGCCTTCGGTTGGGTCGTGCATGGCGTGGATTTCACCATGCCGTTGCGCGAGCATTGCGTCCCGGACTACGCTAATCCCGGGACGCAAGAGCAACTGCTCAGCATGGCGCAGAGTTTTCATCGGCAGTTTCCGGGCGAGGGTAAGACGCTTCTCCCTTGCCAGGATGGCCGTGCCCTCAATCGCAATGCCACGAGTGAGCAGCACAAGGTCTCCTGGTTGCTGGCTTTCCTTTCGAACTAGCTTCGATTTGCCGACCTCCCCTAGCATCTGACCAACCATAATTGGACGGTCGATGCCACGCGTGATCTCTGTGTGACCGCCACAGAGTGTCACACCCAACTCCCGGCAGGCACGAAGCGTCTCCCCAAAGATCTTGCGGACCAGTGGCAACGACGTGGCTTTTTCAGGAAGCAGTAAAGTCGCCAGGAACCAGAGCGGACGCGCTCCCAGCGTGGCGACATCATTGCCATTAATGTTAACCGCGTACCAACCGATGCGCTCCGAGGTGAAGGTAATTGGGTCTGTTTTCGCCATAAGGTATTTTGCGCCAAAGTCGATTACGGCGGCATCCTCACCGAAGCGCGGGCCCAGAACGACTCTGGAGCGTCTTGACACTCGGCACTGGGCCAAGAGCGCCTGGAGAATGCGGGGGGGCAATTTCCCAACTGGAAGTCCCTTCATAGTGTGGTGAGTATAACTCTCCTGTAGGACTTGCCAAAAGACTCCCTGCCGGGGTAATCTCCCCCCTTGCTGTCAGGCGCGAGTAACCCCCGTCATGCTCACTTCGCTGACATAGGGGACAATGCAGAAATGAGGATTAAAAAGGCGGCCAAGAGGTACGAAGCATGGCTGGGCGAGCGCCTCACTCTCGTCCAGGCGGACTTGGCGTTGAAGCACTTCCGGATGGGGGAGGCGCCGTTCCCCTTTTTGCGCGCGACATTCTATCGGTGGGCTCAACGGTGGCCGGAGATGTGTCCGGAGCTTGCCAAGGCGCCGCGAACTCTGGCCGTGGGCGATCTTCACTTGGAGAATTTCGGGACGTGGCGCGACGTCGAAGGACGCCTGATCTGGGGCGTGAACGATTTTGACGAGGCCTATCCGATGGCCTACACCAACGACCTCGTCAGGCTCGCGGTGAGCGCACACCTAGCCATTGCTGCCAATCATTTGGCGCTGACTACGCAAGTCGCCTGCAAGAGTATTCTGGCCGGTTACCGAGAAGGTCTCGAAAAAGGGGGCAAGCCATTCGTTCTCGAGGAGAATGACAAGTGGCTGCGCGAAGCTGTCACCGGCGAACTGCGCGACCCTGTGCATTTTTGGGGAAAGATGAATACCTTACCCACGGTTCGGGGCGAAATCCCTAAAAGTGCCAGGAAAGCACTTGAGGAATTGTTGCCGGAACGAGGATTGATTTATCGCGTTGCCCATCGGGTGGCAGGGCTGGGGAGCCTTGGGCGGGAACGTTACGTGGCGATCGCAGACTGGGGAGGGGGAAGGGCCGCGCGCGAGGCGAAGGCGATGCTGCCTTCGGCGTGTGTTTGGGCAAATGAAGGTAAAGGCCCGCAGAAGATATTTTATGAGGATATCATCACCAGAGCGGCGCGGGTTCTTGACCCCTTTGTGCATCTGCGTGGTAGGTGGATCGTGCGCCGCTTGGCGCCTCATTGTTCCCGCATCGAACTGGCCGCCCTGCCCGAGAAGCGAGATGAGCAGCGGTTGCTCCACGCCATGGGTTTCGAGACCGCAAATATCCACCTCGGGAGCAAGGACGCAATCAAGGCCGTTCGGCGCGACCTGGGTAGACGCAAGCCGGACTGGCTGCCGGAGGCCGTTCATCAAATGACCAAGGCCGTTTTGAAAGATTGGGAAGAATGGAAGAAGCCATAGAGGAGACGGAAATTGGAAAATAGAAACTGGAAACTGGCAACCGGGAGGGTCATTTTCCAGTTTCCATTTTCTAGTTTCCAATTCCCAGTTTCATTTCATTACTTCAAGACCCGAAACGATGCTCTTCAAGCAACGGGTTGGGTGAAGTAGGGAGCATACTTGCGGGGGTAAGGCTTTTTCTCGTGGTAGGACCGGGCGAGTTCGAGGTAGATGCCCAAGTCACGGTCGAGGTCGGACTGCGTGCCATCGAAATAGAAATTGCGAATGGGGATGCCGCCGTACTCCTTGCTGAGCTTGGGGTAGATGGCCTCACTCACAATTCCGTTCATGCACGTGAAGGGACTGATATCGATGACGCCGTCGGCCCCGTGAAGGGCATGATAAGCCGCCCCCCCCACGCTCAGGACCATCTCACCCTGCGCCCCGCAGACCGGCAAATAGGGCCAGGCTAGTTCTATAATCTCCTCGACTTCCGGCTCCTCGTAACCCACAAAGTCCTCATGGAACGGGGCGATCACGGCGTGCTCATCGGAATGCTGGATGTACGTCCGCAAGCGCGCCTTCAGCATATCCAGAGAAATGACCCGTCCACGCAGGCGAAGCTTTCGTTCCTGCTCTGTGTTGGTGTAGGCCACCCATTCAGCAATGTGGCTCAGGGAGCACTCGGCCCCGTAGCTTTCCAGCTTGCGTATCAAGTCTTCATTGGAGAAGGTATTCAGGCGGCAGAAGATCTCTCCCACCACGCCAATCAGTGGAGTTTCTGAATCGTAGTGGGCCGGGATACGCCGGAACCTCTCGCGCGCCCGGATCATCGACTCGACCAGGCTCAGGAGTTGGCAGTCCATGCCCGCGCAACTCGTCTCCAGCGTTTGGCACAAGTCTTGGAGGGACACCTGGAAGACGCGGTCCGAGGCGCCTGGGCTTTTCTCATAGGGACGGGTCTTAAGCAAGGCACGGTGGAGCGTGTCTGCTGCGACCAGCGCTCGCCAGGCGGCCCGCAGGAAGGCGTTGGTAATGTCGCCCAGATCAGCGTAGCCATTCTGGCTTGTGGGCGAAAGGATCTGCACGTCGCCGTAACCGGCCTCGCGCAGGATTTTCTTCAGGAAGGGGGCGTACTGGCCGAACCGGCACGGACCTTCGGCCGTAGGCATCAAGAACGCCGCGCGCGCAGGCTTGAAGCCCGGCATTTCGATGACGCGCAAGAAATCACCCACTGTGATCTTGGCCGGGTAGCACTCGTCGCCGCTCGTATACTTGCTTCCCAGCTCGCGTGTGCGCTCGTTGGAGGGCGGGGTGGGCTGCGCCTCAATGCCCAGCCAGCGAAAAGCTGCCGCGAATGCCTCGGAACTGCCTTCCGCCATGGTGGGGATGTAAACCGTCTTGCCCGCCAGGGGATGCCCGGGGCTAATGCGACGGCTCACATGACGGTGGTCGAAGAGGGGCATCGCAGAAATCCTTTGCTATCCAGATAGGCTTCGCAGCGGGTGATAAACCCGGCGTCGTTCGAGTGGCCGTCGAACTGGAGCACCAGCGAGGGCTTGCCGGTGGCATCGTCGACGAACGACTTGATATACGAGTCCGGGCCACACTTGAAGTTCGAGATGTAGACCAGGTGCAGGTTGGGGTGGCGTCGAGTCAATTGCGCCGCCGCCAGAATCTGCCGCCCGGAGTTCCAGTACATATTCGCGTTGACCTCGGTGATGTCTTCGAAGTCCAGGGGGAGGAAATCCATGGGCAGAACATTGACCCCATAAAGCGCGCGCAGCTTGCGCAGGATGTCGCAGTTGACGCTCCGGTCGTAGAGGTTGTAAGCACGCCCGACCAGCACCAACGCCGGCTCGCCGCTCTCCTTGAGCTGGGCCAGGGCCTGAGCGCCTGCCTCCAGCACGGCGTCCGTAAAGGCTCCCTGGGCGGCATAGGCCGCCATCACCGCGCGATCACTCTGCTGGCGCGAAATGCCGAGTGTGCGAGCGAACCCCGCCAGTTCCTTCTCGACGTGCTTCCGCCCGAAGCGGAAATGCACAGTGGGAATCAGCAACTTGGTGCGCGCGCTCTCCACTTGCGGCACCGCGCGCACGACAAAGGGGAGCGTCTGATTCCAGGGGCAGAGGTGCGAGTCCACGTCGCTCGGCGGAGCTTCGGCGTTGACGACGTTGGGCAGCAGCAGGTAGTCCACCCCTTTGTCCAGCAAGTCCAGGACGTGCCCGTGCGCTACCTGCACCGGGAAGCAAGGCTGCGCCACGGCCACCTCCTCACCTCGGGTGGAGATCTTCCGGTCTGTCGTGGCGGAGAGCACCACGTCGAATCCCAGCTCCTGGAAGTAGGCGCACCAGAAGGGGAAGCGGTCGTAGTAGAACATGGTGCGCGGAATGCCCACGCTAGGCCTCGAACCTTGGGCGGGCAGCAGAACTTCTTCCAGCAGCTTCTCACGGTAGTCGAGCAGATCCTCGAGGATGGGCTTGCGGTCGGAACGCGCCCGCTTGCGGAACTTGTCGGAGCACTGGTCCCCCCAGTAGGTGCGTTCTCCCTCGATGGTGAACTCTTTCATGTCGCAGTAATTCGAGCACGCGCGGCAGACAAAGTCCCGTGCGGTGAACTGCACCCGGTAGAGGTCGTAGCCCCGGAAACGGCTGGGACGGTCGGCGTCCTTCATGCGGTCGCGCGCAATGAGCGCCATGCCGATGGCCCCGATCACGCCGTTATGCGGCGGGACAACAATCTGCTTGCCGAGGATTTGGGAGAAGGCGGCCGCCACGGCGTCGTTGTAAGCGGTTCCCCCCTGGAAGAAGATGACGTTGCCGATTTTCCTTCCACGCACCACGCGGTTCAGGTAGTTCAAGGCCACGGAATAAGCCAGGCCCGCCGCGAGATCCCCCACCTCCGCGCCCTTCAGCAGCAGCGCCGTGACGTCGCGCTCCATGAAGACCGTGCAACGTTCACCCAGCCGTGCGGGGTTCGCGGAGGCAAGCGCCAGGCGCGCGAATTCCTCCTTGATGGAAATCCCCAGCTTCTCGGCTTGCTCTTCCAGGAACGAGCCGGTGCCGGCGGCGCAAGCTTCGTTCATGCTGAAGTCCACCACCACGCCCTTCTCTATGCGGATGAACTTCGAGTCCTGCCCGCCGATTTCGAAGATAGTATCCACCGGCTCCATGCCCATTTGCTGGCAGACGTGCATGGCCCCGGTCTTGTGGGCGGTGATCTCGTCGTTTACCGTGTCGGCGCCTACCAGTTCGCCGATCAACTCGCGGCCGGAGCCCGTGGTCCCCACGCCACGAATGTCGAGCCAGGTGGCGAGTTCGGCCTCGATCTCCTTGAGCCCCCGGTCAACCACCTCGATTGGCCGCCCCTGCGTGGACAGGTAGATTTCTTTCAGAAGATTGCCTGCCGCATCGGTAACCACCAGGTTGGTGCTCACCGAGCCGATATCAATTCCCAGGTACGCTTCGATCTTATTTGAAATTTGAGATTTCAAATTTGCTGCTTCCGTTAGCGGGTGGTGGTCTGGTGTGGCGTTGCCGCCGTCTCCGTTCGGCCCAGCCACCGGTGGCCTTACATTCTCCGCCCGGTCCCGCAACAGGAGCACGTTTTTCATGGAGAGCGCTTCCGTGCAGGCAAAGCTCTTCTTGGCGGCCTCATGCTGCCCCAGTTGATGAATGCGCTTGAACGACCGTTTGCGCCATTCCTCAGCCTCCAGCATGGCTGCGCCCACCGCCCCCAACCACGCGTAGAGGCCGGGGACCACGAGGTCGTTCTCGCCCAGCTTGAATGACTCTCGCAGGGCGTTCGAGATGCCCGCATTCAGCGCTACGCCGCCGATGAAGGCCACCGGCGCAACCACGGCCCGGCCTTTGACGATGCTCGATTTGAAGTTTCGCGCTACGGCGTCACACAGGCCCCGCAGGATCTGCTCCGTGCTGTAGCCCTTCTGCTGAGCGTGGATCATGT
>JBEKUR010000115.1:0-18035 GCA_049514855.1 Terriglobia bacterium
AGGGAGAGAGTATTGCGGGCCAAAAATATTAGGGTTGATGCGGAAGAAGGCCTCCTGAGGAATCTGGCGCGCCAGAGCTTCAACGTATTCCATGCCGCGAGTGTCCGAGGACAGGATACAGGGACCAAGAATCTGCCTGTCCTTGGACACGGGGGTCATGGCTTCGCCCATGGAGCTGACGCAGAGCGCCCGAACAGGATGCTGGGTCACCCCACCCGACACCTCGGCGATTGTGTCCCGCACGCAGTTCCACACCTCGCGACTGTCAAGTTCTGCCCAGCCCTGGCGCGGGTGCAAGGTTGCATATTCCCGGTAGGCGCTGGCGAGACACTCCCCGCTTTCCAAAAAGGCCGCAGCTTTGCACCCTGAGGTTCCGACATCGATCCCCAGCAGACTCATACCGATGCCACCTCGTATCCGAGATACCTCACGAAAGCTTCTCTGACGGGAGCGGCGACGTGTCCCGGAGTGACGCTGACGTGGTGGCGATGTCCCAGGTAGCCGATGGTCTGCAAGGCGTCCTGGAGGTTATCGATCTGCGCCACGCCGGCACAACCGAAATAGTTCTCCGGGATGGGATCTGCGGTGAATCGTCCCTGCCCGAGATAGAACTTCAGCTTGCCACCTTCCGTAAGCAGGCTGCCGAAGGTAAAAGGAGTGGGAGCAATGCGGCCGGTGTTGCATCCGTAACCGCATCCCTGGCCTAACGCGTTGGCAAGAATGAAGTGATCGGTGATCTGACCCTGGGAGGCCATCATGGATTGAGGGACCGGGCCGCAGTGGAAGAGGATACACTTGTCGTCTTCTTCGCTGTAGTTATTGTTCCAATCCAGGCAAGCCGCAACCTTGCCGGAAGCCTGGCTCAGACCGTACATGGCCACGGCATTGCCCACGTCCACTTCGCAGGCCGCGACCACGCCTCGATCGTTCATCTCGCTCAGCAGAACGCAGGGCGAAATATGAAGTTGCTTTTGCATCTCGACCCAGCAACGGATGGCCAAGGCCTGCAAGCCCAACTCTTCGATGAGGGTGTCGAGAACTACGCCCAGCCTCGCCAGAGTCTCGAGAGCCGCTTCGGGGACGCCGGTCCAGGAGGTATACCGTTTTAGTCTTTCGGCCTTGGCGAGGAGCTTCGCGTCAGTGCCGCTGAGGGCGGACATCCTGGCGAAAACATCCGAGAGGTCCAACGTCTCCATCGTGATCCCATGTCGCTGGAGCGCCAGTTCGTCGATGCGGACCGTCTTGAAGGCCGTGGTTCGCGCGCCGATGGCGCCCACGACCATTGATTTCATGCCCTTGACCACCCGGCACAAGCGGTCGAAATGATCGATGTTGGCTGCAAAACGCGGACTTCCTGGATGCACCGTGTGGGGCTTAAGCGCTGTAAAAGGCAAGCCGTACTGGCAAAAGACATCCATGATCGAGAACTTGCCGCAAAACGCATCGCGCCGCTGCTCTGGGGCCATCTTGCCTAATTCGTCCGGGTAGGCCTGAATCAGGATCGGAACACCGGCATCCTTCAGCGCCGCGACAGCTCCCGTTTCATCCCCAAAATTCGGCAGGCACACGACCACCCCATCATATTTGCCTGCATTCTGGCGCAGGAAATTGGCGTAAACCTGACCTTCCCGAACCGTTTCCACAGCGCCATAACGCGTGGCTCCGGCGTCGAGCATCAAAACCTCATGGCCAAAGTTCTTTAACACCTCCGCCATTTCCTGACGCGCTGCCTCGAGCAGCGAAGCAGGGAAAAACCCTCGATTACCAATGAATAACGCAAATGTGGACTTCCCGTTGTTCATAATGACCTCCCATGAATGTTATGGAATCAGTTCCATTTGAATCCCAGAATTCAAGCCAACATTGCTTCTGGCAGGACGCTGAAAAACCCGTCTAACCTGTCATTCCGACCCTGAGCGCAGCGAAGGGGAGGAATCTCGCCCCGATCAGATCGGGGTTTCCAGAGCGAGATTCCTCCCCTTCGCTGCGCTCAGGGTCGGAATGACAGCGTTCACAAACATTTTTCAACATCCTGTTAGACATCACGCTGGGCTCGACGCCAGTCAAGCCTCCGGATTGATCAACCCTCGGGAACCTTGAAGCCCGAGTTCTTCAGTCAGCACTTGCACCGCGGCCTCGTACGCCGCCTTCTTGGCAGCCTCCTGCGATTCTTTGAGAGCTACCTCATAAGGCTGGCGGATTGCTGTGGCGATGTTGATCTTGGCGATTCCCCCACGGATGGCTTCCTGAATGTACTTTTTCTTGATCCCACTCCCACCGTGCAGAACCAGAGGAATTTGAACCGCTTCGTAAATACGCTCCAAGCGCTCAATGTTCAGTCTTGCCTCGACCTTTTTGTTGTGCCGCGTGACCTCCGCAATGGCCCCGTGCACATTCCCCACCGCCACCGACAGCCAGTCGACTCCTGTTTCCTGAACGAACCGCCGCGCGTCCTCTGCGGCCGTGAAGCCCTTCCCGCTGTCGAAGAGTTCCTCGTAAGGAGGAAGCGGACCAGCCTCGTGACCAAACACGGCTCCCAATTCGCCTTCCAGCGCAATTCCTGCGGCGTGCGCGAGGCGAGCGATCTTCTTCGTTGCTTGGATATTCTCATCCAAAGGGAGACGCGAGCCGTCCACCATCACCGACTGATACCCGAGTTGGACGGCTTCCTGGATTACCGCCTCGTAGTCCACGCTCAGATTGTCCTCATCGATTACGGGGACATGATCCAAGTGCAAGCGCGTAAATCGTTCGTCCTTTACCCGCTGGTACTCCTGATAGATGGCTCGAACACTTCGAGCTTCGAACTTCATCCACTCTGGCCGTGCCACAGCTATCAGACCGAAACAATCGGTGGCATGCAGTGCCTCGACGACCGCTTCCATCATGGGCAGAAACGGGATGTTGAATGCAGGGATGGCTGTCCCTGCTCGTCGGGCGTTCCACATGCAGGCGTTGGTAGAAAGTAGTTTCATGATCACGAGCGCGTCAGCCGCGGAATCCACCTGCGCACGGCTCTACGGTACTCCTGGTAAGAACTCCCAAATTTCCGTGTCAGGGTAGGTTCTTCGTAGAAGAGGACGAACAGATGGACAAGAGGAAACAGTAGCAAAGCAAGGAACAGAATCGAAATCGAACGCTCGTAGAGACCGAAGCCGATGAGAAGCATCAGCCCCCCGATATACATTGGGTTGCGAACGTACTTGTAGGGTCCGATGGCGACGAATGCTCGCGGAGCATCAAAAATAGCGGGTGTTCCTCGTCCTCGGGAAATGAAAACCCCCGCGCACGCAAGCACGAGAATTGCTCCGGCGACCACCAAGATAGCGCCGGGGATTTCGGTCGCAGCAGGTAAGGAGACTCCAAAACGCTGGTCAAAGGTTCGCACCAGCAGAGCAATCCAGCCAAAGAAAAGCAAAAAGCCGCTCATGTAGATGACAGATCTGAGTGCGAGAAAGAGAGTCTTCATTGCGTGTCTCCAATGGAAACCACGTGTGGGACAAGAAGATTATCGTGACAATCGCATCGAATTACCAGCCCCTCCTGGACATGGTTCGCATGCGCACGCTGCCATTTCGGAACATGAGAGTGACGCAACGGCTGGCCGGGCCGCAGCCCAACCTGCTACGCAGTTCAAAAAGGTAACCTTCGGGGGAATCATCTTGCAACCTAAAATGTAACCCTTGGCCATAATGGGTTACATTCTAAAATTGCGCGACGATACCTCCCCGGTTAAATTTTATTTTGCGCGATACCCGCTATTGAATTCGTTCGAGGCTTGGCATATAGTTGCCCCGCCGAATTTCACAGCCTTGCGGCCTTGCTCGGAGAACCACCCGGTGCAAGGAAGGAGGCAAGAGAGACCAAGTGACCGAGGGGGTTGACTGGAGCCGCGACTCAGGGTCGCAGGCCGAATAATCCACGCCCTCACTCCCTCAGGAGGTAAGCAGATGTACCCACCCAATCATTCGCCCTTACGTTTTCACCTGGTTGTGTTGCTGGCAACCCTCGCACTCACCTTGAGTTGTTCGGCGCCGGTGCCAAGGCCAACCGGCGCGGCGGCCGATTACCAGGACGCCAAGGATATGTTTAAGCGTGGCCGCTTTGACCGAGCGTTGGAGTTTACAGACGGGCAGGCGAGCGCCTCGCCGGCGACGAAGTTCACGGAACGGGCGCAGGTGCTTCGTGTGGTGATTTTCGCAGCCCAGGTCAAGAGCTACAAGGAATTGGTCGACGCCTATACAAAAGGAGCCGACAAGACCAAGAATCCACATTTCCAAGCCGAGTACGGGCGCTTGCGCCACGATAACATGCAAGACGGGATGAAGGCCGCGCTCGGTTTGGCCGAAACCGCACACCAACTCCTGGAAGGTGGCAAGATCTCGAAGGAGTTGACCTTGGAAGCGCCCTATCCCGCAATCGAGGGACCCCTGGAGGTGACGGATCTGGGGCACGTCATGGAAGGTGGCTGGATTGAGCCTGACCACCAGGAGAGCGCTGCGGTCGATTCAATCAACAAGGGGATCGACGATGCCTTGGCGGGTGTGGTTTTAGGGGATCGATCGACGGCTCGAAACGCGCTGGCTTCCGGCTCCACTAAAATCAGCGGCCTGGATTTCGCCCTGTTCATTGGCAATCAGCTCTTGGAGGGAGCAAGCTTCTTCGACCGCAGGCACAGCCGTGATCCACTAAAGCTCAGGACGGTGTGCAACGAGGCGTACGAGGCGGTTAAGGCTGCGGAGGCCTTGCTTAAAGAGACTCCCGACAAAGACAAAGAAAACCAGGTTAAGAAGCTGGAAGATCACATCAAGACCACCCTCAAGAACGTCTGAGCCGGTCGCCACTTCGAAGATTCGGGCCGTCCGCCTAGGGGGGCCATTCTCTTTTTCTCCGGAAGAGAAGCCGGCGAAATATAGAATGTCAGGATGGTCAGATTCAAGGAAACGGAAACAGGCAAGACGATTCCAGGCGTCCGCATCGGTCACGCGAGTGACTTCAAAGGGCTGACCGGATGCACAGTTGTCCTCTGCGAAGGGGGCGCGGTCTGCGGAGTGGATGTGCGGGGCTCCGCGGCAGGAACGCGCGATTTGGCTCCCTGCGTTCCCGGTCATGTGGTGGAGCGCGTGCATGCGATCTTCTTGAGCGGAGGGAGCGCCTTCGGCCTGGACGCTGCAGCAGGGGTTATGGAGTATTTGGAATCACGCGGCGTCGGATTCCCTGCCGGGAAAGTTCGGGTGCCCATCGTTCCCGGGGCGGTCATCTTCGACCTCCACTTAGGCTCGTCAAAGGCTCGACCAGACCGGAGGATGGCACTTCGAGCCTGCCGGAATGCAACCGAGAAAGTTGTTGAAGGGTCGGTGGGGGCGGGGACTGGGGCGACGGTTGGAAAACTCTATGGGATTGGTCAGGCCACCAAGGGTGGCTTGGGGTTCGCGAGTCGCGGGTTGCCGGGCGGGGTCCGCACGCAGGCGCTTGCGGTGGTAAACGCCTTTGGCGATGTAGTCGATCCCAGGACGGGTCGAGTGATTGCCGGAGCGCGGGTGTCTTCCGGATCACCTGAATTCGCGGTCACTGTGGAAAGCATGTTCAAGGGGGGAGTGCGCAAAGGCTTTGGAGCTACCCACACGACGCTGGTCGTCGTCATGACCAATGCCGAGCTGGACAAAGTCCAGACAACGAAGGTTGCGCAGATGGCCCACGATGGACTGGCACGCGCCATTCGCCCCGTTCACACCCAATTCGACGGCGATCTGGTATTTGCTCTATCGGTGGGCAGAAAGCGGGCTGACTTGAACAGCCTCGGGACGGCGGCGGCGGAGGCGACCGCGGAAGCTATTGTCAGGGCAGTAGAAGCCGCGCAAGGGCTGGGCGGAGTTCCGTCCTGCCGGGAACTCGGGGTAGGGAACAGGGAATAGGGAACAGGAACGCTGAACAGGAGCGCACTCCCTATTCCCTATTCCCTACTCCCTGAACCGTGTTCCTCAGTGGCTGGGCCGGGGACTAATGTCAGTGGGGTTTGTGGACGGGGATGGCGTGGGACCTGCGGCGCCCCCATGCAGAGTTGTTCCGGGCATGCTGGTGGTCGAAGTGGATTCCACCTTCCATCCATTGCCCGATCTGCGCAGCTTGTACTGCACGCCAACCGCCAGGTTGGGCGCTTGCTTGCTGCGGAACTTCACTTGGGCCACGGCAGTGTCTCCACTGAACGCAACGTCGCCAACCTCCACGGTCATGTTCTGGAAAACGACGTTCGGCTGCTGCTTCAGGTGTTCCTCGATCGCCTCCTGAACCGCCGCTTTGGAATGAACCCCGCTCAACCGGTTGCAGGCGGCTGAACCTGCCAACCCCAGAACCAAAAGACTCATCACTACCGCCCGCATCCGAACCTCCTGTGTCTGAGACAACCCTACCCCTATGCTATCGGATTGTCAAAAGGAACCAACCGGCGGGCCCCCCATATCGCTTCAAATTTGACACCCTCACGCGCCTGGTTTAAATTGGCTCTTCAAGAACTAAGCAGGAGTCGACATGCTCGATCTGAGTTTTGTGCGCGACAATCTGGAGTTTGTGAAGCAGAAAATGGGCGAGCGCGGGCTAGGGGACTCGCTCGCAAACTTTGAAGCCATTGACCGCGAAAGGCGCAAATTCCTGGTGGAGGCGGAAACGCGCAAGGCGCGCCGCAATAAGGTTTCCGAGGAAATCGCCGCTTTGAAAAAGGCGAAGCAGGATGCCTCTGTCCTGATCGCTGAGATGAAGCAGGTGGGCGCGGAAATCCAGCAGCTTGATGAGAAGGCCAAGGAATACGATGAACAATTGCAGGAGCTCCTGCGCAACATTCCGAATGTGCCTCATACGAGCGTTCCCGTCGGCCGGGGCTCAGAGGACAACCAGGAGGTTCGGCGTTGGGGCCAGCCGCGCCAGTTCGACTTTGAACCGAAGCCGCATTGGGACTTGGGCCCCGCCCTGGGCATCCTGGATTTCGAGCGTGCCAGGAAGATTGCCGGGGCCCGCTTCGCGGTTTACAGCGGCTTGGGGGCAAAGTTGGAGCGAGCTCTGGCAAACTTCATGCTCGATATCCATACACGGGAGCACGGCTATATCGAAATCCTTCCTCCCTTTATCGTGAACTCCGCAAGCCTCTTCGGCACCGGCCAGTTGCCGAAGTTCAAGGAAGACCTTTTCAAGCTCGAGGGGACTGATTACTGGCTGATCCCCACCGCGGAAGTCCCCGTCACCAATCTGTACAGTGGAGAGGTGCTGGAAGCCGAAAAGCTGCCGGTGAAGCATTGCGCGTGGACCGCCTGTTTCCGGAGTGAAGCGGGCTCTTACGGCAAGGATACGCGTGGAATCATCCGCCAGCATCAGTTCCAGAAGGTCGAGCTGGTAAAGTTCGCGCTTCCTGAAAGCTCTTACGACGAGCTCGAGTCTCTCACTCACAATGCCGAAGTCATCCTCCAGCGACTTGGGCTCCCCTACCGCGTTGTGGCGCTGTGCACGGCTGACTTGGGCTTCAGCTCCGCGAAGACCTATGACCTGGAAGTCTGGCTTCCCGCTGCCCGCGAATACAAGGAGATATCTTCCTGCTCGAACTTCGAGGCATTCCAGGCTCGCCGGGCGAACCTCCGGTTCCGCCGTGGCAAGGGGGGCAAGACGGAATTCCTTCACACTCTCAATGGCAGCGGGCTGGCCGTCGGACGGACCTGGGTGGCGGTCATCGAAAACTACCAGCAGGCCGACGGCTCCGTCCTCATTCCTGACGCACTGCGGCCCTATCTTGACGGCGTCGAGAGAATCACCCCGCAGTAGACAGTAGGCAGTAGGCAGTAGGCAGAAAGCAGTAGGCAGCGCCGTGCCCAGTGAAAAATGCGGGATTATGCACTATACAGAGTAAGAGGATCGCTGACTGTAGAAGTTCTATCTCCAACCCTCAATCGACTTCGGAGAGATGAGGCTTGGAGGATGACCAGCTTTAGGATTGCTCATTCTAACCATTTGGCCTTGCCGGATAAGGGCTATTAACTCCTCCACTGTTTGGACATGTTTGTGTGGGCCGGATTTTCCACGGCTAGCCCTGAACCTTCCATCGCGGAAGCGATGAGGCGTCAGCCGAATACCAGCGTTTTTTCCGAAGCGTACATCGTAATAAAGCATGGCCGTCGCTCCCCAGTGCTTACTAGAGTTACCAAACATCACCCACTGCTTCCAGCTGACTGCCTACTGCCGACTGCCTACTGCCGACTGCCTACTGCCGACTGCCTACTGCGGACTGCCTACTGCCTACTGCCTACTGCTTTACTTCTGTCCGCCCTCGCTGCTCGGGGCGGGTTCCGGCATATACCGGTGAAAGTCGCCGGGGGGGTGGGTGTGTTCGAACTGGACGGTGGAATGCGTGATGCCGAACTCGCTGGCTAGAAGGTCGCGAACTCGCTGGCCGATTCTTTCACTCTCCGAAGTGGGCATGTCAAGGATGTAGACGTGGCAGGAGAGGGCGTGAAACTGGCTTCCCAGGCTCCAGATATGAATATCGTGGACCTCGCGCACGCCGGGGACCTCCAGCAATGCCCTCGCCACCGTTTCCAAACTCATGCCCTTTGGCAGGCTTTCCAGCAAGATGTTCGCCGATTCCGTGATCACCCCCAGAGCTGTCCATACGATCATGCCGGAAACCAGAAATGCGATCAGAGGGTCGATCAGCCATTGGCCAGTCCTTTGGATCAGCCAGGCTCCTGCGACGAGAGCGAGGTTGGAGAGCGCGTCGCCCAAATTGTGGATGAAAACCGCGCGCAGGTTCAAGTCGCTGCGGCCGGAGGCTAACGACAGTGAAATACCTCCGTTTATGACAAAAGCTGCGATCCCCACCACCAACATGGCTTGGGCATTGATCGGTTCCGGCCTCAGAATTCGCTGGTAACCTTCGTAGCAGATGAGGACGGCAACTGCCACCAGCAGCAGGGCATTTACAAAGGCAGCCAGCACACCCGCGCGTTGGTAGCCGTAAGTTCTCTGATGATCGGGAGGCTTGCGTTCGAAGTAGAGGGCAATCCAGGCGAGGACGAGGGTTGGAAGGTCCGTCAGGTTGTGCCAGCCATCACTGATGAGCGCCAGGCTGTGCGCGTAATGACCCGTTATGAATTCAATCACCACCAGGGCCAGCGTCACGACCAACGCGGTCTTGACAATCCAGTCCGGCCTCCGCATGTGGGCGTGCGTGTGCACACAAACCCCCAGCGGCATTCTATTCCATCAGGGAATCCCCACGCAATAAGGGCAGTGACGAGTGACAAGTGACGAGCAGGATTCAGGAGTCAGAACGCAGGAGTCCTGCCTTCTGCTCGTCACTTGTCACTCGTCACTGCCTTTTCATACCAGCTTCGCCTCCAGTGTGATCGGGGTAGCGGCGAGGGCTTTGGATACGGGGCAGCCTTTCTTGGCGGCTTCCGCCTGCTGCTGGAAAGTCGCGTTGTCAATGCCCGGGATCTGGGCTTCGGTAAGCAATTCAATCTTGGTGATGCCAAATCCGCCCTCGACGGGTTCGAGGTGCACCTTGGCCGTGGTATGTACTCGTGTGGGCGTGAAGCCGGCCTTCGACAAGCCGGCAGACAGAGCCATCGAAAAGCATCCGGCGTGCGCGGCGGCGATCAACTCTTCGGGGTTAGTCCCTTTGCCGGTTTCGAATCTCGAGGCGAAGGAATAGTTACCTTCATAGGCGCCGCTCCCCAGCTTTACCGTTCCCTGCCCTTCCCGTAAATTCCCTTTCCATTCGGCTTCCGCCGTTCGAACAGCCATAGTGGTGTGCTCCTTTTGAAGAATTTAGAAAGAATGTTTGGGATGCTCGTCAATTAGGCCCCAGACGCCATAGCGCCACGGCCCGCCCTGAATACTCTTGCTCACTTAGCGTAAAAACCAGTATAACACGCTCGCACGCCGCTGACTCCTGGTGAGAGGATTGCGTCAAAGTCCCCGAAGGGTAACATCCCAAAGCGGCTCTGCTCCTGGTGATCTCGGCGATGCTCTTCATCCACCCCAGCGCCCATCGGTACCGAGGACTGGGAGGAGATTCTCTCCCAGGCACTGGTCTTCCAATTGTCAGCGTCATTCCCGCTTGGCCCTGGATGCTCCGTTAAGGGATCAGGATGATCTTACCGTAAGCGCCGGGTTCCATGACCGCCCGATGGGCACGCGGTGCATCCGCCAGCGGCATCTCGCGGCCGACGACCGGGTTCAACGTTCCGCTTTCCAGGCCCGCGATGAGCGCCGCGTGGATGCCCACCAGTTCCTCCTTGGTGGCATTCAACAACGTAAGTCCAAGGATGCTCAGGTCGCGTTGCATGGTGGCCCGAGGATTGATTTCAATGCTGCCGCGATTTCCGATCACCACCACCCGGCCGCGCAGGGCGAGCAGGGTGAGGTCTTTGGCCAGATTCACGTTAGCCAGCATTTCAAGGATGACGTCGACGCCGCGGCCATTCGTTAACGCCATGATTTCCTCCGCGTAGCCCTCTTTGCGGTGATCCACTACGTGGTGCGCGCCCTGCTCGAGCACGAGCTTTCGTCCCTTCTCCGTCCCTGCCGTCCCGATGACCGTAAGCCCGCCCGCCCGTGCCATCTGCACTGCGGCTATGCCCACGCCGCCGCTTGCCCCATGGACGAGCACAGTCTCCGCTGGCTGCCCATGCGCGCGGTTGTAAAGCGCCCGGTAGGCAGTGGCGTAGGGAACGTTGACACCAGCCCCTTGCGCAAAGCTCACCCGTTCCGGCAAGCGGTGAACCTGCCAGGCGTCGCAGAGCGTCTGCTCGGCGTAGGCGCCGCGCAGCGTTCCGGCAACGTACACACGCTCACCCACCTCGACGCTCTCCACGCCTTCACCCACCGCCTCCACTGTCCCCGCCGCATCCATGCCCGGCGTGTAGGGCAGCGGGGGCTTCGCCGCATAAGTACCCGCGCGGATGTAACTATCAACAGGGTTAACTCCAACTGCCTTCACACTCACGACCACTTGGCCCGGGCCAGGCGCAAGGTTCGGCACTTCCTCCAGTTTCATTACTTCCGGGCCACCGAATTCATGAACGCGAATTGCCTTCATCGTTTTTCTCCTGAAGCGGTATGTGGTAGGTGGTAGATGGTAGGTGGGGAAAGAGATCCGTCCCCACCTACCCACTACTACCTATCCCCCTACTTGCCACCAACTTCTTTGCTCAAAATGGCATCCTTAATACCCTTTTCAGCATGCCGCTAAAGTTGGAAACTTGGGCAGCAGTGTTGAATCGGGTGCTGGCCTCTCCAAATGCTCTCCACACGGCGTTCAACCTTGCTTCTCCAGCGCCTTTACTTTATTCAGACGCCGCACGTGCCGCTCCTCGCCGGAGAATATCGCATGCAAGAAGGCGGTGACGAGTTCATGGCCCAGCGCCGGCCCGATCACACGCGCGCCCAGGACGAGCACATTCATGTGAATCCCACTCTCACCGTTTATTTTTCCTGAAATTGTCATTATCTATGGCCTCGGGCCCCTCCAAAGGCGTTGCGGAGCGCGCCGGGGAGCCATCCGGTGCCGCACGCAAATACTGCCCCGGCCAAGTAAACTTCTGGCCTAGTTCCCGCGCCGCGCGTAAAGGCCAGTAAGGGTCGCGCAACAACTCGCGCGCCAAGAGCACAAGGTCGGCTTGGCCAGTGCGGATGATGTGATCGGCCTGGGCAGGCGATGTGATCATACCGACGGCGCCCGTGGCCACTCCGGTCTCGCGGCGAAGGCGTTCGGCAAACGGCGTTTGGTAGCCGGGACCGATTGGCATTCGGGCGCTCGGAACGCTACCGCCCGACGAGCAGTCGATCAGGTCCACACCCAGAGGCCTGAGCTGGCGGACCAGTTCGACGGATTGCTCAATATCCCAACCGCCTTCCGCCCAGTCGGTGGCAGAAATCCGTACGAGCAACGGAAACCGCTCCGGCCACTTCTCGCGGATGGCGGCGGCGACTTCGCGAACCAAGCGCGTGCGGTTCTCGAACGACCCGCCGTAATGGTCAGTTCGCTTGTTACTCGAGGGCGAAAGGAACTGGTGGAGAAGGTAGCCATGCGCGGCGTGAATCTCCACAACTCGAAAACCAGCCTGACGCGCTCTTCCTGCGGCGTCCGCGAAGCTTCTGATAACCGCGTGAATGCCGTCTTCGGTGAGCGCCTCGGGTACCGCGTAGCCTTGTTCAAACGCCATGGGGCTCGGGGCGACCGGTTGCCAGCCGCCCTCCGCCGCGGGTATCGCTCCTTGCCTCCTCTCTGAGGGACGGTAGGTGCTCGCCTTACGACCGGCGTGCGCAAGCTGGATGCCCGCCACGCTTCCCTGTTCATGGATGAAGCGCGTGATGCGCACAAAGGGCTCGATATGGTCGTCACTCCAGATGCCCAGGTCCTGCGGGCTTATGCGCCCCTCGGGGACAACTGCTGACGCTTCGGTGAGCACAAGGCCCGCTCCGCCCACCGCGCGGCTGCCTAAATGAACGAAGTGCCAATCGCTCGGGAACCCATCCACGCACGAATACTGGCACATGGGGGAGACGGCGATTCGATTGCCTAAATTCACTTCCCGTAGAAAGAGCCGATCAAACAGGTGCGCCATTTTCAACCTCTGTCGATAGTGATATCAGAAAAACGACTCGCATCATTTTCGTTGGATCAAATCAGAATACCTCTTTGCGGAATGCCGGGAAAACCTTTTTGCCTGTCGTGAAGTGAGGCAACTCTTCCGTCCAGAAGAGTCGGTCACTACAATCCATTGGATTCCGCCGGCGCATTTCGGTTTCAACAGCCAGGTCGAGGAGTCGAGGGTCGAAAAGTTTTTAACTCCTCGACCTTCGACTCTCGACTTTTCAACTTTTCCGGCAGGTTTGAGGTAAGATAGCGATTGGCGAATTCGGGGACGAATTCCGATTCGGAAACAAAGAAGGACTGACCGTATGCGCCCACTCAACCCGGGACAAGCGAACAGAAGCCCAGCGCGGCGCAATGGCCCCAAGAAGAGTGTTCTGCGAAAGTTGTCGGCCCTGGTGTTTCTGGTTTGGCTTTGTGCTGTGACGGTCTATCTCCTTCGGGCGCAGAACCCGCCTCCCGGCTCAGCGGTGTCCGGCGGCAACAACCCTGCTCCGCAGACTTCCACTCGGCCTGGCGAAGTCGGCCCCCCGGCAAGCAAAAACAAGATTCGCGTGCGGGTCGAAGTAGTGAACGTCCCGGTGACCGTCCTCGGCAAGCGCGGTCTCCCCATCATCGACCTGACGAAGGATGATTTTAAGGTCTACGAAGACGGGAGGCCCCAGGCCATCCGCTACTTCAGCCAGGAGTCCCACCAGCCACTCCGCATTGGGGTCATGATGGACACCAGCAACAGTGCGCGCCGCCAACTCACCTTCGAAAAGGACGCGGCGACCGAGTTCGTCTTCCGCATGCTGGAGGGGAGGAACACAAAGAACCAAGTTTTCTTGGAGACGTTCGATGCTTCCAGTTCTCTTATCCAGGATTTCACCAGCGACGCTGAACTCTTGAACGAAAAGATTCTCGGGCTGAAGGCAGGTGGTGGGAAGGCTTTTTTTGACGCCCTATATACCGCGTGCAAGGATAAAATGATGCACGCCGGAGAGCCCGAGAGCACGCGGCGGATCCTGGTTTTGATTAGCGACGGCCGCGACGCCCAAAGCCAGCATTCACTGGATGAAGCTATCTCCATGGCGCGCAAGGCCGAAACGATGATCTATGCCATCGGTAATGCGGCTTATGGCTTTGCGAATCCGGGGGACGAGATCCTGGAAGCGCTCGCGGAGGGAACGGGCGGTGGGGCGTTTTTTCCGCTCCGGGAGGCGCCCGGCACTGACTTGGCAACAGGCTACCTGTCCCACGGGCAGATTGGGGAGACATCCCAGAATAAGGGACTGGGCGCCGAGACCGGGACATTTTCCGCGCAACGACTGGTCCGAATTGCCGATGCGATGGAATCAATTGGTCATGAGCTGGGAGCGCAGTACGAGATAGGATATACGCCCACCAATAGCGCCCTCGACGGCACTTACCGAACCATTCGCGTCCTGCTGGCGCGCAAAGGCGTCACCTACCGCTGGAAACCAGGCTATTTCGCCACCGCGGAGTAAAACCAAACCGATGGACGTATCCAATCTGCTCAACAGCCTTCGCGGCGCCCGCATCATCGATCTTAGCCAGACCCTGGAAGAGCACATGCCCCACTTCCCCACGCATTCCAAGTTCTTTCACAACCTCTGGGGTTCATACTGGCATGGCGGGCGCTCGCTGAGCTACCAACTGGTGATGCACGAGCACAACGGAACGCACGTGGATGCGCCGGCACACTTCATCAGCGAGGCGAAGCCCGATGCCCACCTCACCATCGACCAAGTCCCCGTCGCGTGTCTGATCGGCCGGGGCGTTCACCTGGATTGCCGCACCTGCAAAGAAGCCGATTACGTCTCGAGCCAGCAGATAATCGACTGGGAATCTCGACACGGACCGATTGCGCAGGGTGACATCGTGCTGTTTGACTTTGGATGGTCAGCGCGCTGGGGGCTTCGTCCCCATGATCAGCCCTACGTTGAGGACTGGCCCGGGGTCAGCATGGAAGCCGCAGAGTACCTTATCTCCAAGTCAGTGGCTGCAATGGGCGTGGATACGCTTTCCCCTGACCCGCCGGAAGCGTTGCGTGCCAATCCTATCCACCCCGTCGTGCTGGAGAAGCGCCTCCTGATTATTGAGAACCTCACGAACCTGGGAGAGCTACCGGATTTCTTCGTGTTTGTAGCTTTGCCACTTAAGATCCGCGCGGGCTCGGGCTCGCCTGTCCGAGCTGTGGCGCTCTTCTAACTCACTTCCTTTAAAGGGATGCTGAAAAACCCGTCGAGCCTGTCATTCCGAGGAGTCCGCCATTCTTATTGGCGGACGACGAGGAATCTCGCAAGTCCTCTGTTTGCAGGGCGAGATTCCTCTCCCGCGACTGCGGGATCGGAATGACAGCATTCGCCAAGGTTTCTCAGCGTCCTTTCAAAGACCCCGGCGCGGCGGGAGCGCGCAGAAAAAGGATGAGGACTGAGCTCAAGAAATAGGCAGCGCTGAGCAGGCCGAAGGCGTAAACAAAATTCCCCGTGTGTTGGTTGATGTACCCTATGGCCAGGGGGCCGAAGTACCCACCCAGGTTCCCGAGGGCGTTCACCAAGCCCATCGCGGACCCCGACACGGACCGGGGCAGCGTCTCGGTAGGAATAGCCCAGAAGGGCCCCAACGCCCCGTAGGACCCCGCCCCAACGAAGGAGATTGCAAGGAAAGAGAGGGAGGGAAAGGAACGAATCAACAGGACGCTGGCCAGCATGAAAGCCCCACCCCACGCCATTGCGAACGCCACATGCCAGCGCCGCTCGCGCCTCTTATCTGAATGGCGGGAGAGGATAATCATCCCCACGGCGGTTATGACGTAAGGGAGCGCGAATAGGCCTCCGACCTGCGCGCTGCTGAGCTTCCGAGCCTTTTCCATGGCGCTGGGCAGCCAGAAGAGATAGCCGTAGTTTCCACTATTCAGCAAAAAGTAGAATCCCACCATCACCAGCAACTGGGGGCGTAGAAGGGAGCGAAGCAAAGGTTCGGGCGTGACAGGATCGAGATCTGTGGACTCGCGCTCCAGTGTGGTTTCCAGGTGGTAGCGTTCCTCCGCAGAAATCCAACCGGCCTCGCGAGGATGATCGTCGATAAACCACCGCCAGACCAGCAACCAAAAGAACGGGATGACGCCTTCCGAAATGAGGAGCACGCGCCAGTCCCAGCGCCCCAGTATCCAGCCGGAAAGAGGTGAAGAAACAACCACCGCGATGGGAAGGCACAGCATCCAATAGGCATTGGCGCGCGCCCTTTCAGCGCGGGGAAACCAATGGGCGAGTAACACCAGGGTCGCCGGCCAAACGCCGCCTTCAGCTACCCCCAGAAGAAGCCTCATCATCCAGAACTGGCGCCAGGTGTGGACCAGCCCGCAACCCACTGAGCAGGCTCCCCAGAGAACCAGCAGGATGCTCACGAAGCGCTTGGCGCTCCAACGCTGCGCCAGGTATCCGCCTGGGATCTGCAGCAGCAGGTAGCCCCAGAAAAAAATCCCCGCTGCGCTCCCAGCCTGTGGGGGCGACATGTGGAGATCCCGGCTTATGGAAGGCAACGCCAACGAAATATTCGTCCGGTCGATAAATGCAATGGTGTACATGATGAAGGCAACCGGGATGATGTGCAGCCAGCGCTGTGAGGGCATGACAATCGGACCCGAAACGAGGCCGCAGCATATCAGCAGTCGCGCTCGGCTTGCAACGGCTTCTGAAATGTTCCAAACAAGCCCGCATTCCTGGGTCTGTGGGACGGAATACGGCCTCATTACCAGGAGTATTGGTGTCATCTGCGAGACCTGGTCATTCCCGTCCCGCCATGGCGGGAGGAATCTACTCCGCTAACCTTTGGAAATGTGCTGTCGTTGGACTGGATTCGCTTTCGCGGGAATGACTGCGCTCCAAATGACACCAGCACCTTACCAGGGTAGTGATTGACAAGGCTCACCGGCTGTGCTAACTAAAATCTGAGAGGCGTAGCGCCCCGACTCGTCGGGGCACATGCCCCGACGAGTCGGGGCGCTACACCAGAGATTTCGTATGGGCGTGGAAGAGTTCCAAGCCGCGTGGGAGTTGCTCAAAGAAGCCTATCAGTATCAGATGGGCGGGGACTACGATATGGCCGTCGAGCTCTACAAACGCTCGCTCGATCTTCATCCTACCGCAGAGGCTTTTACCTTTCTGGGTTGGACCTACCGTTTCCAAGGAAAAATCGAGGATGCCATTGCCGAATGCAAGAAGGCGATTCAGCTTGACCCTGAATTCGGCACCCCCTACAACGATATCGGCGCCTATCTGATTGAAAAGGGTGAATTCGACGAGGCGATTCCCTGGCTCGAACGGGCGCTGCAGTCACGGCGCTACGAGTCCTATCACTATCCCCATTACAACCTCGGGCGGGCGTACATGGAAAAGGAAATGTACGTCAAGGCCCGCAGCCACTTCGAACAGGCGCTCAAGCTGTCACCGGATTACACGCTGGCCAAAGAGGCTCTGGAAAAGGTCCGCAGAAAGTTGAACTAGCCGTCCTCTCTGTACCACCCTAAGGCTGGTTCCGGGTTTACATTCGCTGAGAATCCGGCTTGTGATATCATCACGCCTTCAATCTGACATGGCGGCTCCGACATGGCATCTTCGGCGCATTTTGAGATCGTTGGAGAGATCCAAGGCATCGAGACGATTGCGGTCGGCATCGCGATTCGCGACCTTGGCCGCCTGCGCAAACAGTACGGTCATGGACATTGGAGAAAGCTCAAGGGGACTGCGACGGTTCGGCTATTCGATGGTACGATAAGAAAGGCGGAGATTCACTACTATGAAGCGCACGGCATCGGAAAAAGGAAGCTCAAGATTAAGTCCTTCCTGGACTAAGTCGACGCCGAAGAAGCGTCGCCGGTGTGTCACTCAGTATGCCCTCTGCATTACCGACGCCGAACCGGACTTGCACCCGCGAAAGGTTTACAACATTCTGCGGGATCGGAATGCGAGCAAGGACAACTACTTAAGGGTGATCGACGAGTCCGGTGAAGACTATCTCTATCCGGACCGATACTTTGTTCTCATCAAGCTCCCCCAGAAGGCCGACAGCGCCCTTTCGCTTGCGACTTGATGAAATCCAGCCTTATCGTTGGCTCCTGATACCTGAACACGCCGAGCCCGAGTAAATATTATGCCAACCACTCAGTTGCGATACCTGACCGATGAATTGAACAAGCTGCGCGAGCAGAAGCTCTACCAGAAGCTGCGCGTGCTCGAAACCGAGCAGCTTCCCGTCTCCCGCTTCGATGGCCGCGAGGTCATCAACCTTTCCTCGAACAACTACCTGGGGCTGACCACTCACCCCAAGCTCCGCGCGCGCGCCCTGGAAGCGATCGAGAAATGGGGCGTAGGCTCCGGCGCCGTGCGCA
>JBEKUR010000116.1:0-18010 GCA_049514855.1 Terriglobia bacterium
TGGAGTATTGGGAGCCCTCGGTTCCGTATGGGGGGCAAAAGCAAAGCGGGCTCGGCGAGGACTTCGGTCTCGAGGCGTATCACACCTACACCAAGGCCAAATCCGTTTTCATTAACCTCACGAGCAGCAAATTAGCCTGGGGCCCTTAGTCCGCCCTTCATTTCCCTTCGAAGCCCACCACTGCGCATACAGACTGAGCGGCCAGAGAAGGGGTTCAACAAATCGCTGATCGTATTTACATTGGATCAGGGGGGAGGGCCTCGGCGGGCACGGCGAGACCGCGCACGGCTATTTCATCTATCAGAGCACGCTCTGGGTGCCGCTGATTATCCATTGGCCGCTTACTGCGGCCTCTTTTCCAGCGTGGATCGACGAGCCCGTTAGCCTGCTGGAAGTTGTGCCGACAATTCTGCAATTCTTGGGGGCGCAACCACCATCCCAGTTTCAAGGGCGAGGCCTGCTGGGGCTTGGGAAGCAGAAGTTCCTGAAGACCGCACCCGACGACTACGTGGCACACTACATTCTCGGCGTGATTGCCGTGATCGAGGGCCGTGGGCGGAAGGCGAGGCTCAATTGAAAGCGGCTCTGAAGGTTGAGCCGGAGTCTCCACAAGCACATAGAAACCTCTGTGAAGCGTGGAGACTGGGAGGCGGTGCGCCTGGAGTCAGGGTTGGCGTTGGGGCAGTTTAATCTCGGCCTGGTACTTCGGGAGCAGATGAAAACCGACGAAGCAATCCGCGAGTTTCGTTTAGCTCTCGCCGCGGACCCGAGCTTTCTGCGGCGCGCGAGGCCCTGAGTGATCTCGAAGGCGAGCAGAAGTAGACGTTCCTCCGGTAAGCGCCCAGGAAGAGGGGGCTGGACGATTTCGAGTGGTTGGTCTTGCGAACCTATGGTCATCCCTAAGCCCGGCGAAGGCGTAGTAAATGAGGAATACGCATGTCGCGAAACTTGCCTTACAGGATCGAAGTCACCAAGGGCTTGGAGAGATACATCGAGGTCGTCTGGAGGGGGACGGCATCTAGGCCGGTACGATTTCACCTGGTTGCGAGATAACTGCTTCTGCTCCGGCTGTCGCCACCCCGCCAACGGTCACCGTTTGATCGAAAGCTGGAAAATCCCGCCTGACATTACCCCCTACGCCTTGTCTGTCGACGAGGCTGGACGCTTCTGTATCATCTTTCCAAACTCCACCGAGGCTTGGCAGAATGAGTGACCAAAAGGAGCAAGCATCTGTGGATGCTGTGAGTTGTACGGCGTGCCCACCCGGCGATTGGCAGCCGATCTACCGTCGGCTTCGAATCCGGGCGTTCGTTTTGACCTGGCTGGCGTATGCATTCTTCTACTTTTGTCGCACGCCCTACGCTATTGTTAAGGGGACGATAGCAGGAACTTATGGATTGGATACCGTCCGGCTCGGTTACATCGATACGAGCTATCTCGCCCTTTACGCCATCGGTCAGTTCGCCAATGGCGTGATCGGCGACCGCATTGGGGGCCGGCTGCTAGTGGGAATTGGCCTGATTGGCACGGCAGTCCTTATGCTAGTCTTTGGGACCGGCCACAGTTACCCGGTATTTGTTCTGGCTTACGGGTTGAACGGGTATCTCCAGTCCGCCGGCTGGCCAGGGTGCGCAAAGGCATTTTCACAATGGTTTGCGACCGAGGAGCGAGGGACCGTCATGGGATTCTGGTGCACCTGCTACCAGGCGGGTGCGGTGCTCTCCACCTTCCTGGCAACCTGGTTGCTCGTACACTTCGGCTGGCGCCCGGCCCTTTTGGTTCCCGCGCTTGTGGTGGGCGGCTACGCCTTGGTGTTTCTCGCTCTGCAACCCGGGTCGCCGGAAAGGGAAGGACTTCCGGATGTGGAGGTTTACTACACTCAGAAAGCAGGCAAACCACCGGTAACGCCGGCCGCGGCTGCCGCGCTAGAAGGAGGGTGGAATGACATACTCCTTGTCCTGAAGAACCGCGTCATTTGGACTCTCGGCCTCACGTATGTCGTTTTGAAATTTATTCGTTATTCATTCCTGTTCTGGCTCCCCTTCTACATGTCGCATTCATTGCATTATCCGGAAGGAGAGGCGGGCTACACGTTTCTGGTGTTCGAGCTGACTGGCATTGTGGGGGCGATCTTCGCAGGAATCGCTTCCGACCGCCTGTTTCAGAGTCGGCGAGCGCCCATCGTTGTCTGGATGATGGCCAGTCTGGCTATCATCGTCTACTTCTACGGAACCATCAGCACCTGGGGTCGGATCTCCAACGCCGCGGGAATAGCGCTGATAGGTTTCTTGATATACGGGCCGGACTCGGTGACCAGCGGCGCAGCGGCCGTCGACTTCGGCTCTAAGCGGGCGGCCTCTGCCGCGGCTGGGTTCGTCAATGGTTTGGGCTCCATTGGGGCTGCGCTTTCGGGCATCGTGATTGGCTACGCTTCAAAGAATTACGGCTGGTCCGCTGTTTTTAATCTGTTTGGGCCCGTCTCACTGATTGGGGCGCTTTTAATGGCTTCCATCTGGAATGCGCGCCCGAAGTCCTGATTCAAAGGGTTTGGGAACGACGTTTAACTTGTGACAACTCACCCTTCTCACGGCAGAATGATTCTTCGGGGGTGGGTGGCGTACGGAAAGCGCGCAGCGAAAGCAGTATTCTGCTCGCGCAGCGGCTCGCAAGGGAACGACGCCACTTTTTCTTCGGATGTACGGTTCGTTGATCTGAGCTAGCCATCGCCACAACGGCGTTTTTTGTCTGAGAGGGAGAAGTGCTGAGAGCCGTCATATTCGATTTCAATGGAGTTATTATCGATGACGAACCCTTCCACTTTCTGATGTTTCAAAAAGTGCTGCGCGAAGAGGGGGTAGATTTCTCGAAAGAGGAGTATTTCGGCATCTATCTGGGGTTGGACGACAAGGGGTGTTTTGCTGCGGTCCTCCGCGATCGCGGCCGTCTCAGGGAGCCTTCTGAGATTATGGAGTTAGTGGAGCGGAAAGCGGTCTATTACCTTCAGGAGCTGGACCAATACCTGACCCTCTTTCCTGGGGTCCCAGAGTGCGTGGCGCGGTTAGCCGCGAGTTTTCGTCTGGCCATTTGCTCAGGTGCGAGACAACACGAAATCGAAATTGTCCTGGGCAAAAGCGGCTTGAAAAGATACTTCCAGGTGATCATCAGTGCCGACCAAATTCACGCGGGAAAGCCGGACCCCGGGGGATACTTGGCAACTCTGGGCGCCTTGCGTCAGCAGGTAAGCGGCTTGAGCGAACTGAAAGCCGACGAATGCCTAGTCATCGAGGACGCTCCTGCCGGAATCCAGGCCGCCCACGCGGCTGGCATGCGCTGTCTGGCAGTCACCAATTCCCGCCGGGCCGAGGATCTTGCGGAAGCGGAACTCGTCGTTGGCGACCTCGGACAGGTTCACAAGGACGACCTCCTGCGCCTCTTTCGGACCAATGCCCAAGGGTGTCATTGAAATTACATTGACGTCCCATACAGAAAAATAGGAAACATGCCCCTGCTCGCAAGACGAACTTTTCTTAAAACGGTTTCTCTCGCCGGCTTGCGTTTGCCCGGCCTCGACCGGTTGGCGTACGCGGTTGAGAATTCGGGTAGGCCTCTCCAATCGTCTTCAGAACTGACGCGATGGCGCGAGATGCCTTTCGCGGAGCTGAACCAATGGATCACACCGGTGGATCGCTTCCTTGTTCGCGGCCATCTCGGTGTCGTTCCCCAACTGGACGTTCGGGACTGGAAACTCGTGGTGGAAGGCCTGGTCGAACGTCGCTTGGAGCTAGCCTATCCGGAGTTGGTGCGGCGTCCTCGGGTGACGAAGGTGGCGACGTTCGAGTGTGCTGGGAACCTGCCCGGAGGCGGCATGGTGTCCAACGGGGAATGGACGGGGATTAGCCTCTCCGCGTTGCTGATGGAGGCGGGCATCAAACCCGGGGCGGTCGAGGTCATCCTGGACGGCGCGGATTACGGACTGGATGAGGGTGAGAACGTTCCCCTTTGCTACAGTCGCAGCATGCCCGTCCGCCAAGCTCTGGAGCCGGGAATCCTCTTGGCTTACAAAATGAACGGGGAAAACCTGAACGCGCAGCACGGATTTCCGCTGCGTGCTGTTGTTCCAGGCTGGTATGCAAATGCTCACGTCAAGTGGCTGCATCGGATTGAGGTAACGGACCGACCTTTCCTTCCCTTTTACATGTCAAAGCGTTATTACACTGCGAAGCGAGATGTTATTACGGGAGAACCGGTTATTACCCCGGTTACAGAGATGGCGCTTAAATCCCAAATCGCCCGCCCCATCGACGGGGAGATCTTAAAGCTTGCACCTTACACGATCAAAGGAGCAGCCTGGACAGGCCGCGGGCAGGTGGAAAAAGTGGAAGTGAGCGTGGATGGGGGACAGAGTTGGGAAGCAGCGGTTCTGGGTAAAGAAAGAGCGCTCTGCGCCTGGGTTTTGTGGGAGTACGCCTGGAGGTCTCCGGAGATCGGTGAGCACACCATCCTCGTGAGGGCTTTCGACGACAAGGGCAAAACCCAGCCTGTCGTCGAGGATCGCGACCGCATTAACAATTATGTCAACAACTGGATTCATCAGGTCCATGTAACGGTCGCCATGCATGGCAGCAAGTGATTTTTGGAGATCAAGGTAAATGATGACTCGGGAAAAGAGGTCACCGGACCGGCGGCGGCTCATCATTGTCGGCCTGTGTGCTGTCCTCTTGACTGGCAGGCAGGTCCGTTCCCAGGGTCACCCTGACACAGGGGACGAAGACCGTCTCCTGGCACAGCTTCAGACTGACTTGGTGGGTAAGGCTTACGATCACGCTCTGACCGTATTGGACAAGCTCCTCCGCCTGGATTCTCAGAACTACCAACTTTATAACGTGCGTGGCATCACGGAGGAGAAGATAGGAAAATACGCGGAGGCAACGCCTTCGTACCTCAAGGCCCTACAGCTCCAACCCACCTCTCCGACGGTGCGGATCAATCTGGCGCTCAACTATCTGCGTTTGGAGAGGTACGCCGAGGCCAACCGCGAATTCGTTGTGCTGATTGAGCATGAGGGGAACTCGAGCCCCCCTCCCGTGAACCCTTTCCAGGAAGCGCCCACCGGCCCTGAAGTGGAGAAATTTGCACGCCTGTTGAAAAGGGAGGAAATCCAGTATTTCTCGCTGGCGCGGCTCTTCCTCCGGCACCACCTTGTCGGGGCCGCGCAAATGGTTTTGTCGGTGGGTTTGCAGGCGCTGCCCCGCTCAGCGCCCCTTTGCTACGAAGAGGGCTGGGCCAAGGAAGCAACAGGGAATTTTGTTGAGGCGCGAGAATGGTTTGGAAAGGCTCTCGCTTTACAGCCTGACTATTACGAGTGTTGCTTGCGCTTGGGATTCTCGTATTTTGACGAGGGCAACATCGGCCGCGCTACCGAAGTCTATCGGGGATGTATTCAAAAGAGCCCGGAAGATTACGCGGGCCACTACTTCCTTGGAATGCTTCTCATGCGCGAGAAGGTGCCGAAGCTGGACGAGGCCATTGCGGAGCTCGAACTAGCGCTGAAACTGAATCCTCATTCTCTCGACTCCCGATTTCAACTGGGGAGAGCGTACGCATTGAAGGGGCTGAATTCCGAAGCATTGCGGGAATTTTCAACCGTGGTCCAGGAGAACCCCCAAAATGAGGATGCTGAGTACCGGCTGGCGCTCGTCTACAAAGAACTGAAGCAGCCTCAGGAAGCCCGCGAACATCTCGAGCGCTTCCAGATTCTCAGAGCCGAGCGAGAGCGGCGCATGGGGGACCAAGTCCTGCTCGCCACCCCGATTGAGGCAGCCCGGCCCGTACTTGGGGATATCGCTAAGGCTGTGGTCGCGTTTTACGCGACCTACACGGAAGCCCTGACGAAGAGAAAATACGACGACATCTGGCAGATGTTGACCGAAGACTCGAAGGCGCTGTATCACAGTGACCCCCAGCGCCTCCGTGAAGTCCTCTCGCATCTCGACCCGGCTCTTGTCGATCAGATCAGGAGGAGCTCCATTTCGGGAGGAAAGCTGATTGGGGGCCGAATCATATGTGATTTCAACCCGGTCGATGGAAATCGCCTCCCACCCGTTGTCTTGATTCAGGATGGCGACAAGCTCCGCTTGGACTACGCTTTCGATCTTAGCCTGGCGGGCTTGGCATATGTAGGGGCCAAAGGTGAGTGATCCCCTCATCCACCAGCCTGTAGTTGTGGAACTTCGTACTTAGGACAGAAAAAACTTTAACTCAAGAAGGAGCGAAAAATGAAACTCAAAGATAAAGTGGCAATGGTCACCGGAGGCGCCAGCGGCATGGGTCGCGCCATGGCCCTGGCATTTGCCGGAGAAGGGGCAAATCTTGCCATCGGCTCGTTGACCCGTAGAGGGGGCAAGACCATAGCGGGCGAGATCACCAACTTACTTGACCCTTCGGAACTCGATCAGGTCAAAGGCGAAGCGGAGGGTTTTGGAGTTAAGTGCCTGGCGAAGGAGTTGGATGTTACTTCCCCTGCTTCTGTCGAGGAATTTGTGGAAAGAACCCTGGAGCGCTTCGGCAAGATAGACATTCTAGCCAATGCGGCGGGGATGACCTGCGAACACACGGTCGAAGGGCACGACGACGCCCTTTGGCAACGTGTCCTCGACGTCAACTTGACGGGATCCTATCGCTGCATCAAGGCCGTGCTTCCGACCATGAAGAAAAACAGATGGGGGCGGATTATTAATATCGCTTCAACGGCTGCCAACGTGGGCAGCGCAACCAATGCTGCCTACTGTGCAGCCAAGGCGGGCGTGCTGGGACTTACGCGTTCTGTCGCGCTGGAGGGCGCCGAATTTGGCATCAGCGCCAATGCCATTTGCCCCGCCTGGGTTAACACCGCCTTTGGGAAGCAATGGATAGGAGACCTCGCCAAGACCGATAAGGTCACCGAGGAGAAGAAGTTTCAGGAAATCATCAATTCCTACCCCCAAAAGCGCCTAATCTCCCCTGAGGAGATAGGCCATTTGGCACTGTTCTTGGCGCTTGACGAGAGCTTCGGCATTTCCGGCCAGGATATCACCGTTTCTGGCGCAGGATTGTGGTAAAGCCGGCGGCTCTGTACTCGCTGGTTTCCCTTCTGCTTTCAGGAGCAGCAGGGAGCCTGAGCAGGGCGTAGGCCATAGGACAGTGGCGCAGCGTGGGTGGATTGAGCGCTTCGCCTCAAGCCCACTGGCTGAAGAGCGCGGAAGTGTTCAACGCGGTGATCGACCGCCGCTACAGCGCGATTTTTTCACAGCCGTGAAATTGAGCTTGTGCGCTGCGAGATTTTTCCTGTGTGTGGGAAACACGAATTTTCCGCAAAGAGGTGAATTCATGGTGAGATGGAGGATGTTGCTCTTCGTCGTACTTGGCTTAAGCTTGGCAATTCTTCCCATCATTGGTGGTCCGCAAGAACAGTCTGGGAAGGAAACTATCTCGCTTCCATCCAGCAAACTCCTTCCGCTGAAGGTGTCTGGGATGCCACAACGGACGAACAGCTTTCCGGTGACCATTGCTTTGAATCCTGATGGCCGATACGCCGCGCTCTTGAATAACGGCTACGGAACAGCCGAGTCCGATTATCAGGAATCAATCGCAGTCCTCGACCTCAATAGCAACCAGATATCGGACTTCCCCGACTCTCGCATCGGCAAGGAGGCGCACCAAACCTACTTCCTGGGTTTAGCCTTCAGTGCGGACGGAAAACACCTCTATGCCTCGATTGCTTCCATAACGGATTCCGAGGGGAAACGACCGGGGAATATGGGCAATGGCATCGCGGTCTATCGCTTCGAGGATGGGCGCGCTACCGCGGAGCGCTTCATCGCCATTCCCTTGCAGCCTCTCGGCCCAGGCCATCCGGCGGCGCGGGTGGGAAACGAGGTACCAGCGGGTAAGGCTGTGCCCTATCCCGCGGGACTTGTTGTGGTCGCTGGAAACCGAGAGAAACTCCTCGTGGCTGATAATCTCTCCGACGACGCACTTCTCCTCGATGCCACGACGGGAGACGTCATCCACCGCTTCGACTTGAGCACCCACCTGGTTGTGCCTGCTTCATATCCTTACGGCGTGGTGGCGACGAAAGATGGCAAGCGCGGTTACTGCAGTCTCTGGAATGCCTCGCGGGTGGCGGAACTTGACCTCGAGAGCGGGCGCATCGTAAGGATGATTCCGCTACTTGCTCCCAGCTCATCGATCGCTCCCGGCTCCCATCCTACGGCCATGTTGCTGAGCCCGGATGAGAATCGCCTTTACGTCACACTCTCGAACGCAGATCGTGTAGCTGTTATCGATACAGCAACGGGTGAGCTTTCGGGCCTGCTCGTCACTGGACTGCCTGGGCAGCAGTACGGGGGGAGTTTCCCGAACGCGCTTGCCCAAAATGCAGACGGAACACGCCTTTTTGTAGCTGACGCCTCGGCGAACGCGGTGGCGGTCTTCGATTCGACAAAGCTATTAGATCAGCGCGCCCGCAGCGCTCCATCGGACACTCAAAGAGCCCTCGGCTTTATTCCCACGGAGTGGTATCCCACCGCTCTCGCAGTCGCAGGCGATGAGCTCCTCATTGTCACCGGCAAGGGGAAGGGAACGGGGCCGAATTCGAAGCTGTTGAAACGGTCGGCGCTGAGCGAAGGGTCGAAGCCGGGCCACGATTACCCCTACATTGCAACCTTGATTCATGGTTCCATAGCCCGCCTTAACTATCGCAATGCGGAGAAGGATCTCCAGAAGCTCACCGAGGATGTCGAAGTGTGCAACCGAATGCGCAGCCAAGCGCAGCCGATCAGGTTCCGGGCCGGGCACAATCCGATTGAGCACATCATTTATATTATCAAGGAGAATCGCAGCTACGATCAGGTGTTCGGCGATTTGAAGGAGGCGAACGGTGACCCCTCGCTTGTCATGTATGGCGAGGACATCACGCCGAACATGCACAAGCTCGCCCGGAAATTCGGGATTCTCGACAACTTCTATGTAAGTGGCCAGGTATCGGGTGACGGGCACGTGTGGTCCACCGCCGCGATCACCAGCGACTACACCGAGAAGACCTGGGAGATCAATTATCGCGGGTCGGAGGAGCGCACGTACGACTACCTGGGCGAAGTGGCGAATGGTTTCCCGCTGCTCGAAGGGCAGCCGGATGTGGACGATCCCGATACCGGCTACATCTGGACGAATGTGGCGCGCGCGGGACTTAGTCACCGGAACTATGGCGAATTCGTAGCGACCCTGTGGTGCAATGAGTTGGGTGAGATGAAGCCTCCCAAGCTCGGTGCGGTGCTGCAGCCGGGCCAGGCGCCCTGCTCCCAGGATTTCGTCCACAAGGGGGAATCCCTGCCCTTTAATGTCGGCGAACCTCATGGCTCGCCCAGCCCCTGGCCTTGGCCGGTCCCAATGATTGCCGCGAATGTGGCGACGAAGCCCGAACTCGAAGGCCACTTTGATCCGCTCTACGCGGACTGGAATCTCAGTTATCCTGATCAGCTACGCGTTGACGAATTCTTGAACGAATTTGAGGGATTCGTGAAGGCTCGCCAGGAGGGAAAGGGCGCGCTGTTGCCACAATTCGTGATTTTCTATCTCCCCAACGATCACACCATGGGCACGAAACCTGGAGGGCCGCGGCCGACGGCGATGGTCGCGGACAACGACCTGGCAGTGGGGCGCGTCGTTGACGCCGTTTCTCACAGTTCCTACTGGGACGATACCGCGATCTTCATCCTCGAAGACGACGCGCAGGACGGCCCGGACCACGTTGACGCGCATCGCAGCCCGGCGCTGGTCATCAGCAAGTATTCTCCCGCTTCTACCGAACATCCTTTCGTGGACAGCAACTTCTACACGACCGTCAGCATGATCCGGACCATGGAGGTTTTGCTCGGCCTGCCGCCCATGAACAACAACGACGCCTGGGCGCCCGTCATGGCACTGCTTTTCTCAGGCCCCGGCAATCAGCCGGCCTTCACTGCCGATACTCGCAATCGCGACAGCGGTCTTCTCTATCAGACGAACCCGCCCCAGGCGCCCGGAGCCAAGGAGTCCATGCGGCTCGATTTCTCGCGACCCGACGCCGCGGATACGGTGAAGCTGAATGCAATTCTCTGGCGAGATCGTAGGGGGAGTCTGCCCATGCCCGCACCGGCCCACACCGTTTTCGAAGATGGTGGCGATGATTGACCTCTCGGCCCCTGTGTAACACGTTCCGCTCGCAAGCTCATCCCGCGGCGAGCGCGATCACTCCCAGGACCATTAACCCTGCCGCGACGAGGCGTCGATGCGGATGGCCTTCGGCCAGCAACCGGGCTCCCATCACGGTGCCGATGAGGATACTCATCTCTCGCGCCGGCGCAACATAGCTCACCGGGCTGAAGCTCAGCGCCGTCAGAACCAGGATATAGGCGAGTGGGCAGAGGATGCCGATGCCAATCGCGTGCTTGCGATGAACCGCCCATTCACGGCGCACTTGCTCCCAGTTTCTCAGCGCGGTTGGTAGAAGGAGCAGGGTGAGACCTACGGTTGTTCCCCATTCCATCAGCAGGGGGGAAACCCCCAGGCGGCTGACAGCATGCTTGTCCCAGAGCGTGTACATCGCAATGAGCGCGCCGGTCATTACGCCTGAGAGGAAGTCTCTTCACGATTTATCGCTCGAACTGGATCCAGCAGATAGCACGACACTCGCGCCCACGACGAAAGCTCCAGTGAGTGCCAGCGCGCTGGGACGTTCGCCAAAGAGCACAATTGCAGAGATCGTCGACAGCATCGATCCGGTGCCGCGGGCAAGCGGATAAACCAGCGAAAAGTCTCCGACCCGGTAGCTGTACTGGAGCAGAACAAAATACCCCCCGTGGATGACCGCACTGCCGAAGACAAAGGTCAGACCGAGGACGCTGAGGTAATGTGGTCGCCAAAGAAGCGCAGCGAGCGTGATCGGGGCGTAGAGAGCGACCGAAACGGTGGTGTAGATCCACACGAAGCTCGCGCCACCACCGGCTTTTTTCGAAAGAAGGTTCCAGGAGGCGTGACCGAATGCAGCAGCGAGAACCAGGGCGAGGCCAAGCGCGCTCATTGGGGTACCTCAGTTCTTGGGATTGGCACACACCCATCCCCTGTCAACCAATCCCCTCGAGCCTTTTGTGCCTTGAGGTGCCTGCCGGCTTTGCGGCTTTCTGTAGCGCTTGGCCCTGACCTGTCTAACCCCTCGTGACCAACCACAGGTGTAGGCAGCGGAACCCTAGCTACCAATCGGTTGTGACCAAAGTGTACCTATCAGGTTCAGCCGGGTCAAGCCCGCGGCCGGAGCAGCCGGAGATGAAATTGGAGAGGCAGGCTGTAGCCTGCCTCGTTGCGGGGAAATGAGGCCGGCCTCCGGCCGGAGAGAGAGCGACCCCCGTCAGTAGCCTAATATCGGCAAACCCAGGGGCCACTCGCCACGTGGAGGAGGAAACGGCGAGCGATCTGACGGGTGGGCAATAACGAATGGTTGACGGCTCTGGGCTAGTGGCCTTTCTGCTCGCCCTCTCGGACGACCAGGAATTGGTTCGCGGCTACGTTGTAAAAATTCTCTGTCAACCCGCTCGGCCATCGGATCTCCAGGCGGTCAACCTTGTCGGCAGATCCGAGCCCGAAGTGTACCCGCAGGTCACTTTGAGATGCCCAGCTACTCCCGCTGCGGACCTCGTCCGTTTGATGCTGGTGGCCATAGAAAATCGTGATTCGCGTGCCGATTCCGTCTCGGTTCGAACGAGTCCCGATGGTTTTCACGGTTAGCCAATGATTCTGATTGCCGCCTTCATTGCGCAGCAGGGACGGCAAATCGTTCATGTTATTGACCAGGATATCTACGTTTCCATCGTTGTCGTAGTCCCCGAAGGCCGCCCCACGGGAGGATTTCTTGATCAATAGCCCGGGACCCGTCTGGGTCGAAACGTCCTCGAAGGTACCATTTCCCAGATTGCGGTAGAGGAGCTTGCGTTCGCGAAAAGTGGTGTCCGTCGAGTGAGCATCGATCTCGGGATAAACATGCCCATTGGCTATGAAGATATCCGGCCAACCATCGTTGTCGTAGTCGATGAAGCCGGGTGCCCATCCCAGGAAGTGAGTGTGCAGACCCAATCCTGCTTGGATGGTTCTGTCTGTAAAGGAACCATCGCCCTCATTATGGTAGAGTGTTGGTGTGTCATCCGAGAAATTAGCTTTGATGATGTCGAAAAAACCATCCCGATCGTAATCGCCGATGCCCACGCCCATCCCTGCCTGCTCGCTTCCATCTCCGTTGTACGCGACGCCGGTGAGTAAGGCGATGTCGCTGAAGGTTCCGTTGCCGTTGTTATGGAAGAGAATATTCGGTGTCGAATCGCACGAGACAAAGATGTCGGGCCAACCATCGTTGTCAAAGTCGCTGATTCCTACACCCAAGGCGAAATGGTCCTCCCCCTTTTTTAGGATGCCAGCTCCGGCTGAGACATCAGTGAAGGTCCCGTCGCCATTATTTCTGTAAAGGATGTTTTGGCCACCTTTGAGTCCCCTGGGGCCACAGTAGACCGGCATTCCTTTCCAATGACAAGTGTAGTAGCTTGAGCCTGCCAGTGGAGCGGTCTGGAGATCGAAATCGAGATAATTGGCCACAAACAGATCCAGCCAGCCATCCTTGTTGTAATCGAGGAAGGCGCAGCCGGTTCCCCACCTTGTCTCTTTGCTGTCCAAGCCGGCTTTTTTCGTGACATCTTCGAAGGTGCCATCGCCACGGTTGTGATAGAGCACGTTGTGCCCGTAGTAGGTCACAAAGAGATCCTCAAAGCCATCATTGTCGTAATCCCCGACGCAGACACCTTGGCCCCAGCCGGAGTGTTTCAGACCTGCTTTCTCTGTGACGTCCGTGAACGTTCCGTCGTGGTTGTTGTGGAATAGATAGTTGGACGGGGCTTCTTTTGAATCGAAACCCTCCAGGCGGCTCCCATTCACCAGTAAAATATCGAGATATCCATCGTTATCGTAATCGAAGAAAGCTGCCCCACCGCCGCTCTTTTCGAGAATGTATTTCTTCTTTGTGACTCCACCGTAAGTATTTGGGGCGTTCAAACCTGCCGAAGACGCCACATCGACAAAGCGGACTGTGCCTGATCGTGGCACAGACTTATGCTCTCCATGGAGAGGCCACAAGAACAGCAACGCCAGGAGTGGTAGAAGCTTCAGATACCCCAAGAACCTAGCCATACGGACCTCGCTATGTTTCAATTCCTGATCTCATCGACTCAGGAAGCGTAAGTACTGGTCAACAGGTTTCAACTTCACCGAACCCGTTGAGGGTGAATTGGCTGAAGCGGCTGTCCTCTTCAGCTCCCGGACGGTCTCTAGGGCTTCCTGTGCCTCGCGCCGCTGCCCTGTTTTCAGATAAACACGGGCCAATTGATCGTAACTCTGCGGGTTTTTTGGTTTGAGTGCTATCGCCTTGCGAAGATGTTCCATAGCCCGGGTATAGTCTCCCTCTTGCGAATAGAGCCGGCCCAAACGATAGTGTCCGTCCGCAGAGGCCGGGTTGAGGTTTATTACTTTCTCGAATTCGGTAAGCGCCGCAGCAGCGTCGCCCTGATTTTCAAGCAAGCATCCCAGGCTGAAATGGAAATCGTCCCGCTCGGGACTCAACGCAATGGCTTTCTGATAAGCTTGGCGGGCATCGTCGAATTGTTCCCTCTCATTAAAGCAGTTCCCCATAAGGTAATGCGCTTCGGCATAGTCGGGGCCTAGGCTGACGGCGCGCCGCAAGGCTTCCAACGCCTCCTGATAATGATCCTGGGACATCCGGGCTTGAGCCAAGCCGACATAAAGTTCGGCAGCATCAGGAAGGCGCTTGAGAGCGCCGAGAAAAAGTTGTTCCGCTTGGCTTAGGGCGTTTACGTTGACCAATACCAGACCGAGGTCCAAATACAAGGTGGGATTACGGGGGTCAAGCTCGACAGCCTTCTCCAGCGCCTCCAGCGCCTCGGGCCAACATTCCAATTTGGCGTAAGTTTCAGCGAGCAACTTATAAAAACCGACGGACTTGGCAAGCTGCCCGGCAGCCAAGATTTGCTCAAGGAGCTTTAGAGCCTTAGGGAACTCGCCTAGCAAGTAATACGTAAAGGCCAGCTCGAAGTCCAAATCGTCGGAATGACGAACGGCCCTCGCCCGCTCGAATTGTTGGAGAGCTTCCTGGTAATAGCCAGCGTCACGGAGCAACACCGCCAGGGCGAAGCGCGTGGAGGCAGCATCGGGGGCTATTTCGAAAGCTTGCTTAAAGGCCTGGTTGGCCTTCTCGGTTTCGTTCCTAGCGCGACGAATCATCCCCAAGGCAAGGTAATGTTCGGCAACGGGCGGTTTCCCCAGGGTGATGGCCGTTTGGATCTCCCGCAGCGCCTTGTCCAGGTCGCCTTTCTTTTGCCACGCTAGAGCCAGCCTGTAATGATGGTCGGCACCCGTCGGATCGAGTTCAGCCGCTTTTGCCAGGTGGGCAATAGCTTGGTCAAGCTGTCCCGACCGCGTCAAGACCGTGCCCAGAAGGTCTTGCACCTCGGGTAAACGCGAACTCGCCGGCTGGCGGTCGAGGTTCTGGAGAAGGGGGAGAGCGCTGTTGAGATCTCCTGCTCGAAAATACGCTTTACCCAGATTAAAAAGAATCGCGGGGTCCTCGGATTGGAGCGATCGAGCTTGCTCCAGGTGAGCAACGGCCTTCCTGAAGTCGCCTTCCTGCATGTAGAGTAAACCCACGTTATAATGAGCCGTCACGTTCCTAGGGTCGTGTTCCAAGGCTTGATGAAACGCCCAGAGGGCCTCTGCCGTCCGCTTCTGGCGCAGATAGCTAATGCCCAGATTGTTGTAAGGGGCCGGCAAGGAAGGCGACAGTTTGATCGCCTTCAAAAAGGACTTGTCAGCCTTGTCATGCTCTCCAAGGTAGTCATAAACCGAACCAAGTAGGTTGTAGGCCAGAGCATTTTCAGGATCTAATTGGATTGCGTGCAGGAATTCACGCTCCGCGCTTTGTAGCTGGTTTGCTTGTAGGTAATCAACGCCCTTTGCCAGATATTTGTCCACCAGGGAGGGTTGGTCTTGTCCCCAAAGACAAACTCCAGGCAGGATCAACGCAAGCCATACCACCCGGCGAAGCCACTTCATTGACGGTATCCAAGCTTCTTTGCTTTCAGAAACTCCGCTTCGGCGGCCTCATGCATTCCCCGGGCGGAATAGGTCTGACCCAAGAGATGGTGTGCATACGCGGATGACGGATTGATTTCGAGTGCTTTCCTCAGGTTTGAAGTCGCTTTCTGCAAGTTTCCCTCTTGCAGGAATGCCAGTCCCAAATTCACGTATGCGTCGGCATAGTTAGCCTTGAGGTCGACAGCTTGACGGAAGCTCGCTACGGCCTCAGTGAGATCACCTTCTATCAGAAGGGCGGACCCCAGCGTGTTGTAAGCCTCGGCGTCCTTGGGATTGATTTCGAGGGCTCGCTTGAGATACACGATCGCTTTGTCGGTGTTTCCGCGGGTGAGAAGTGCGCTTCCCAGGTTGGAGAGTGCCGTCGAGTCTGAAGGATTGATTTCCAAAGCCCTCTCGTATTCTGCCATTGCCTGCTCGATATCGCCCCTGAGCTGGTAAGCTATGCCTAATCCCACAAGAGCCTCGCTTTCGTGCGGGCTCAATTGGAGAGTTCGCTGAAACCCGACCACGGCTTCCTCGGTTCTTCCCGCCAGCGCATAGGTGTGTGCAAGGTTGTAGGTAACGATGGTATTCGCGGGATCACGCTCCAGGGCCTTCTTGAATTGTTCGATCGCGCTATCGTACTGCCCCAGCCGCTTATAGCATAAGCCCAAATCAATGTAAGCGTCGATCAGATTCGCGTCGAGATCGGTGAGTTGCCTGAATATTCGGATGGCTTGCGGGAGGTGATTGTTTTGCTCATCAAGGAGAGCACTCTGGAAACGATTATAAATGCCCAACTTCCCTTTTGGATCGGGAAGCTTTCGGTAGTTTCCACTCTCAGAAACCGCTCGACCGGCGTCATAGGCGACGTATCCCAAGCTCTTTAGTTTTTCCCACGCGGCTTCGTCAAGCGGTCGTGCGGGAGCGGATGGGCTGCCTCCCGCACCGAAGCGGCTCTGCAGTTCAAGCAGTTGCTTTCTCAGCTCGTAGGCCAGCGAGCGGTGAGTACTGAATAGATTTCTAATCTCACGCGGGTCGCGCTGGAGGTCATATAGCTCGGGATTTGGGGCATCAATATATTTGTAACGATCTGTGCGCAGGAACAGCAGCGGGCTCCAGCCAAAGTGGAAATAGGGGTAGTAGGTTTCACCCATGGCCGGGTTTGCACGCCAGCCTTTATGCATGATCAAGGGAAGCAAACTTTTCCCTTGCATCTCAAGGCCCGGCGGCAGGGAGAGTATCTGCAGAATGGTCGGCGCGATGTCGACGCTCTGAACCGGTTCGCTGATCACGGTTCCGCCGAATTTCTCCCCAGGGGCCTTGATGATCAACGGGATGCGGAGGGTCGAATCGTAAACAAAGAACCCGTGCGTGTTTTCACCGTGGTCGCCCAGATCCTCACCGTGATCCGCTGCGAAAATAAGCAGTGTTTGTGAGTACCAGCCTTTGTTCTTGAGAAAGCTCGTTAATTCTCCAATGAGTGAGTCCACAAAGGCTATTTCGCCATCGTAGGGACGACCCGCATACTCCGATCTGAAAGGCTCGGGTGGCGTGTAAGGAGCGTGGGGATCATAAAAGTGAAGCCAAACGAAGAATTTTGCACCCTCCAATCTCGCCATCCACGCGAGCGCTCGGGATAATGTTTGGTCACCTCTCCTTTCCAGCTCATCCGCTCGAGAAACACGGCCGTTATCAAATGCGTCATCGAAGTGGTCAAAGCCCTGATTCAAGCCAAACTGGGAGTTCAAAACAAATGAGCTCACGAAGGCGGCCGTGGAGTAGCCCTGTGCTTTGAGAAGCTGTGCCAGGGTTGTCCTGTTTTTGGGGAGGTGGCCAGTCTGGTCGTGAACTCCATGAAATGTCGGATAAGTTCCGGTCAGGATTGAGCAATGGGAGGGCAAAGTTAGTGGGACTTGGGCGACCGCGTCAGTGAAGCGAATCCCCTCGGAGGCCAAGCTGTCGATGCTCGAGGTTTTTATTCTCGTATAGCCATAACACTCAAGACGGTCTGGCCGCAGAGTGTCGATAGTGACGAGGATTACGTTTGGCTGTTCAGCGCTCGCCTTCGGCAGGGAAGTTGCCGGCGCTCCTCTTGCAGCAGCACCCAGAGTCGCTATCCCGAAGAATGGAAGGGCGCAGCAGGTTGAAAGAACCGCCCTGAAAATCGAGATCCCCGCGTGCATCGTCACGCTCCTCTTAGTACTTATGTGCCTTGGTGGCCGACTGAGGGTGCTTGTGGTCAACAGCCGATTCGCGTTCTTCGGAAGGCTTCTTACCGAGGACATGGCTCGTCCGACGGAAATGAGCACGCTCATATCCACTGCAGCCCCCAATGTAGTTCATCCCAGGGTCCGTCCCCTGTTTCGTCATATCGCAGATCACAGTGTACGTCTGCTTGAGGGTCGGAATCTGTCCGGGGAGGCCTCCGAGCCTGCAATGAGAGCGATTTCGGAAGCGGAGCGGTGGGCCATCACCCTTGCGGCTACCGCATGGTTCAGCCAGTCCAAAATCGGCTTCGACATAGGCGGTGGTTGATCGGACTTCTCAATGCGGCTGCGCCGGCCGTGACGGTAGCGACCTCTGAACGTCGAGAGAGATCGAAGAACTCCGAGCAGGGTCCGAACGCCGACACGAAATTCCTTTATAGCTCAGCAGTGCACATTTGTCAATTCAATGGAGATCGTCCCCGTGGCATCATCCACCATGTTCATCAGACAGCCCCCCGGCCCCCGCCCTTCCAGCCAATCGTGAAAGCTCCCGTCGAACTGCACCAACTCCCCAAAATGCGCCTTGCGCTCCCGCCTCC
>JBEKUR010000117.1:0-17956 GCA_049514855.1 Terriglobia bacterium
AGATGCCGTTGCGTTCCCCGTAAATGTACTCCTTCATCTTCGGGTTCCAGCGGCGCGTCTGGTGGCCAAAGTGAACTCCAGCCTCCAGGAATTCTTTCATCGTAATATTCGCCAAAACTCCTCCTCGCTCTTCGAGCCGCCAACGATCAACCCTCGGCGTTTAGCCAAATCGCCTGCCCAGAACGGCAACCGATCACTGATAGCGAATGGCTGAAAGCTATCTTTTCGAGAATTGGAACCGCTTGCGCGCACCCTTCTGCCCGTACTTCTTGCGTTCCTTGGCGCGCGGATCCCGGGTAAGGAAACCACCCTGACGCAAACGTGGGCGGAGTTCCGGATTGAAAACAATTAAGGCCCGAGCGATACCCAGCTTCGTTGCCCCCGCCTGCCCGTGAATACCGCCTCCCCGAGCATTCACCAAAACGTCAAATTTCCCCGCCAATTCAGTGCTGATCAAAGGTTGCTGGATCTCAGCCCGTAAGGCCTCCGAGGGAAAGTAACTTTGGAAAGCACGGCGATTGACAACTAACTTGCCCTCGCCGGGCCTCAGGATGACTCGGGCTACAGAAGTCTTGCGACGTCCCGTCGCCATATACTCAGCAAGCTCTGCCACAGGCTCTCCGTCTGTCATAAAACTCCTTAGACTTCCAACTAGCGCGTAAGGGAAACCGGTTGAGGCGATTGTGCGCTGTGCGGATGTGTGCTTCCTGCGTAGACCTTCAACCGCCGAGCCAGCCGGTCATGCAGCCGATTCTTGGGCAGCATGCCCAGAATCGCTTCCCGGATCAGGCTCTCCGGCCTCCTCTCAAAAAGCTCACGCGCCGTAATCTCTTTCAACCCGCCCGGATATCCCGTATGGTGCCGATAGACCTTTCCGTCCAGCTTCTTCCCTGTAAGGCGAATCTTCTCGGCATTAATGATAATCAACCCGCTTCGATGATCCTCGTGCGGGGTGTAGTCCGGGGAATCCTTCCCAGTCAACACCAAAGCCGCTCGGGCAGCTAAGCGCCCCAGCACCCACCCCTCCGCATCAACAATGCGCCAGTGAATTTTTCCCCGGCGCGCTTTCGCAAAATAGGTCGCCACTGCACACTCCGTCGCACACTGCAAACTACAAATAAGTGATTGTACCTGACACCGCGACTTTTTTCAACATGCTTCTCCCGTGTCGGAATCGATCTCAGTCAGAGCCAAGTTAACCTGCTTGCCGGCGCCAAACTTCCGTGTGAGCCAATCTTCAAGGTCTACTCTCAGAGCCTGCAGATCCACGCCGAAGCCCACCTCGATCAAGCCATCCGCTACGGGAAGAGTCTCATCAAAAGCCGAGCGTCCGGTGAGACTCCGCATAAAGAAACTATCCAGCCAGGCAATGGGGCACGCCCGCGGCCCCTGTGGACTCAATAATTGCACTTGGATTCTGCGTGCGAACACGAAAAGTTGCCCGTTGTTAGTAGTGAGCGTTCAGCGTTCAGCCATCCGCCATCAAAAGCATTCGGTGATTGGTTCGTTGAGCCATTGAATCAGTGACTGGAACCTCCCGCCCTGCCCCACCTACGACATACCACCTACTACCTACCGCGCAAGAAAGAAAACCAGCGGCGCTTCGGTTCTTGTTGGCTTGACTCGATGGGTGGGGGGTGAGGGGGCATTGGCATGCCGTTGATTACGGCCTCAGGGTTCTTCTTCAGTAGCCTCTCCGCCGTTTCGTCCCCCTTTGAGTCAGCCACTTTGCGGTAGCACTCCGAAAGGATAGGCGGGCGATATTTGACGTCGTGGGCATCTGAGGCGAAGAAATGGACGAGATTTCTCTCCAGCCAAGCTTCGGCCAAGCGAAGGGGCGGCGGGCCGAATCGGCCGGTATAAGATTGGGCTGTGACCTGAACCAAACATCCATGCGTTACCCAGTGATGTAGCAGCCCGGACTTGCGCGCAAAAACAGGATTGCGCTCCGGATGCGTGATGATGGGGGTCAGCCCAGCCACCTGGATCTCATAAAAGACGCGGTCGAGCTGCTCAGGAATGAACTGGTCAGGAAATTCAACCAGCAGGTACGAGCTGTTGTTGATAGTGAAATCCAACGGCGTCTCGACAATCTTCTGAATGTTGTCGTAGGAAAGGTGAAAATCACATCCCAAAAGGAGCTTGGGCGCTTCTCCCACTGCCGACTGAAGTTCTGCAATCTTCTGGCGATTGACGTCCGGATTGAAAGGGTAAGTATAATTACAATGCGGTGTGGCAACAAGATGCGTAATGCCATCCTCGGCCGCTATCTGGCACATGGCAATAGCGTCCTCAAACGTCTTAGCGCCGTCATCGACTTCCCACAAGGGGTGACTATGAATATCAATCATCGAAATACCTGGAGGTTCGCGAGACCGGTCAAATCGGGAACCCCTGCAACAGGTAGTCGAACCAATCCTCCAGATTTGATTCAAAGCCCGACCCGAACCATGCGGCCGCGACGATGTAGAGTTTACCATGGGTTGTTGCCGGGCCGGAAATTTACAGGGCGAGTCGTGCGAAAATCAATACCTTTGTCGATGGGCTCCGGTGGGATGAACACCTCAGCGCCCGCACCCCTGCTACGCGTGGCATGGACATCTCGCCCATGGTCCTCGAGGGTTGAGACCCACCCCCAACGAGTCGCGGCCAGGGTGGGCACACCTGCCACGGCCGCCATTGTTTCGCGGTACCACCTTCACGAGCGAGACCTGCGGCGCCCGCGGCAAGCAGGCGTCGGCGGCCTGGGCGAGCCCCGGCAGGTGGGGGCAGGCTGCCAATGCTTCAGTGGCAATGATTTCAGTGCCCAAGTGGCAGCGCTTAGGGCACGTTTTGAATAGTCCGTTCCAGGTATTTGCGAACAGAGACTGCGTGGCCAGGGCTTGCAGAAATATGAATTTCGATTCCGTAATATAGAAATTTGTATTGAACTGCGCCTGTGTTTGGCCGCGTCTTCTCCCACACTCCCTACGACTCGCTGAAATTGAACAAGTTAGCGTGAAGGTATAAGGCTCTAAGTTCCGAACCGAATTGGAATGCCGCGTGCTTGGACTAAAAACGAACGAACACCGGACTATCAAAGATTGCGGATGAGAGTCCGGATAATAGACCCAAGACCCGACGCTTGGAGGGGGGAGGAGACTTCCCCCTCATTTTCTTTTTCACCCGCCGCTTGGCCAATGGTTTGCCCCCTGCGAAACACTTTTCCAGTCTTTGTCCTGCTGACCGCGCGAAACGGACACGCAAAGAGGAACCCGGACTTGACCTCCGACCCAATTGCCTACCCCAAGGGTCGTGGAAGAGAGTGCGCCGAGCAAGGGTTTCGGGCGCTGCCACTTCCTGCAATGGGTCGCCTGCTTCCGCTCAGGTGCGTTCCGCCCTGCGAACCGCTTGACTTCGGACACTCCGCTGGCTAGAGTGGCTTAAGACCGACGAATAGAGAGAGAATTGTCTAACGGAATACGATGATCAGCAGCTTGATGGTGGGTTTTGTGAAGCGCAAGGTGCTGGCGGTCCAGGATTTCAGCTTCCTACTGGTTAGTTCCCTGCGGCGCGCCTTCACCCCGCCGCGTTACGTCATCGACACATTGCTCCAAATGGACGTCATCGGCGTGGGCTCCTTGCCGATCGTCTTGTTGACGGGTTTTTTCACCGGGGGCGTGCTGGCCCTGCAAACTTACAGAACCCTGAGCACCTTCGGCGAGGTCAGCCTTCTTGGACAAGTGGTTGCGCTTTCTGTCGTCCGAGAGCTGGGTCCTGTCCTCACGGCACTTATGGTCGCTGGGCGCATCGGTTCCGGGATTGCTTCCGAACTCGGATCGATGCTGGTCAGCGAGCAGATCGACGCCATGCGTGCCTTCGGCACCGATCCGATCCGAAAACTGGTCTTGCCGCGCCTATTTGCAACCTTGTCTACATTGCCGGTTCTGACCATTCTCGCAGACTTCTGCGGGATGCTGGGAGGATTTTTCATAAGCTTCTACACGGTCCGGCTGACGAGCGAAGAGTACTGGACCTCCATATATCAGACGCTTACTTTTCAGGACGTCACCCAGGGCCTGCTCAAACCCTTTTTCTTCGCGGTCGTAATCGCCATGGTGGGTTGCTACTACGGGTTGAACACGACGGGTGGCACGGAAGGCGTGGGTCGTTCGACGACGCAGGCCATGGTTGTCGCCTCTGTCCTAATCCTTGTGCTTGATTTTTTTATCACGAATTTCCTGATCGCCATCAGATTCTTCTGAGGGCTCTCCGCGCGATCATGTTAACATTCAGGTTGCAGTCGTTGTGCAAAGCCGTCGCAGCCCCACCGGTGACTGGCCCGGACCCGAGACTGCCAACGTTGAATCCAAGCTATGGGCAAGCCGCCCGTCATCGAACTTCGCGAAGTCTCGTTGGCCTTTGATGAGAAGCAAGTTCTCTCCAGCATATCCTTCCGCGTGGATCAGGGCGAGACACTCTTCCTCCTCGGAGTCACTGGGGCAGGAAAATCCGTGCTCCTCAAGCTGATTCTTGGCCTTATCAAACCGGATTCAGGCCAGGTGCTGGTGGAAGGACGGGATCTCACGCCCATTCCGGAGGAGCAGCTCGATGCATTTCGGAGGCGAATGGGCATTGTTTTTCAGGAAGGAGCGCTCTTCGATTCGCTCTCTGTGTATGAGAATGTCGCCTACCGCTTAAGAGAAGAGGGAGTCATCCAGGAAGAAGAGATCGAGCGGAGAGTCCGGGAGGTGCTGCGCTTCGTGGAGATGGAGCAGGCCATCGATAAGATGCCGTCGGAACTTTCCGGCGGAATGCGCCGGCGTGTTTCCATCGCCCGCGCGATCATCAGCCAGCCCGAGATCATGCTTTATGATTCCCCCACCGCGGGACTTGATCCGGTCACCAGCCACACCATTACTATGCAGATTGCGAAGTTGCGCGACGTGCAACATGTGACATCGCTGGTGGTCACGCACCGTCTCCAGGATGCTTATGTGCTCGCAAACTACGTTTACTTGGAGCGAACACAGGCGCTGGTCCCCGGCAGCGGCGTGAACCACGGAGGCCCTCGACCCCTTACTCGTTTCCTGGTGTTGCGGGATGGTGCCGTTTACTTCCAGGGAACTCCACAGGAATTGGCCGACACGCATGATCCCTACCTGCTCAAGTATCTCGCCTGAGCGCGATTCCGCCCGCAGCTTGGTCTACAATAGAAGGGTGACTTCCCTCGAAGGAGACAAACCATGCCTCAACGGCAGCGACTAAACTGGGCCCAACTTCGTGTCGGTACAATGGTGATCATCAGTCTGGCCATCCTGGCCATTGGGATATTCTTCATCAGCGGTCAGGTGGGATTCTTCAGCAGGCGATACACGCTCAAAGCCTATATCTCCGAGGCTGGGGGCCTGCGCGAAGGCGCCCAGGTCCGCCTGGCCGGAGTCGCCGTGGGTAATATAGGAAAAGTGCAAATCTCACCCTACCCTGAGAGCGCGCGCGCCGTGGAAATAGTGATGGGGGTGGCGCGCACCTACCAAGACCAAATCCGCGCCGACTCGAGGGCAAGCGTTGCGACTGTCGGACTGCTGGGCGAAAGCTACGTGGATATTACGCGCGGCAGTCCTGGCCAGGAGGTGATTGCCGATGGCGGCGTGCTGAAAACCTCCGAGGAAGCGGATATCAAACGGGTAGTTCAAAACGCCAATGACGTCATCATCAACCTGCGCGTGTTGAGCGCCAAACTCAACGACATCACCAGCCAGATCCAGTCGGGAAAAGGCTCGGTGGGAAAGCTTGTCTACGATCAGACCCTCTACAACCGGCTGAATAAGACAACCGACACCTTCGACCGGATGGTTACCCGTGTCGAACAGGGCCAGGGAACACTCGGCAAACTCATGGCTGACGAGACCCTGTATACCACAACCGTCGCCACCATTGACCGCCTGAATAAGGTGATCGACGACATGCAACACGGCCAAGGAAGTCTTGCCAAATTTATCTCTGACCCCTCGGTGTACAACAACGTGAACCACCTGGTGGCCCAGGCTAACTCGCTCGTCGATAACATCAATCAGGGCCAGGGCACGCTGGGAAAGTTCGCCAAGGACCCTCAGCTCTATGACCGCATGAACCAAACCTTTGACCATCTCGATAAGATTTCAAGCCGCATGGCGGATGGCCAGGGCACCCTGGGGAAGTTTTCTACCGATCCCACGCTCTACAACAATCTGAGCGAGAGTTCACAGTCCTTGAAAGATTTTCTCACCGAATTCAAGAAGAGCCCCAAGAAATATCTGACGCTGAGAGTGCGAATGTTCTAGTAGCATGGTGAAAAATGGGGGGCTAGGGACGGGGGGCTGAAGCAATTTTGAATTCGGAATTGCTTTCTCGCCACTGTCTACTGCCTACCGCTTAGTGCCTACTTTTTGGAATCATGACCCTCAAAGTAACCGAAAACCGCCTTGAGGGAAATTCGGCGCTGTGCTAACCTTTTGGTTCGACGCACGCTGGAGTGGCGGAATTGGCAGACGCAGCAGACTCAAAATCTGCCGTCTATAAAATCAAATCATTGATTCGGTTGGGCTTTTCCCGCTTAGCAGTATCCAAAACCGCCAAAATTCCCGCCTTATCTTTCCCAACTCTTTCCCAACTTTTTGAAGAGGCTGAATGCCATGGATGAGATGATTATTGTGCTGACCTGCGCGAAGTTTGACCGCCCGTGCGCAGGCGTGCTGGGAGGCATGGGCGGATAGCTCATGCTTACCCATGCATTTCCCCACGGGGGCTGACTTGGGCTGCCCTGAGACTGACGACAACTCCTGGGCATTGCCCGTCAAGACCAAGGCGATGTGCCGCTGGGCTATAGGCCAGGGATTCGGGCGAATCTTCAAATGCGATGACGATGTGATGGTCAGGCCCGAGTTCACCCCACACTTAGTGAGCAAGGTTTGAAAGGATTTTAGCGACGAACCGCATGATGATTCCGCCTGCCTAACGAGTGAGGGGAGAATTGTCGGAGTTTGCCCGAGCAGGTTTGGAGATGCTACAGGTTGGTGCAAAGAGTCAGAAGCTCTTCCATTCCTTAACCTTTCCGTAACCTTGAGCCGCCTTTTCCACAAGGTTTTCAACCAACCTGTTGATAAATAACTTTGCTGACAGAGGTGATGGATGTCAGACGCGAGCGAATGGATTGTTGTTCTTGCATACAGAGAATTTCCCAGCACCCCTCAGTTTGTCCCTAGTGGAGTGAGCCATGCGGGATTCGCTCTGGCGTGTCTTGGGGCAATTCTGCGCGTTGGGGGGGGGGGATTTTACGCGAGCGAGGAGCCGCCAGCGCTGTCGCGTCGGCCATGCCAGCTTCGCGCTCGCCCTACCGGTTCCTCGGGAAGTCAAAGCGGAAATTCCAGTCTAGGATTACCCTGCCCTCGCACCGATCCGCGAACCGGCACGCAGCCTTGTAGTAAGCCCGCCATGAGAGACATTGAAAAGAATGATTTCTGTTGTCATGGCTGCCCCTCCGATTGCATGCAGAGGAGGTCAGGTGTATGGTATCTACCAGTCAAGACTTGAAAACGGGAATCCTGGTCAAAATCTTGTGACAGGAGGAAACCATGGGTGCTACTCCAACGGGGAGCATTCTAATCAACTTGGTTGACGGTACTCGTCGACCTCTGCCAGCCAATGTGCAGTGGTCCGCGAGGATTTTTGATGGCCGTGCACCGAGCGAGTGGCAAGAGACCGACGTGAATGGAACCGGCTCGGCGGAACTCATCAAGGGCCTGACCTGCTTTGACAACCTCTTCGACAACTACACCGTGATTGTCTCCGCGAAAGGGTACCAGGGCGCGGCCTGGAAGCCCGTCAACATTTCTCCGGCGAAACCAGCGACTTTGGACCTGATGCTTGTTCCCGAGGGTGCTCATTTGAATTTCAGCGGCGCAAGCTGGCAAACGCTGAACAGTGTTCGACCCCGCTTTGCCCAAATAATCTCGGCGGGCATCCCTGACGCGGGCACACGATACAGCAACCTGATGGAACAATCCGGGGGCCTGGTGCTGGCCTGCCTGCTGAACCTGCTTACCGCCATGTCAAGAATCACCTTGGCCAGCGGCAAGAGTCCGCTCGACTACTACTGGCAACCTATCTTCGCGAGGTCGAGTTGCATGTTGTAAATGCTGGCCTTCGCGGAGTCCAGCATCGGCTGGAGCAGCTGCGCATCGGCAGGCGAGACCGCGATCCTGTTCTCAAGATAGTACAGATTAAGCAGAAGATCCGACCGGGGCCCGCCCTTGTCTTTCATGTATTTCAACAACCGCCCCATTAGAATTCCTAAGAGCAGAACTAAGATGGGAAGAATGGGACCCGCACGCACGTTCAGCTCGAGCGGTATCTTCAGGGGAGCGTCCTGGGCAGATAGCAGGAGCTGCACGTCCCCGACATAATGGTCCGGCAAGGGCCTAGCATCATGGACCTGGATTGGGAGGCTATACACCGGCTGGAGTGGCACGTGTGCCGGAGACTGCGCGCCTACCACATCTTCGAGTGAATCATGCGTCGCGTCGCCTCGCCTGTCGCGCTCACTCTGACCGCCATGTCGAAGTCTTCCTGGCTGCCGTTGTCGAACAGCAGAGGATAGCGGGTTAGAAATGCGCCCGGCTGCAGCAACCGCGCGATTGTGCAGCCCAGCCAATTGCAATCGATTAGCTGGATTTTTACTGACTCCGAGCCCTTCCGCTGCGTAAGCTTGGGCACGCCTTCCGCGATGACCTGGACCGGCACCCTAAGGGCGGCGCTCAACTCCTGGTCCAGCTGAAGGAAATAGAGGTCTCCCTTGTAGACCCCCGGGGCTTTAATGCCGGACACCTTGATCTCTACGTCTTTGGGTGTGTTCCTGGCAAGCTCGATTTTCGCCGTGCTGGTCAGCCCGACCTGCTGCCGGCCGATCTGCCCTTTCCCATCGGAGCGTTGCAAGTCGGTCGACCGAAAGATCAGTTCCGGTACCGCCGCCGGTGCGATCAGGCCGACTCTCTGCACGAACGAGTTGTCATCACCGATCCTGCCGTGGATCACGACAGGGCTATCGCCGGGAAGAACCTTCGCTTCAACCGCCCGGCCATTCTCAAGCTGCAAGAAGGTGGTCGCCAAATAAAACAAAAAGAAGCACTGATCTAGTTTGCGCATGCTGACACCTCCAGCGAGTGCTGGGAATAGCCCGCGAAGCTCAAGAAGCAAGCTTCGCGGATCACCACGTACGCCATCAGGGAAGCCGATATCCCGTGTAGCCCTGGGCGTCGCTTAGGGGAGGAGGAAGTTCGAGTCCCGTGATTTCGCGATATTGCACACCACTAAGCAGATGGATCGCAACCGAGCCGTAGTTACCTTGGTCCCAGGTATCGATTCCGCACGGATCCCGTAGGATTTCCTGGGCAATCGTCGCCCCATCTGCGAGCTCGATCGCGTCACCCGAACGAGGGACTCCCAGCGCATGCATAACGTCCGGCCCCTGGGCACTTCGGGCAGGCGGTGCTTCAGGGAATCTCGCAGCCTTGGGTTCGTAAACAACAATCTGCATCGCCGACACTGCCGCTAAAGAGGCGCCCGTCGAGCCTCTTTCAGGGTGGGCCGCCACGAATTGTTTAACTATCCCGTCGCCTGCATAGATGCCATCCAGTGAGAGTTGCGGCGGGCAGACCATGTAGTTCTGTGGGTCGTCGTGCAATCGGGGCTCCCAGGGTCTTCCGGTGACCGCGTTGAGCCGCCCCGCCCCGACTGTGACAGCGTTCGGCTTCCACGCCGCTCCCGAGAAGCCCAGCCACACAGCCTCCTGAGGATAAATAGGAAGAAAGCCCGCGCCCATCCGGTTCCATTCCGCCGGAAGGCGCTCCGCGTAGTCCGCCACCCGGTGGACAGCCAACACTCCTAAACTGCTGGGGGGAGGGTGGAATTGGCCATCGGGCGCTCGCTTCGCACGCTGGAACGACACCGAGAATCGCGTGCCGATGGAAACCCGATATTCGCCGAATTCCACTCCTAGCACTGAAATATGTTCACCCTTCAGATTCTTTCGCGCCAGGCACGATCAGGTTACGCGTATCTGCTCCCTCGTTTTCCGCCGTTCTACCTTTGCCGCTCATCTTAGCGTAGACTTTATTCACGAGGTGTCTGAGGTTACCCTCTGGAATGCCGAGGGTCCGTACGAGCATTCTCATCCTCTCTTCGTCCATAGGTGGCGTTGTTAGAGAAGCTCCAATGTCCTTTGCCTGGAGGGGTGCGGCGAATGCTCCGGGTTCTGGCGGTTCCACGTCATTGCTGCTGCGAAACTGCATAGATTCAACTGCAGTGAAAGGCGACCTGGTTGGCCTCCCAAATCTGCGAGGCGGAAGGCCCAGGTGCGACTCAAGCAATTTCTCGAATTCGCTCACTTCAGGCACCGCTTCGTCTTCAGGCGATGCTGCGCCAACCGCAGCGCCCGCTACTACCTCCGGTACATTCCAAATCAGCCATGGTTCCTCTCCCCACAGGCGGTCCCAAATCCCCGCCGCGAGAGACCCGGGCGGAATTAGGCCGGGTCGCGTGGCGGTAGCATCCACGATCAGCGACCAACTTCTTTGCAACATGGGTGGTGTTTGACACAGATAAGCGCTGGCTGGTTCGAATTGGAGCGCCAAGGCTTCGACGTCCGGGTGCTGCATCACGAGCAGATTCCGCAGGTTTGTGATAACAGTTTGCAGATCTGTATCCGATTGCTGATTAAGTAAGAGAAGATGCGCCGCCAAGATGCCGAGCATGGGATTCTCAATATTGAGGCGCAGCATTTGGCGAAGTTCCTGAGACACCACTTGCCGTCGATTCGTGAGTCCCAAGCGAGCAAGCTCGGTCTTGCGAAAATCGCTTCGCGCCGCATCAAAGCCGGGGCCCATGGAGAGCAGAATGGACGCGCCAGAAAGGTCGGCGCGCCAATCGCTCAGTCCCGGCCCGTAGGCACGCTGCAACAGAAAAACTTGCGTCTGCCATCCCGGTGAGGCCACGATCGTTTGTTCCAGGCTGACCGGCTTCGGATCATCTTGGTGTGGCGGAAGCTCCAGCCGCAGCCGGTAAGTGCCAGGATCGACCTCCACGTTGCAGGCCGCCCACGGATCCTGAGAAAGATCGCTTGTGCCCGTTGAATTGACGTCGGCCAGCAGATTACCGAGTTCGTCTCTGAGAGAAAGCCCCATCGCCGGATTCCAAGAGACTGGCGCTCTACGAGTCGAAGTCAAGTCGCGTGCGAAAACGAAAATCCAGCTCCCCGACCCGGCTGATAAATGAATCTTCCTGCTTTCCCTCTCTGCCGCACCCATGTGGTACTCGTGAGTCTTCGACGTTTCGTTGAGCGGAGCGGGCGAGGCGAAGGCCAACGGCGGGAGGTTCAACGAGACCTCTTTGTCCCGTAGAACAACGTGCTGTTCCTGTGTAACGCCCCCCGTGGAGGCTTTCAGCTTGTAGATCCCGGGCTCGAGTTGGGTATCCAGACTGCCGACACCACGGTCTCGGAGATGAAATTGGCCATCGATTATAAAGATCTCAGTTTCAGAATCTGCTGCGCGCACCTGGAGGCGAACCACCTTGCTTTCCTCAGATGTTGACATTGACGTCTCCTATCCCAGTCACATCAAAGACTTTCTGAGAGCCGTCGGCCAGAATTTGGACCAGATAAGTTCCACGGGTGAGATCTAACTGCCAGGCGGGCGGCGCTGCATTGGTTGATTCCACCAACTGGAACTCATCCGTGAGAACCTCCACCTTCTTGCCCGCTGTACTGGCGGGCAAGTTGATCGTAACTTTGTACCTTCGGGCCGGCACCGTGGCGATGATCAGAGGATTGGCAGGGTTCTTGTCATAATCGATGTCGGGATCTTTGGGTATGTCCGGGTCTGCGAGGTCTTCTGGCCTGAGGAAACTCTTAATGTTAGTATAAAGATAATCTCCAAGCGAACCTGCCGTAATCTGTCCGCTCTTCGGATCTGATGCGGCTCCCTTCAGGCCCTCGAGAAGCGCGAAAGTGAACACTCCGTGGACGTGCCCGTCTGGCATCGGTCTCTCTCGCGACATGCGGGACCACTTGGTAGCAAAACCGTAGAAGAGCTTTGATTTGTCAAGCGCAGAAGGACCCGTGGTGTCGATGTAAGGGGGAATGTTAGGCGGTGCCTGCGGATAGCTCTCCCGGCAGCAATCCATCAACAGGACGACCTCGTCAAAGTAGTTCGAGCGTAGGAACCAATCCGCGTACAACCTGCCCAGGATGTGGTAGCCCACTATCGTCCGGGTAGCGTTCGCCGCAAGAAGAGCCGCATCATTCAGCCGAGGTGCGCAGCCATGCCCCGACATGTAAATATAGAGTCGCCTGCCAACTCGCTTGCCGTTCCCCGCTGCGGCGTTTTCTTCGGCTACGTACACTAAGTTATTGAAGGCTTCCTGCACAGTAGCGAACTTCGGTTCGGCATTCTGCGGTGGTGGCAGCGGGGGATTGTATGGCGGCGGCGGAGAGGTGATCAGCGCCACTTTTGCCGGAGGCACCTGCCCGCCCCCAGGCGATACGAGCCAGTCATACACCTCTGTCGCATCGTTTATCGGGCCCTCGAGATTCGTCAGGCCCGGGTAAAACTGCACGCCGACTACGATTGCCCAGTCGTCTTGAGCCATATACCTTCTCCAAATCCGAAACAGCCCGAGGCGGTCCGTTCCCCGGCGCTCAAAGTGAGAGATATCGACCTCTCAGCATGCGGCCGTCGCACCGCCTCGCACGGCGTCGGTTGGCCAAGGTCGCATTCACCCGCCAACAGCTACGGGTACTGCTGGCGGATGAAGCTCTCGTCCGTTTTCGACAGGTCACTGTTTAGACCGACTGAAAAGCCGTTGGTCGTCCAGCTCACAGGGATGGGATACATCATGATAGAACCGGGATCCAGCTTCGTGTAGTTCGTATCGGAGTTCTTGTAAAGCTCAAACATGTTGTGCTCGATCACATCCGGGGGCCAATTGTTCGGCGGGCCGGACAGATCACGCTTCACGGCGTCCTTGTTCCACTGGATCCCGCCGCTCGGGTTCTGATGCTCGTGAATGAGCCCAAGCGCATGACCGAATTCGTGCAGAACTACGCGCCGGACCTCATCGTCTGATGAATCCGGCGTCAGCCAGCCGAAATTCATCGTCGGCTGAGTAAGATCGGTGATCTGTCTGCACGTTGTTCCGATGACGGACCAAGAACCTGCGTACCGGAACGAAATGCGAATCAGTGTATTCGTGTTCTTCCTGAAATCAAGCGTCAGATTGGCCATGCCCGGCGCTGTCCACCTGAGCGCGACCTGCTTCACTTTGTCACACACAGTCGGATCGCCTTCCAGGAACGAAACCGTAATGATGTCTCCAGAGTTCCACTTTGCAGCTTTCACAAGTGCGGCCCTGCTCAGTCCCTCCAGGCTCTTGCTCGGAGCGAACCAAGCAAAGCACCATTGCTTTTGAATGCTCATGGGGATTCTCCTTTGGCTTTATACGAGAAGAGCCAGTCGAAGGCGAATGCTTGCAATTCGCCCTCAGCTCTCCGACTTGCCCGCCGGACCAAGGACGCACAAGGCGGAAGAACCATCGCGCCTTGACCGGATCACGCTAGTTGAGTTCTAACAATCCTCCCGCGATTGGATCTACCAACTTCTGAGCTCGCTGCCGTTTATCTGTGCTGTCGCCTGGGCCCATCCCACTGCACAGTATTCAGGGCGTCGCTGCGATTGGTTTCTTGGACTGGCTGCTTAGCTTTTGCTTAGCAAGCGTTGCCCAGTCGTGGAGAAAGATCTTCTCGAAGTATTGGGCGGCACCTTGATGGTAGATGATTAGAGAAGCGTCGCGATTGCGCAACACTCCGTCGCCTGACCAGTTCTGGCTGCCCAGGGCCACGACCTTCGAGTCGATTACAAAGCCTTTGTTGTGCACTCCGTTTTGGATACGCACCTTGGACATATCAAGGCCCGCGGCCTGCAACTTTTCGAGCCAGCCGCCGGTGGCTTCGTACTCGCTTAAGATAATCCGCGCATCCAGACCCTTGTTCATTTTCTCTTTCACCGCATCAATCAAAGCCTGAAACGGCGCATCCGTACCCGCATGGGGCGGGTGAATGTACTGCGTCTGGATATAGAGCCTGCTGGTGGCGGACTGGATGAGTTTGAGGATGTTTGCCGCGTAGTTTCCGGCACCGGTGTCCGGCGTGAGCAGCGGCTGAACGGTTACCTCACCGTCGGTGATCTGGAGCGGCTGGAAGTATTGCGCCGGCGCACTGGTACTGAGCATCGGTGGCTCCGGGCTTTGCGACTTCGTTTCCGGGGGCAGGGCTGCGGCGGCGGCGTGTGCCGCAGCCTGAGGGGCTTGGAGAGGAAGCGCGCACTTGAGGTCGTTCTGCAAGTAAGCTTCGAAGGTCTTGGCGAGGTCGGGTTTCTGCTCCTCGACGATGACGTGCCAGTCGCGATCGCTCTTCCTGGCGATGGGATCAATCTTGGACCTCTCTGCACCGGGGGCGAAGGGGTCGATGTTTGGCTGATTGGAATCGTTCCAGTTGCCGCTGGAAAGCCAGAAGGATTGATGGTCCTTGACGGCAACTTTGATGTGATACGCGTTGGGGAAAATGCCATTGGTGATCTTAGGATCGCGGGTTTCGGCGGCCCAAGCGAACTGGAAGCGCGTTGATGGCGGCACTCCGAGTGCCGTGGCGAGGGCTTGCTCCGTTTGCTCGTCGGTCTGGTCGAGAGTGGGGTTAGGCGCGGGATGGTCGAGGACCAGGGAGAGGTCCTGTTTTCCGGCGAGTCCAACTTTCACGGCTTGCAGGACGTGCGCGGAAGTGAAGTCATACATGCCGACGGTGAGCTGCTGCTTGATGCCCTGGAGGAACTTGTTCAATTGAGGCCAGCCAGCGTCCGGGCTGGCATGACAGGTGATGGACATCTTCGCAGTGACCGCAGTAAGGGGCGAGCCAGGGGCAGGGGTGTAGGGTTTGAGCGGTCTTGCGGCCATTTCGGTCACGGCAGGGGCCGCTGGGGCGGGTTTCAAAAGCTGACCGGTCTGGGCATCGCGCTCAAGGGCGAACTCCGGCTGGTTGTATTCCGGACGAGCGGTGGCGACCACATTGGCGTGCTTTTGCGGATCTGTGAAACGAAGCTTTTGGATCGTGGTCGCTTGCCGCACGTCCGTGGAGTAGTTGCCCACCCTTGGGGGAATGACTTCCTGCGGACTGATGTTCGCTCGCTTTTCGCTGACCGTGACGACGATGGCGGGATCCTGGGTGATCCAATCACCGCGAATTTTGTAGCCGGGGCGAACCGTAAGGGCACCCGGTTTCTTGAACTGCTGCAAATTCGCCTGAATGACCTTGTCGATGTCTTCGAATGTGCTCATGGGTTTCCTCCCGATCGCTTCCGTCGCTTGGGCCAAATGGCGGCGAGCAAGGTGAATTCCGAAAAGAGGGGGCTGCGGCCAAGCGATCGTAGCGGCGCTCCCTGCAATCTCTTCAGGCGAGCGAGCCCGTAGCTCTAAGACCGCCCCCCTGTTTGGGATACATCTGGCCGATCATCTGCTTGTCCATGTCAGAGAGATGCGTGTTGAGAGGCGTACCTTTGTCATCGATAAAAAGCGAACCATCAAACTGGTAGAGCATGATGGAATCTTGGTCAAAACGTGTCGCGCTGATCCCCTTGGGGGAATACTTTTGCAGGATGTTGTGGTCGATATCGTCCTTGCTCCAATAGTTAGGCGGACCGGAAAAAGCCTGATAAACCGCTTGTACATTCCACTGAAGATTTTCGTTCGGGCTTTGATGTTCGTGGATACAGCCGAGTGCGTGTCCGAACTCGTGAACGACGACGCGCTCATACTCTTCGTCCGGGGTATCGTCGCGAAGCCAGCCAAAGTTCATTGTGGGCTGATATTGAGGGAAGTAGTCCGTAACCAGACAGTCGCTGCCAATGGCCGACCAGGAACCGGGGTCTGCTTGAAAGGAGATGCGAATTTCCGCGTCGGGATCGTTCACGAAATTGATCGTGATGTTGGCGTAGTCGCACCACTTGGCAGCCTTATCTTTAACCTTCCCTTGCTGCAAGTTATCCCCGTCTAAGAAGCGGCAGCGCAGGGCGTGCCCGTTTTCCCACTTCTTCAAAGCCATGAGCGCCATCCTGGCGACGGCCACGGGATCGGCGGCGCTCAGAGCTCCGAGTTTTTGGATAGCGTGCAGGTGCTGGAACAAAGTTGCATTGGGCGGCAGTGCGCCGGGAAGGGTGGAAGATTTCAGACGCACAGCCGAGACATAGTTCGCGGCTGCGATTCGATTCGCCGTAGCGCTCGCGGGATGATAGCTGCTTGGAACGATGCGGTCGAAACAGATGCGCCGGGCCGGACTTGGCTGGGGCATACGTACCTCCCTTATACTGCACGGTCCAGTATCGTCGGAATGGTAAAGGAATACTACGATCGTACTCTCTCTAAGTCAACCAAAATTTTGCACCAAAATTTTGCACCAAATTTTTGGCTTTCTGGCTGGTCGGTAACCAAGTTCGCCCGCACAGCGCCTTGGGGTATCAGACACCGGAGGAGTTCGCGGCGGAAACCGCCGCGCGAGGGGCGTCCCCCCCACGCCCCTCGCCGGCCTCACAAAGGAGTTGATTCCTACCCAGGAACTCACATTACGACTGGACCAGAAAACGGGGCAGGTCACCGAGTACCCTAAGGTGCGGGCCCACGACGCCCACTCGTGCCAGGTGGCAAAGGAAGCCACTGTTGAACTCGCCTATCAAATAGTCGGGGATCGCCGCCGACGCAAGTCTCTGAAACTTCCAGGGTTTGCCGCAGATTTGGCAGATTGGTTCTGCCTTGTCGCTAAGCGTTTAGGAATGGCTCTCGTGCGCGAGGCACGGACCACTTGGATGTATTACGGGCCAGTTGGAGAAGTGCAACCCCTGACTCCCCTGAAAGTCTTAGTCCTGTATCGGAAGCGCGCCGGCTGAAATGGGCTGGGGGAGAAACGCGCCGACAACGTTTCCGTAGGCCGGTGGCGGCCGCGGTCGGATTACACCCCATAAACGGCGTAGGGTAGAGCGAAGTCGCTCAACTCTCGTCGCGCACTCGGAAAACACTCTCGTAAGGTCGCCGAAGAATCTATTCGCTCGTCTCACTGCAAGTTGCTGCCACGCAGGAGGTTCCACCGCTACTGGGGATTCGGCCTGAAAAGTCTTAAAGTCGGCTAGCCGTCAACTGGCGAGGTGCATTGCGGCCGGCTGGATTCCGGCGTGGAAAGGGCGTTTCCCAGGCACAATCTGGGCCAGGCGCCAAATCCAACTCGGAGTGAGCTGGGGAGTGAAATGTAGCTTGGAAAAAGGCTACACAAGTCTCAGAGGTGCTGAAGACGCACACTTCTATACCTTGCAAGAGAAGGACGGAGCCTTGTACTAGTCCCGGGGGCAAGCACAGTTGAGATGAAGAAGCACTAGTCCTTGATTTTGGCAGGCCGAAACCCGTAAAGTAGAAGCCAGCAGTCAACTATTGAGAAGGCACTGATTCATGCAATGCCCTCAGTGTAGACACATCAATCCTGCCGCAGCAACTCGATGCGAAAAGTGTAATGTCCCCCTTGACTTTGAGGGCATGACAGCGACCAGCGGAGTGGCGGAAGGTTGGTCCATCCGCACACCCGCTGAGGGCGGGACGACCCTCGCTGGTTCCTCCCAGGCGCTGCAACCAGGGCATGTTTTGGGGGGGCGATATGAGATTTTAGAACTGCTCGGGCAAGGTGGCATGGGAGCGGTTTACAAGGCTCGAGATCGCGAGGTCGACCGGCTGGTGGCGCTGAAAGTGATTCGCCCTGAGCTGGCGGGGCATCCAGACGTCTTGCGGCGATTCAAGCAGGAATTGATCCTGGCGCGGCAGGTCACACATAAGAATGTGATTCGCATCTTTGACCTGG
>JBEKUR010000118.1:0-17901 GCA_049514855.1 Terriglobia bacterium
ACCGCCTTCGTTGACCAGTGCGCATAACACACCCCGCCGGTGTACCCGGCATAGAACTCCAGGGCGCTCTTGGCCACCGTGGAGCGGATCATTTCCCCGCTCGCCAGGATGAGTGGAACGATCGGGACCGTGGGCACATCCCAGGTTTTCTCCTCGTTCGAGGGAGTGGGCGCAGTGTTGGGAGGCAAGGGGCGTGCCATGTTGACGTCCAGGGGGTTCGGTGGGGGAGCCTTCGGTTGCCTGGCCAGCAGCGCGCGCCCCGGGCTGAATCCCAGACCGTAGATCGTGATCCCCGCGTTCACGGCGCGTTGCACGACCTCTTCCTTATGGGTTTCGCTCCCCAAGTCATGGCCATCCGAAAAAACTACGATCACTCGGCGGTTTTCCTTCGGCTGGCTTTCGAGGAGCAAGATGGCGCGCGCCAAGGCGTCATTCAGACGAGCCGAGCTGCCACGCGCCTCGAGACCGCGCAGGGCGGATTCCAGCTCATCGCTGTCTTGGGTCAAGTCCTGGACAACTCGAATCTGATCGCCGTAAGTGACCACCGCAGCCTCTCCCTGTGGCCCCAGCATCAGGCTGGAGAAAACCGGACCGAGGGGGCGGACCTCGCCGAGCAGCGGCTCCGAGGTGCTATTGGTTTCCACCACAATGACCGCCACCAGCTTGTGCTGTTCCAGACTAAACTGTTCAATGCGCTGGCGCACGCCGTTGTCCAGAATCTCGAAGTCCTTTTCCTCCAGGTCGAAAATAAAGTCGCCTTTGGAATTAATCACCGTCACCGGCGCTGTCACCAAGTTCGACGTGACCCGAATCTGCGACTCGTTCTTGGACGATTTGGTGTCAGCAGGCGGCTCTTGCTTGGGCTTCGAGATCACGGGGTTATCGCCGGCTACTCCTTCCTGGGCGCGAGCAGAGGGAAACAGGATGAGGCTACAAAAGCCACCCGCGAGAACCAGAGTTAAGGCGGACTTTAGAAAAGCAGAAGTAGAATTCATGGGCATTCGCTCCTCCTCGCATAGCCCCGCTTATTCATAGGATGTGCGCATGCGCCGTGGCGTTGCCGGCCAATGTGTGAGGCATGAATAAGGGGACCGCCCTCATTCCCTGGCGCGTTGTCGCAGGGCCTCATAGAGTACCACGGCGGCTGCCACGGAAACATTGAGCGAAGGCACGGGGCCGCGCAGGGGGATATGCGCCAGTTCATCGCACGCTTCCCGCACCAAGCGGTGCAAGCCCGCCCCCTCTCCGCCCAACACCAGCGCGCAGCCCTGCGCATAGTCCAGATCAAGGTAAGACTTCCCGGCTTGGGCCTCAAATCCGTAAACCCATACCCGGCGCTCTTTCATCTCCTCCAGCGTGCGTACCAGGTTGGTGACCCGCGCAATCTTCACGTGCTCGAGCGCCCCGGCCGAAGCTCGCGCCACGGCGGGCGACATTCCTGCGGCGCGGCGCTGCGGAATCACAATCCCGTCACAACCGGCTGCCACCGCCGTGCGCACAATGGCCCCCAGGTTGGCAGGGTCTTCCACTCCGTCAAGGACAACGAGCAGGGGCCTCGCGGAATGTGCCAGAAGAGTTTGGATGTCGTCATAGGTTCGAGGCGTGCACACCGCCACAACGTTCTGATGTTGCGTATTACCCGCCGCGCGCTCCACCGCCAGCCTGGGAGCAAAACGCAGGCCAATGCCGTGCGCCCGGCAGGCATCAATGATCTCCTGCACGCGTGGGTTGTGCTGGCCTTGCGTGACCAGCACGTGGTCAACCGGGCGAGTGCGCACGGCCTCCATGACAGCATGAATGCCGTAAACCACCTCGAGCTTTTCGCCAGTCTCCCGATGTGACATCGGTGTTTGAATGTGCAAAGTCGTCCCGCCGCGGCGGGTCCGTTGTCCGTTGCCAGCCTTCAGCAGTCAGCTTTCAGCCTTTAAAGGAACGGGGCTGGGGGCTGGGGGCAATTCTGAATTGTGAATTGAAGAAGTGCAGCGGTCAGAGGCCCTGGGCGCGACGCGCAAAGCAAGCTCTGCATCCCCAATTCACCATTGACCATTCACTATTCACAATTGCTTCTTCTCCTGACTCCTGGCTTCTGACTCCTGAATCCTGAATCCTGACTTTTCCACCAACCTGCTAACGATAACACACCTGAGCCCGCTCCGGGGCGAGCGCGTGGCGCAGACCTGTTCTTTGACTCTCCGGCTATTCCCCCTCGAACGAACTGCCGCCCTACAAATCAGGTCCGCGCCACCGGGCCGTTCCGGGCACTGGCCGCTGGCAGCGGGTGAATCGCCTGTGCCTCCAGCTTCTTGCGTTAAAACGCCCCTTTTTTTCGCTTTGATCCCTGATTTTCCTGGGCAAAAAGGAGTTCGTTTTGAGGGGGCTGTAACAGCTAACTCCTTTGTTTGCAATAGAGTCTTAGGTTCGTTCCCTCTATTTAGTATCTTTTTTCGATTTGAGGCCTGCCGGCCCCCGCGCGGCGCGCCCGAAGGGTTCCGTCGTAAGGAGGCTTCGTAGTCCTCCAGAAAGCGCTCTTCTTCTCTCTTCCGCTTCTCCTGGATCTCTGCCAGCAATCGAATCTTTTGTTGCAGTTGCCGGTGCAGGGCATTCTGCTGGCGGATGATCGCCGCCCACTGAGCATGTGAGGGCGCCGTCGCGGCCATTCGTGCCGCTCGCGTGTTTTCCACGTGCTCATGCAGGAAGAGTTCGTATTGCTGCGCGACATCGGAGATTTCTTCCGCCAGTCTCGCCCTCATCAAAGTCTTGGCATCCTCGAACTCCTGGCTGCCCGCCTTCATCTCCGACAACTTGAAGTAGTTGTTATAGAGTCCGGCGCCCCGCAGGGTTGGTTCCTCGCCGTACACGCCACGCAGAAACTCCTTCATGTTGAGGGAGAAATCGTTCTTCTCCACCATCTCCACCAGGATGTCCAGAATGGAAAGGATCTGCTCGAATTTCCCCGGCGCATCGAGCCTCCTTCGCAGGCCCTTTTCGCGCACCTCGGATTGCAGGGTGTCGCTGATGTCTCGCCCCACCTGGACGAACTGCTTGCGCCGCTCCAGGTCGTGCTTTTGCAGGTTGCACACCTGCACGGCGGCTTCCGCCCTGTCCAGGCGGGCTTTCTTCCAGACTAACAGCGCGATGTCCTCCACCAGCACCATCTCGAGAGTGTCGGCGGGCTGGCGCGCCAGCACCAAGCCCTTCAACAAACGCTCGAAGTCCCGCGGGTCCTCGCCCAGCGCGATGGCGGCGTCCCAGAAGAAGTTGGCGTTTGAATAGAGGCCGTGCTTGCGCGCGTTCTGGCTCGAGCGCCTCTTGCCCTCCGCGGTGCGCGGGCCGGTGGATTTCCGGGCGCTCTCTTTCCGCGCTTCAAGTTGCGCCGCCGTCAGATTTTCAGTTTGGCTAGCCATGTGGTTTCTCCTTTTTCCTGTAGCGCCCGTCGGTGACGGGCGAGCTTCCTGAACGCCGCTCCTGAAACGGCGCCACAGCCCGGTTCCCCGTTTCCGCCGGCGCCGCCAGCGGTTCGTCCGGAAGCCAAATCTACTAGGCTATCAGATAAAAATGGAACAGTGGGTAAAGTTGGGACGTCTGTGAATATTTATTTTCGCCCAATGAAATCAAGCTATTACGGGGACTCCAAGGGACAAGATGCCCGCTCCCTGACCAAATATGTGGCATTTTGGCACACCGCAGCCCTTGGCCGCAACCAAAAGCAGATTCTTTGCTGCGCTCCCGCCGCGGCGGGCGCTACCTGCTGCGAACCGTGCAAGAATGCCGGGAGAAGTAGCACCGACCCCGCAGGGCGCGGTGAGCGCTGCCATAGCGCAGAGCGGAGTGCGCGAGAAGCTGGAAGGTGGAATACATGCATCATACCAATTGAACGTCACACATACTGTTTTTATTCAGTCGGACAGGTCCAAGAGTGGACTTGCTGTGATTGCTGACCCAGGCGTCGGTAGTGCCTCTGTGTCCTCCTCGCGAGAAGAGCCACAACACAGAGATCACTGAGATGCTCCGTGTCCTCCGCGTTAAAGCTTGAGAGGCACGGAGGACACAGAGGGTTTCGTTTTGGTTGCGGCTGGCCCCGCTGTAATACACTATGCATGACAAAGAATTGGTCTCAGAACCCCGTGAAGGTCGGCTGGGTGAGCCGTCTCGCGTGGCGGGATGGGGCATGGGCGAGCGTATGCGACGACACGCGGACGCTCGGTGCGGCAGCGAGCCGCACCCGATTCTCGCCAAGGACACCAGCACCTCTTGCTCCATCAGGCTGGCGGGTGTACACTCGCGGAGACTCGAGCTACTACTGAAACGACCGTATCATCTTCAGACAAGGATGGAGCACTGGTATGAGCCCTCAGAACCTCGCCGGATTCGTCATTCTGCTCGCGCTATTGCTTGCCCTGACGTTTGCAATCTGGGCTCTCGTATCGAAGAGCCTCGAAAGCCTGCTGAACCAAGCCCTGAAGTTACCCGACGGCACCACGTTCTACCTACGAAGCTTTCTTATCGGCCTTTTGCTGGCCGCCTTCGCGGGCGGCCTCGGAACGACCTTCAACTTCAAGCCGGGCGATCCCTTCATGGAATACGTTTGGAGAGTCGCGGCGGGCCTGCAAGAAGTCTGCCAGTTCTTCTTCGGATTTCTGCTGGCCTATCTCATTCTGATTACCGTCCTGGTGGCCGTTCTGCGAGCGAAGCATGAGCAATGAACAGTACCTGATCGTCTCGTACTTCTTTGTCGGCGTGCTGTCGATCGTGATCGCCATGGCGGCTTATGCCTTTCTGCGCCGCCCGCTCGCCGGGCTCGCCGGCGCTTTCCCCAATAGGAATCTCGCCTCCGTCCTCAAAAAGCTCTTCCCCGCTGGCCTGGTGCTGCCGGCGCTGGCAGGATTCCTCTCGGTGAGCTACCATAGTTGTCACGAGAGCTATCAGTCGATTATCGCTGACCGGTCTTATCTGGTCGGCAAGAACCAGGAACAGATCTCGGCAACTTGCTTCTTCCTCATGCTGGCGGTCTTGGGCTGGGGTGTGGTTGTTCTTCTGAGCCTGGCCACCCAGCCTAAGCAGCCCGTGCCCGGCGGCGACGGAGAACCAAATCGCCGCTAATCCCTCGGATGCCGTAAGGACATGGTTCCTCCTGGGACGGGGTGTTAGGATGGCGAGGAAAGGACTTCCCCGCGGGTTAGGCTTTTCACACGAGTAGGCTACCACAGCGGCGGGGCATTGTCAAGAGACATCATGGCAACATGCCTAGCCCAGGACTTCTTCAATTGACTCATTGAATCATTGATCCATTGACTCATTGAAGTCCCCTTGCCTCGTTTTTTTCAATGAATCAATGGATCAATGGGGCAATCGCTGGATTCCATTGCTTTGGGCTCTCTTCGTGGCTTGGTGCTTGGCGGTTCGGTTTGATTAGCAATAGTAAGGGCAGGCGTGCTGTCCGCGCTTTCCGAATCCTCGTCGAGGCTGTGAAATGAAAGTCCTTGACTTCTGGACTTCATATAGTAGACTTGTATTGAAATTGCTCCCCGCTCGACATGCCGTAAGGCCTCGGGCGGGGTTATTTATTTTAGGCCGTGCCGATGCCCCCTGAGCCAGCCGTCAAACGCGCCATAGCTTTCATCGACGGACAGAATCTATTCCACGCAGCACGCGAGTCCTTCGGATATCCCTATCCCAGTTATGATGTGTCCGCCCTCGCGATGGCAGTATGCCAAGCGCAGGGATGGGCGCTCTCCCAAACGCGTTTTTACACTGGCATCCCTGACCCAAATGATGATCCATTCTGGCATAGCTTCTGGTCTGCGAAGCTCGCTGTTATGGGGCGTCAGGACGTCCACCTCTTTGCACGGTCCTTACGCTACCGGAACAGAGTTGTCAATTTAGCGGACGGGACGAAGCACACATTTTTGGCTGGCGAAGAAAAAGGAATTGATGTACGCATCGCCCTGGATATCATCCGCCTGGCTCACCGGGAGGAGTTCGATGTTGCCTTGATCTTCAGCCAGGATCAGGATCTTTCAGAAGTGGCGGACGAAATTCGCGCCATCGCTGGCGAGCAAAACAGGTGGATCAAGGTCGCATCTGCTTTCCCGTTCAGTCCGACGACGAGAAATCGAAGAGGAATTGAAAAGACAGATTGGATCAAGGTGGACCGCGTTACGTATGACGCCTGCCTTGACCGTCGTGACTACCGGCCAAAGCCATCGAGGGGTTCCGGGGGTAGTCCATGAAGCGACCGCGGTCGCTGATTGAGGATTGGCTGCCGGCGGCGCTGCGCGGTCCGGTGGAATGCTGGGCATTGTGGCGCGCGGCGGCGAGCAACGCGGGCGTAAGTTGGGGTGATTTGCGTAAGGACATGGTTCCTCCTGGGACGGGGTGTTAGGATAGCGGGGAAAGGACTTCCCCGCGGGTTAGGCTTTTCACATTAGTAGGCTACCACAGCGGCAAGGCGTTGTCAAGAGACAATATGTTCACAGGTATAGCCCAGCGTTAGCGGGATGGAATGATGGGTTCATGGGGCGGGGGGCGCACACATCGGTGCCATGATCGCATAGATGCCAAACGGCGACATGTGTGTGCCACCCGCGGCACATCGGTCGGCATACGCGCGTAGAACCTGCTGTCGAAAATTGCCCAGCCCCGAAGGGGCGATCTAGCCCAGCCCAGGCCAACGGCCTGGGTCAACCGGGGGGCAGTTCTGACCTTGAGCCCTGTAAGGGCGAAATACGAAGTGCGCGTTCAGTCCCAGAGATAGCGCTCATCAAATTCAATCCCGTAGCTCTCCAATAACCGCCGGTACTCCTCCTGAAAGGTCACGGCCCGGTGGTGTGTTTCCTGATGTGCGATGTACTCCGCCACCTTCTCCACATCCCCCGGGCTCACTGAGAAGCCACCGTAGCCGCTCTGCCAATGGAAAGATGCCAAGGCTCTCCCTTTGGTCTTGATCCATTTGGAGGAACTCGTCTTGATCTCCTCCACGATGCCCGCCAGAGAGCTATTCTTCGAGAGGCGAAATAGAGCGTGAACGTGGTCGCTGGTGCCTCCGACCTTGATGGCCGGCGAGCCCGAATTCGTGAGCACAGTGGCCAGGTAGGGGTGCATCTCCGCCCGCAGCGGTGGCAGAAGGAAGGGCTCGCGATTCTTGGTGCTGAAAGCGAGATGAACGTACAGTTGGGAGAGCGATTGTGGCATGCCGATTCACCTATCCCGCCCCTTCAGGGCTTGCAGTCTGGAAGGGGTTTGGACTATTGACCCAGGCCGTTGGCCTGGGCTGTGATAGCTCGCCCCTTTGGGGCTCAAAAATCAAGCCCCAGGCTCCAGCCGTCCGAGAGAAAGCATGAGGACAGGTAGACCTCGCTGCCTGCGCAGGCAGGCGCTTCATGCGAGGTGACTGGAGGCCCTTAAACCCCTTGGGTCAAGTGCCAGCGGTCACCGTCGAAGTATACTCGCCCCGTTCGCTTTAGGAACTGTTGAGCGTTGCGGACGTAGTGCTTCCAACGCTTCCCGAAATGCACGCCGTCAATGACTCGGTCGATGGAATCGTCGCAAATATCTGGTTGCAGTTGCTGGATCATTGGATGCAATTCGGTTGTGCGGAGCGGGCCTTTGGCGAGTATGAACATGATCGTATCGGAAAGGATTGCGTGCGTGGTTGTCCCCTTCGCACGATGCTTTAGAAGCTGGATGTGAGCCGCGTCTAGCTTTTCCTTGAACGCGCGTCTCGCTTGGGCGCGGATCGATCGCTCTGCCTCTTTGAATGCTTGCTTGAGCTCTGCGGTCTCGTGTGCCAAACTCTCGATGTCGCTGGGGAGAATCTTCGCGCCTAGCAGCGAGTAGCTCTCGAAATCGCGGCGTATTTCCCTTACGACTTTCCCATCAGTAAAGGCGACCCCGTACTCAAGGTTCCCCGTGATCCCTGGTTCCGTCAGGTTAGCAGATGTGACAACAGCCATACTCTCGTCTGCGACATAGACTTTTGCATGCAGGCTGGGCAAATGGGTTAGTTCAAACTTTGGCAGGCATCTACTCAACTCCACCAAGGCCTCGAGGTCCATGGAACCGTTCAATGCACTCTCTGGGCGAAGGTTTGTGAGGAGCTTGACGCGAACCTGTTGGTCGATGCCCCGCTGTTGTATTTGCGAAAGCACTTGCTCCGTCGAGCGGCTCTTGACGAAAGGTGACACCAATAAGAGATCACTCTGAACAGTTGAGGCTAGAAGGCGAAAAGTCTCCGTCCAAGGGCTTCTAATCAGTCTTATTATCGGTTGCATGGATGTCAAGCTGGGATCCAAATCACCTTGAGATCGGAATTATAGCCGGACCATCCGCCGTGCACTCGCGCATAAGCCACGCACGCGTGCTCATCAGATTGATATCGTTCGCAGGTATCGCACCGTTCTACAAACCGCTCGCCATTCTCTCGGGGTGGCCCCGCCAACACTCCTGGCAAACCAGACTTGAAGAAGCCTGGGTGTACACAAACACAGCCGTGGGACCGTCTCGTGCTGGGTTTGAATCCTCCTCGGATTTTATGCCGACAAGTCTGAGGCGGGGGGAGCATTGCCAAGGGCCTTCTCTCAGATTCCTCGCGTATCATCACGGCCCGCTAATTACACGATCCTAGCCAAGGTGTAGGCGATAACCACCACACGCAATCGACCGCATCTTTTACTCTCACCCTCCGAACCGTAACCCACTCTGCGGGCGTTGGCAACTTGGCTGGATTCCACCAAAAAAACTCCTGTGCAAGATGAAAGCCACCTTCGCGGCAAAGCATGATGAGCAGTTCATAGTGATAAAGGCTCCGCGTCGGTTGTCCTGAAATCCAGGCACCGCCGATATCAATCACGAGCGATCCGTTGGCCTTTAGGACCCGCTTGAACGCCTCTCCGAAGGGCCTGAACCACTCCAAGTACTCGCTAGCATCAACGTTTCCGTAAACCTTTTTCCGAACCAAACCGAACGGGGGACTTGTAACTATCAAATCCACCGATTCGGGTTTGAGGGTCGCGAGGTACTTCAGGGAGTCACCAAGGATAATGGTGCCGTGTCTGCTTCGATAGAAAGCCGGGTTCTCGGTAGCGTCCAAGGTTTTAACGTTCGATCTCATCTTGCGTCTATATAGCACGCAGGAGGTTCTAGTGAACTACTCAATGCTATATCGGCGCATACAGTGCCTGGGGTGAGATCACAAGCCACGGTCAGTCCAGTTCTGACCGTGGGATTTTCTCATGCCCGATATCCCAGCGGCAACCGCACGTCGTCAATCGAGATGGGGGGCGCCACGCACCGTACGGTACGCGGCATGCCGCCACCGTTGCCTTGCCCAAAGCAGACCTGCTCCCCTTCGCTCCTTCCTCCGGAAAAGAGCAAGGCCAAATATGACGATGTTGACTTGTCAGCGTGTGATTTATAAGTTACAATGAAAACGCGATCGAGATTCGCCACTACGTCAGCCGCGCCCGAAAAGATGTCTTTGACGATTGGCTGACGGAACTGGCGGATGCCCGCGCACAGGCGAAGATTGCCAGCCGAATTAACCGGCTCGCCGCCGGGAACCTTGGCGACTGCAAGCCGCTGCGACAGGTTCGAGTTGCGGATCAATTGGGGACCGGGCTACCGGGTCTATTACGCGATGCTGGGAAGGGGATGCGTATTGCTTCTCTGCGGCGGCGACAAACGAAAACAGTCGTCCGATATTGACCGGGCGCTGGAGTACCTCAAAGATTATAAAGAAAGAAGCGAAACCTCATGAAACGTAAAGCCAGCGTCTCCCACGACGAGGCCATCGTTCGGCGGCTCCGTAGGGACTCGGACTTTGCCGCCGAGTACCTCAAAGCGGCATTGGAAGATGAGGACGAACCCCGCGTTCTGCTCATTGCCTTGCGCCACCTCGCCCAAGCCCAGGGCATCGCCAAAGTTGCCAAGGCCGCCGGCATCGAGCGAGAGAGTCTCTACCGGGCGTTGTCCGTCCGCGGCAACCCTCGTCTGTCCACGTTGGTTGCCGTCACCAAGGCCATTGGGCTCAGACTCACCGTCGAAGCCGCCGCATGATTCGCGATTCAATCTTCTGTCCGGATGTTGGCCAACCTCCGCTACAGCCCGTGCGCGCGTGCAATGCGGGCAGCCGCGGTGTCGCCGCAGCTGAAAGTCCGCCAATCTTAATGGCGGACGACCAGTCCTGACCGTGGGCTTTTCTCATGCGCGATGCCCCAGCGGCAACCGCACGGCGTCAAATTGGATGTGGCACGCCGCTGAAAATAAGTCTTCAGTTGTCAGTTTTCAGTTGTCAGTAACGACGGCTGGCAAGGCGATAGCGGATAGTGGACAACTGATCCCGAATCCGCAGCCCTGAGCCCTTAGCCTCCAGCCGTGTCCGCACGGGATTCAACTATTCCAGTTGTTGAGCCCCAAGGGGGCGGCCCAGCCTAGCCCAGGCCAACGGCCTGGGTTACGCGGCCCAATCCGTTTCAACACGTGAGCCCTGAAGGGGCGACCCACGGTCTTCCTTCAATCCCCCGCATATCGTTCGTCGTATTTAACACCGTACGTCTGTAAGAACTTCGGGTAGCCCTCCTGAAAATTTAGCGATCGACAGCGCGCCCCTTCAGGGCTTGAGGTTGTGATCGCTCGTTGATTCCCAGGGCGTTGCCCTGGGCTGGGATGGATCGCCCCGTTGGGGCTCATGAGCGTCGCGCGCCCCTTCAGGGCTTGCGGTCTGGAATGCGTTTTGCCTCTTGAGCCAGGCCGTTGGCCTGGGCTGTGCTGGATCGTCCCTTCGGGCCTCATGATACTCGTGGCTTTCCTCCTGGTCCCAAGCAGAATTGTTGTAACTCGGCCACCACCCATCTTCCCGCCGCTGCACCAGCTTCCCGATCCAGCGTGCGCGCCCACCGGAGTTTCTTACAAGCCGTCCGCCAGTTGGTAGAACAGGCGCGCCCATCGTGACGACGGGATTCCGAAATCGAAGCCGTTGCGGACAATGATCACCCGCTTCTGGGGCGAGATGTAAATGTATTGTCCCTTGTTACCCACGGCGTGGGAGTGGCTACGGGGCCTTCGCCGGTGCAACCACATACACGTATTCCAACGGCTCGTCGCCGGTGTTCGCGACGTTGTGTCGCGTTGCAGGAGGGATGTAAACGAGCATCGGTGCCTCAATGGCGCGCCCTGGCTGGCCTTCGACGCGGGCCTCGCCCCGGCCGCGCAGGACCACTAGCGCCTCTTCGTTTTGGCCGGTCGTGTGCCAGCCGACTGATCCTCCAAGCTTCAGCCGGACGAAGCCGCTGCGCATCCCCGCTGTCTGCGGTATCCCTTGAAGCAGCGGGCAATCTCCCTGCGCGCATTTAAGAGGCAGCGTCTGCGGCTGTGGGGGGCGCATCTGGGATGAAAGAGGTAGCAGAGCGAGGGAAAAGAGAAGCAGCGTTCCGGCGAGAAGACTCAGCACGATTTGTTTCATGGTTGGTTTCCTCCCAGTGCGTCTCGGGATGAATATTAGATGGCATGGTTTCTGTCCTTTCATTCATGTCGCAAGGCGTCCATCGGAGAAAGCGATGCGGCTCGCCGCGCGGGCAGGAAGCCAGCCAATGCGCCTGCCCCAACCAGAGTCGCTGCCGCCCAGACGATCGTCGCCGGGTCGGATGGTCCCAGTGCGAACAGGAGGCTTCGAAGCACCCGTGCTGCCGCGACCGCTGCCGGTAGCCCGATGGCGACGCCCGCCGCCAACACCAGCAGAGTCTCGCGCATAACCATCCAGAGTACGTCCCCATGCTGCGCGCCGAGCGCCATCCGTATGCCAATTTCGCCGGTGCGGCGCGTAACCTGGTATGCCACCACGCCATAAATCCCGATCGAGGTCAGCAACAGGGCCAACAGGCCAAACACGCTCGCCAGAAAAGCGAACATGCGATCGTGCTGAAGCAAACCGTGTATAACTTCGTTGATCGTTCTCACATCATAGACAGAAATGTCCTGATCCATGGCCTGAATTTCGCGATGAATTGCCCCGATTACCGCCGCGGGATCGCCCGCCGTGCGCGCATGCACTTCGTACGGACGATCTCCGAGGTGCTGAAAGAGCGGTAAGTAGAACATGGCCTGCGGCTGTTCGCGAAGACCGCCGTACTTGGCATCCCCGATGATGCCTACGATTTCGATTCGGCTGCTTGAACCAGGACCCGCATTGCCGAAGCGTTTTCCGACCGGATTCTGGTCATCGAAGAATTTCCGGGCGAAAGCCCGATTCACGACCGCCACAGGCGGGGAGTTCCCCCGGTCCTGCCATCCGAACTCGCGACCCGTGAGAAGGGGGATCCCCACTGTCTCAAAGAAGCCGGGACCTGCCACGTTGAACGGCACCTGCGCATCGTGCTCCGCTCCGTCATGCTGCCGGGTCCAGATGGTCGTGTTCCATCCGCCGTTGCCGAAGACGGCGTCTCCGGCGAGGCTCACGGATCGCACCCCAGGCAGTGTGGCAAGGCGCTCGGTTAACTGCATCCAGAATTCTCGCCGATCTCGGAGCGATCTGCTCAGGGACGGGTCGACCCTCATCAAAACCAGGTTCTCGCGTGCCAGGCCCAGGTCCGTGTTGGCCAGGTTCCTCAGACTGCGCACAAACAGCCCGGCGCCGATCAACAGCATCAACGATAGCGCCACTTGAGTCGTGAGCAGCTTTCTGGCGAACGGCAGGCGAGTCGCGCCCCGGAGGTGTGATGCGCCATGGACGGCCGGCAGGAGATCCTCACGCGCGGCGCGCAGCGCGGGTAGCACACCGGACAGCAGTCCGGTCAGGAGCGACATGGCGAGGCTGAAGGCCAGGACATGCTCGTCCAAACGGAAGTTGAGCGAAACCCTTTGCAGGTTGCCAGCAAGGAAGGCCACCAGAAGCCGGTGCCCGCAAGCCGCAACCAGCAGACCGACCACTCCCCCGAGCAGCGCCAACACCAGATTCTCGGTGAGCAATTGGCGAAAGATGCGCCGCGGACCCGCGCCGATCGCCAGGCGGATGCCAATCTCATGCAAGCGGCCAGCGGATCGGGCCATGAGCAGATTCGCGAGGTTCACGCACGAAATGAGCAGGACTAGTCCCGTCATCCCGATGAGAATCTTCAGGGTGTTGGAGTATTCCCAGTATTGCCACCGCAGGCCGGAGGTGCCGGTGGTGGCGCGGTTCACGAGCAGTTTCTGTGCCAGGAATGCGTCTCGTTCGTGCGCCGGCCAATCCTTCATCCCATCCCTTAAAGACTCCAGCGCCTGTTTGAACAGAGGTTCGAGCTGGGCACGCGCTTGCGGAATTGAGACTCCCGGCTTCAGGCGGCCAAGCACCCAGACTTCATCCGGATCCCGATCTAATGCGAGAGGAGCCCACATGTCCGGGAGTTGGCTACGGTCCACGCCGAAAAAACCTGCCGGCATCACCCCGATTACGGTACACGGGATGCCGCTTACACGCACCGTCGCGCCCACCACCGACGGGTCGCGTCCGAAGCGATGGCTCCAGAAGGGGTAGCTCAGCACCACCACCTGGTGTTCGGTATCAGGACGGTCGTCGTTCGGATCGATCGTGCGCCCTAACAGCACGTTGACTCCCAGGGTTGAGAAGAACGAGCCAGACACCTCATGGACTGAGGAGTGTTCCGATCCGACCCCGGCGCGGAAGACCCGAATGTCCGACTCAAAGGCGAAAATGCCGGACAGCGCCTTAGTGTTCTCGCGAAGATGCTTGAACACTGCGTAGGGGAGGTTGGTCATCATGCTGCCGTCGGGGGCCAACCTAATGAACTCAACCAGCTCCTGCGGATTCTTTACCGGTAACGCTCTGAGCAGCATGACATCCATCACGCTGAATATGGCGGTGTTGGCGCCAATGCCCAGCGCCAGCGTTAGCACTGCCACGAGCGCAAAGACAGGACTCTTGCGCAGAATCCTGACGGCATAGCTCACGTCCTGAGCGGTGGTCTCGAGCAGAGAGACCCCTCGCGCCTCGCGACATTCCTCCTTCACCTTTTCGACGCCGCCGAATTCGAGCCGCGCGCGCCGCGCAGCTTCCTCACGCGTCAGCCCCGATTGGATATATTTCTCGACATGGTGCTCGAAGTGAGCGCGCAGTTCTTCGTCCAATTCCGCTTCCATTGACTTGCGCCGGAGCAAAGCGCGCATGCGATAGAGAAGGTCGCTGATCACGGGTACCTCCGAGGTCTTTCAATCTCGCCAGTGAGCTTCAACGGCGAGTCCATGCCGCCTGCATTTTGTCTTCGCGGTGACGCAAGCCGGCTTACGCAAGTCTTTTCAATTGCTCAATCACCCGATCCCTCAATCACCCAATGGGTTCACTCATACCTCAAGGCCACCAATGGATCGACCTTCGTCGCCCGCCGGGCGGGGATGTGGACGGCCAGCAGTCCCTCGGCGAGCAGCAGCAACGAGACAGCCACAAATGTCAGCGGGTCGGTGGGTCGAACCGCATAGAGGTACGCAGCCAGCAGCCGCGTCAAGGCGAGAGCACTGGCAACTCCGGCCGTGATCCCGACCAGTATCCACTTGGCGTTTTGGCGGACCACCAACCACACAATCTGTCGCCCTCCGGCGCCAAGCGCCATGCGAATGCCGATTTCATGTGTCCGCTGGTGCATCCAAAAGGAAGCCACACCAAAGATCCCAACCGCAGCCAAAACGACTGCGATCGAGGCGAAAACTCCGATCAATTGCAGCACAAACCGTCTCCCCGCTGCTTCTGTGGAAACCAGTTCGTCCATGGTCTTGATATCCGTAACAGGCTGGTCGGGGTCCACTCGCCAAATCTCTTTCTTGACAACAGGGATCAGGGAAAAGGGTTCGGAGGCGGTCCGCAGAACCAGGGCCATCTCATTCGACGGCCACTGAGTATACGGCATGAACAGTTCAGGGTCGGGCAGCGCGTCCAGCCCGAGTTGCCGGACGTCACCCACGACTCCAACAATCTCGAGCTCCTGCGGTTTGAACTGGATACTGGACCCTTTCGCGGTCGACTGTACAAAGATGCGCACAGCTATTATGGTCTTACCAACCGGATTTTCATCCGGCCAGTACTTCTGGGCCATGCTGCGGTTGACAACACCGACTAGGGGCGAGCGTGCGGAGTCGGCAGTCAGAAGCTCCCTCCCACTCAACAGCGGTATTCCCAGGGTGTGGAAGTAATTGGGGCTCACGGCATGATAGCCTGCCAAGCCTTGTCTTGGGTGGGGTCCCGGGATCTCGAAGCTGTTGCGAGTCTCGGACCGCGTCAATGGTAATTCCACGATCGCGCCCACCGAGAGCACGGACGGCAGAGATTCGAGCCGTTGCAGCACCTGTCCATAGAAGGCCGCCTGTTTCTCCGCAGGAGAGTACTTCTCGCCCGCCAGATTAACGTCCATGGTCAGTAAGCGTTCCGTCCGGAACCCGACGTCGACTTCCAGCAGGCGGACTAAGCTTTCCATCATCAGCCCGGCTCCTGCCAGCAAGACGAAGGACAACGCAACTTCGAGCGCGATCAGGGCTCCGCGAATACGGCCAGTGCGAAGGCTCGCCCCGGAAATTCGCGCGGGCTTGGTGGTCCTCCAGGCAGGCAACAATCCGAATAGAGCGCAGGACAGAACCGACAGAAGCACCGTGAAAATGAACACCGTGGAGTTGAGCTCCAAGCCGGCATCATGAACACGCGTGAAGAAGGAGGTGTGTTGCGGCACGGCGGATGCCACCAGGGGAAGTGTCCAATATGCCAGAGCGACACCCAGAGCACCCCCCATGCCCGCCAGCAGCAGGCTTTCGGTGAGCAACTGCCGCACAATGCGCGACCGCGTCGCTCCCACGGCGGTGCGGATGGCGATCTCGTGCTCCCGCGTCGCGCCTTGGGAGAGCAGCAGGTTGGCCACGTTGGTGCATGCGATGAGCAGCACGAAAGCTACGGCCCCGAGCAGGACCCACACCGTCTGCCGCACATCGGAGACCGCGGCTTGGCTAAGCTGGTCAAGGGCGATTCCTTGGTCGCGGTTCGTATTGGGATAAGCTTGCGCGAGGCGGGCGGCGATTCCCTTCATCTCCGTCCTAGCCTGCTGCTCGGATACTCCGGGAACAAGGCGTCCTATCACGCGTAAGTAATTCCAGCCACGCTCGGGGTTCGGAATGACCGGCACGAGAACCTCAGGCGCGCTTCCCCACCGATCCGGTGGAAAGTGGAAATGCGGAGGTAAGACCCCCAGCACCGTGTACGTCCTGCCCTCCAAATGGATCGACTTGCCAATAATCCCAGCATCGCCGCCGAACCGCCTGTGCCACAATTCGTAGGTCAACAAGACGACGTGTGGGTTGTCATTGGAGCTAAACTCACGACCCAACAATGGGGGAATTCCCAACAGGGCAAAGAGCCCCGGCGTGATACTTAAGCCATCCAAACGTTCGGGTTCCGTCGCGCCGGTCAGGTTGAAAGATTCACCGTGGAACGCTGCCATTGCCTGAAATGCGTGGCTCTGTTCATGCCAGTCCTGAAAATTGGGGTACGACGACGCGACCATGGCGCGCTGGGACTTCGCCTCAACTGGGAAAAACATGTACAGCCGGTCTGGGTGTGAGTATGGAAGCGGGCGTAACAAGACCGTGTCGAGCAGGCTGAATACGGCCACATTCCCGCCGATGCCGAGGGCGAGGGTGAGGACGGCGACGGCCGTGAAGCCGGGATTGCGGCGCAACTGGCGCAGACCATAGCGCACGTCTCGCAGGAGGGCTTCGATGAGGGTCACACCCCAAGAGTCGCGGCACTCCTCTTTCATCTGATCGAGACCTCCGAATTCGAGCCGCGCGCGCCGCGCAGCTTCCTCACGCGTCAGCCCCGATTGGATATATTTCTCGACTTGGTACGCGACGTGAGCGTGCAGTTCTTCGTCCAATTCCGCTTCCATTGACTTGCGCCGGAAGAAAGCCCGCAAACGAAACAGAAGGTCGCTGAGCATGGTGCACCTCTACGCCGTTTCCAGCACTTGCCCGACTGCGGCGATCAGTTTCCGCCATGCGCTTTCTTCCGCTTCGAGTTGTTTCCGGCCGCTCCTGGTAAGGTCGTAATACTTGGCGCGGCGGTTGTTCTCGGACGCTCCCCACTTCGCCTTAATCCAGCCGCGCCGCTCGAGGCGGTGCAAAGCCGGGTATAGCGAACCTTGCTGAACGCGCAGCACGTCGCTCGAAATCCGCTGGATACGCTCGGAAATCGCCCAGCCATGCTGCGGTCCAAGCGCCACGGTTCGGAGAATGAGAAGATCCAGGGTGCCTTGTGGAAGGTCGATCCGTTCGTCGGCCATGCGTCCCCCTTGTGCTTCTACAAGAGAATACAGCTCCCCTTGTCGAAGCGCAAGGGGAAAACGAGCACAACTTTCAGCGACAAGAGCGAGATCAAGACACCGCACGAACCGTCACTTTCTTTACCCCCCCGTGCGGATTTTGGTTATTGTCGGCACCGGCTCGTCTCGCTTATGATGACTCCTGCCGCTCGCTGAGCGGACCTGGCGATGAGTGAGCGATTCTCCGTACGAGTACCGGCAACTTGCGCGAACCTGGGCTGCCTTTTCGATTGCGCCGCGCTGGCATTGAGCCTTTACCTCGATCTGCACATCACACCGCGCAGCGACGGGAACGTTTCCCTCCACTACGCAGGGGTAAACCCCGAGCGGATTCCTAGCGACTCCAACAACCTCGTTGCCCGCGTCATGGGGGAGACTCTCGAAAGCTGGGGCAAAAGGCGCGGCTTTGACCTGGAGATTCACAACCAGATTCCAGTGGGTGTGGGTCTCGGTTCGAGCGCCGCGGCAATCGTGGGCGCCCTTGTGGCCTGCCACTGGCTCGTGGGCCGACCGCTCTTTGATGAAGAGCTGGTGACCCTCGCAAGCCTGCGCGAAG
>JBEKUR010000119.1:0-17758 GCA_049514855.1 Terriglobia bacterium
GGGTACACCGGCGGGGTGTGTTATGCGCACTGGTCAACGAAGGCGGTGCAGGATGAGCTCAACCGGATTGCCGACGAAATCCAGAGCCAGTACGAAATCGCTTACGTGCCTCACGCGCCCAGCAGCGAGAACGGTTTTCACCGCATCCAAGTGCGCGTGCACCGAAGCGGGGTCAAAGTGCGGACAAAGGCAGGATATTTCTTAGGCGGGACCAATCCTTAGCAGGGTGCTGGAAAACCCGTCCAGCGTGTCATTCCGAGCGAAGCGAGGAATCTCGTAAGTCTCTTGATTCCAGAGCGAGATTCCTCGCTTCGCTCGGAATGACAATGCTCACAGACTCCTTTCAGCACCCTGTTAGGCTATTCCCGAGCGGCGGGGCCATCAGTTCTCTTCAAGAATAATCCTCGTAGGGCATCACCTCGACACGCTTCCCTGATTTCAGCTCGATCTCGGCAAGATAAGGGCGCATCGAAAGGGGATCGACTCTCAAGACCACCACCTGAGTCACGCCCTGCTTTTTCGAGACAATGGTGAAATATTGATTTTGCTTGCCCGCAATCAGAGTATTGGGGTAAGTCGTCCACTTGAGCTTCAGCTTGCGGACGCGGCGGCTCACATCCGGGCGAAATTGCATCAGCGTGATCGTCGAAAAAGGCATAACCACCGAGCCCCCAGGACACCTGAAAACCAGACTCTCCAGCGTGACTTCCAACTTGCCTGCACAATCTATTTCGATTTTCTCGGTTCCGCCCGCATATTGAAAAACTGCCTCCCTGGTGGGTTCAATTCCAAAAGCCGCGCTTGACGGAACTAGAATCATGAAGACCAGGGGCCAGATCTTCCGGGTTCGTTTTGCCCAATCTAATTTCATTAACCATTTGCTCCACAGGCATCAAGGGCCACGCCGGCGCTTCACCTCCGGCTCACTTCCCAATTCTAACGCGGGATTACCCTCCGGGGGGAATATTTCTCTCGCCGCCACCTCATGCTGCCCCGGGCCTTCACCGCCCGCTCGGCGAACGCGTGCCTGCCTGGGAGGGGGCGTTGTCGACGGGGACGTCAACGTCAAGGTACCAAGGAACGGAGAGAGCACCCCAGCGCGCCGGCCGGAACGACCACCGCTCGATGCTCTTCCTTGCCCCTTCAAACAGAGAAGGAATGCCTTTTAGGATTGCCGAATCGATCACTTTGCCTTCCGCGTTTACGAGCAAGCGCACGCGCACCGAAGAATCAGTGGAGGCGATCTTCTCCGGCCTCGCCAATACTTCTGGAGGTTTGACTTGACGACGGAAGTCGGATTCCGCCTGCGCGGGAGCAAGCTCCATTTTCTTTACCCGCAGCGTGAAATTAACGTCCACCGTAGTTGCGAAAGTGGTGGAATCACCCTTTGCCACAAACGGGCGGTAACGCCACATTCGAACCGAGTTCAGCACGGCCGCCGCCAGAAGGGGGTTGCCGCTTAGCACGTGCGCCCCCGCCACCGAACCGGCGGCGGAGACCACAAGCTGCACGCGAACTCGGCCCTGAATGTAGTTCACCTTGGCCAGGGTGGGGTACTCCGGAGGGACTTGGTTCAAAAGCAGGCGGGCAGCTTTTTTGGTATCCAGGACCGGGAGTTCCGGCTCTCCCTCTGCACGCTGCGCCCAGGCGTGCGGCAACTCAAGAAGGCAAAGCAGCGCGATGCTCATGCCTTTCAAGTAACGCCAGCCCGATTGGTGTACGCTAGCCATCGGCCTCAAAAATGACCTGAGCGACAACGTAACGGTCAGAGTGTGAAATCGATACTGCGGTGCGTGTAACTCCCATGCGGCGGGCAATTTCCTCCGCCCGACCCCGGAGGATCAACTCCGGCTTGCCGCTCGGCGAGTGAGTTATTTCCACGTCCACCCAGCGTACCCCCTCACCCCAGCCGGTCCCCAAAGCCTTAAATGCCGCCTCCTTGGCCGCGAAGCGGGCGGCAAGCCGCTCCGCCTGGTTCTTGAACTTCCCGCAATACGCGATCTCCGCGGGCGTGCACACACGCTTGGCAAAACGCTCGCCGTGCTTCTGGAGAGCTTCCTCGACGCGAGAGGTCTCCATTATATCGACGCCAGTCCCAACAATCATGAGCAAGAAGCCGGTGGGCCGCGCCGGGCTCAGCGCGCTCTCTTAACAGCGCCGGTCCCTTCCTTGTGGTTCGCCGCGCGTTCGTAGGCCCTGACGGTGTAGTAGATGGCCTTGTCAAGAAAATGGCCTAACACGTGATGGAGTTCCTGCTCCTGGTGAAGCTCCACGGCAGAATCGACCAAGCCGGCAGCCCGAATATAATCTCGCAGATGATACTTGGTCAAGGTGAGAGCGTAAACGACCTCGCTGATGGGGATTCCCTCCGCCTCGCGTTCTTTTCCCAGCTCGGTGTAACTCGCTTCGATATCCTCTTCCGCTTTGCTGTTCAACCACAAGCCGAGATTCTTGTACACATGGTGGGCGCGATCGTGAATCGCCCCCCGGGAAAGTCGGTGGTAAGACGCCGTACGCGGGTTGGACTGAAGGTTTTCGACCAAGGCACGCGTTAACTCTTCTGCGTGTTGTTCGATCATCCGGACCAGGCGATCAGATAACATGGTCTTCCTTTCTCTTAAGTCGCAGGTGGCTGCCCTGATGTGGTCAGATTCAGCCTAGCAGAGCGGCGGTTAAAGTTCAACACGCCCGGCCGCACGGGGACCGTGTGGGGTGTGCTATATTCGGGTGTTGGCTCCCCCAGTTTCACAAACCGTTTCGCGTGGCGGGCTAGCCTGGATTGAGCACCCGCTCATCGGCCGTTATTCTTGGCTGGTCCATGCATTCAGTACCCGCTGGGGTGGGGTGAGCCGTGGTCCGTCTGCGGGGCTGAACCTCGGATTCACGCAGGGCGAGCCGCGCGCCAGGGTGCGGGAAAATCGGGAACTTTTCTTCCAGCAGCTTGGCGCGGAACACTTCGCGCTGGCTTCGCTCCGGCAAGTCCATTCCGCCAGTGTCTATCAAGTTCTTCGTGGAACGTCCGGCGAACTCGAGTACCGCTTCGGCGGGAATCGAATGCCTGAACAGCCTGGCGTTGCGCAACCTGCAGGGGATGCCCTGTTGACCGATCAGACTGGCATCCTGCTGTCGGTGAGAACTGCGGATTGCCTGCCCGTGCTGCTGCTGGACCCGAAACATCGAGCTGTGGCGGCAGTTCATGCCGGGTGGCGTGGGGCGCTGGCGCGCCTGGTGGAAAAGGCTGTGGGGGAGATGCGCCGCGTGTATAGTTCTGAGCCTGAGAGCCTGCTTGCCGTGCTGGGTCCTTCCATCCGCGCGTGTTGTTATGAAGTGGGGGAAGAGGTGGCGGAAGCGTTTCAGGGGCGCTTCCCGCACGCGGATAAGTTCTTTCGCAAGGTGTCTGGACCCCCGGCGTCGCATCCCAAACCGCGTCCGCTCTCCTTCTTGAATATGCGGCCGCCGGGCCACGACTCCACCTGCGCGCCTCCCATTCATCTTGACCTGATAGCCGTTGCCCAGGATCAGCTCCGGGCAGCAGGGCTTGGAATACACAATGTCGCCGCGGTGGATTTCTGCACGGCCTGCCGCACGGACCTCTTCTATTCCTATCGCCAAGAGGGAAGCCGCGCCGGCCGCATGATGGCAGTCATCGGAATCTGTCCGAAGGCACGCCAGCGGGGAGCGCTCGTTTCGGGGCGCCAACCGGCGCCCTAGTGTGGTATCCCACTTAGGAATTTACAGGCACGCGCTCTCACCACCCCCTGCCCCTCCTCGGAGAGGAGGGGAGTTGGTGGGTTGGCTCCCCTCCTTGGTAAGGAAGGGAGGTGGCGGGCTGGCTCCCCTCCCTGGGGAGGTGGGGAGTTGGCGGGCTGGCTCCCCTCCTTGGTAAGGAGGGGGTAGGGGGTGGTTGTTGTTGACAATTAGGCGCGGATCGGCGCGCTAGGATGGCGGGTTCGCATTCCTTCCAGGCGGAGTTGGCCGCAGGCGGCGCCAATATCCTGTCCCCGTGAAATGCGAATGTAGGCTGGAATGTTCCGCTCCGTCAGGAGCTGCTGAAAGGCCAGGACTCTTTCGAGAGGCGAGGGGCGATAAGGAAGCTCGGGGCCGGGATTGTAAGGGATAAGGTTGACCTTGGTGCGCATTCCTCGCAGCAAATCTGCCACGCGCACGGCATCGGCGTCCGTATCGTTAAAGCCGCCCAGGAGGACGTACTCGAAAGTGAGCCGCTCTCGCGGGCGCAACGGATAGGCGCGGCAGGCGCGCATGAGCTCGCGGAGCTGGTATTTTCGGTTTATCGGCATCAGCTCGGTTCTCTGCTGCTCGTTCGAAGCGTTGAGCGAGATGGCCAGCTTCGGACGTCTCGGGTCACGGGCAAGGTCGCGCACGCCGGGGACGATGCCCGAGGTGGAAATCGTAATGCGACGAAGCGGAATGCCAAGACCTTGAGGGTCCGCGAAAATCCGGATGGCTTTCATCACTTGGGCGAGGTTCAGAAGCGGCTCGCCCATTCCCATGAAGACCAGATTAAGCCTTGAACGGGGGGGAATCTCGCGGGCTTTTGCCACCGCCAGTACCTGTCCAAGAATCTCACCCGCAGAAAGGTTGCGCTTGAGTCCTAAGAGCGCGGTGAAGCAAAACCGGCAGTCCACGGCGCAGCCCGCTTGGCTCGAAAGGCAAAGTGTGATCCGCTCTTCCTCGGGCATATACACCGTCTCAATGGCGGTGTTGTCCTGAAGACGCAGCAGGTAGCGGGCGGAGCCATCCTTCGATATGAACTCGCCCTGGACATCGGGGTAGGCGATTTCATAATGAGCCGCCAGGGCTTCTCTGAAATTCCTGTCCAGGTCCGTCAAGGCGGCCACATCCCTTTCCCGACGGTGGTAAAGCGCATGATAGAGCTGGCGACCGTGATAAGGCGCCTTCCCCAGCGACTGCACGAGTCGTTCCAGCTCCTGGCGATCAAGCCCCACAAGGTTATGGCCTGAAATTCCGGCGTTCATAGGATTCCCTGATCTTAAGTCATGCTATCATGCCGAGCGGAGCACCTCAAGCCATTCCGAGAATGGGTAGTGGTGTCATTTGCGAGACACAGGCGCTCCATGCCGCAGTCATTCCCGCGAAAGCGGGAATCCACTCCGCAAAGCTTGGGAAATGCGCTGTTCACGCACTGGATTCCCGCTTTCGCGGGAATGACCGGCGTTTCGTAAGGGATGATATTCCAAATGACACCACTACCCGAGAATGAGGGATTACGAAAGGCGGTGGAAAAGGGTTGACAAATTCCCCCGGATATAAATAATCCGTCCAGACGCTTTTTCAAACGGGAGGCTTGATGAGCCCACGCAGGGCCAATCCAGAACTGGCGGAGCGCCGCCGCGAAACTCTCGAGAAGGCAGGGTACGCAGAAGTCCTGGAGCGCGGGATTGAGGCCACGACGCTGGATTCCGTAGTGGCCAGGGCTGACTCGAGCAAAGGGGGGGCTCTCTATTATTTCCGGACTAAAGAAGACCTCCTCTTCGGGGTCCTGGAGTGGCTGCTCCGCCAGTTGAACCGCAGCTTGGACGAGGTTGTCCATACTCAGGAACCTGCGCGCATCCGGCTCGCGGCCGAGTTGGAAGTTCTGTTTCACAGCACCGAGGTCAATCGCAAGCTTTATTTGGTCTTCTTCGATTTTGTCAGCCGCGGTGCACGCTCCCAGCGTTTTCGTAAGCTCTTTTCAGAGTTCTTCGAGAAGTGCCGGCAGAGGGATACGAGAATCGTGGAAGACGGAATCAGAGAGCAGCAATTTCGCCGGGTAAACCCGGTGGATGCTGCTTCCACCATTCGTGCGCTGGTCGACGGTTACTGTCTCCAGTGGTTAATGGGTCCTGAGAACGTACCGGTGGAAGTTTACCGCGACCGCTGCCGGGCGGTGCTTGGCGCGTATCTCTTGCGTTGACCGAAGAGCCGTGAGGCGTGATGCCGCAGAGGGGGAACGCGTGAGGGTCGTCGCCGATGGCCGATGGCCTTGACGGTGCGCCAGGGTGGTGAGAAAATACCCGCAGTTGTCTTGCGAAATAAACCCGTCAGGCGCGGCGCGTTCGCCGCTGGATCATCGAGTTGGCTGATGGGGACCTGGAGGTTGTCATGAGACGCGATAGCGCAATCCCAAAGACCTCAACCGAGTATGTCCAGCGGGATGGGAAGTGGGCTTGGCTGGGTACGGTCTTCATGCTTGTTTATCTTTCAACTCCCGCGCCTGCGGCGCAGGTGCGTGTCGTCCAAGGGCAGATGGTACGACTCAAGCTGCACAATGTGCTGACCACGGAAAACGTGGTCAAAGGCGACCCGATAGATTTTGATGTTGCCGAAGACGTGGTGGTGGCAACCCATATGGTAATCCAGAAGGGAGCACCGGCGCGAGGGAGAGTGGTTGGCGTGAAGGGCGCAGGAAAGAGAAACGCGAAGGACGCCTCGGTGACTTTCCTGTTCGTGTCGGTCCGATCCGTTGACAGTCAAGATGTTCCGCTCCGTGCACGCCCCGACAAACCCAAGAAAGCAGAATCCAAAGGGAATGTTGAGGCCAATGACCCGCTTCCCGGCTACGCCCAGCGCGTGATTGGGGCTGAAAAAGGGAAGGAATACGCAGCTTACGTCGATGCTTCAGCTACTGTGAACGTTCCTGATACCCCGGTCGCTCCGCCCCCGATCACAGCCGCGCCCCTCGCACAACAAACGCCGGCGAACCCCCAGGGGGCAACTCAGCCCGCCTCCACGAGCGGGCTAACGCCCGCGCCTTCTACCCCTTCGATTGCGGTGCCGGAAGAGCCGGCTTTGGTGGACTTTAACAGTAATCCACCGGGAGCGGACATTCTGATTGACGGCAACTTGGTCGGGAACACCCCCTCTACGCTGCACGTTGATGCGGGGCACCACCTCATCCAGTTGCGAATGGGTGGGTATCGCTCCTGGACGCGCACCATGAGGGTCGAGCCGGGTTCGTCCGCTTTGATTCGCGCCACTCTGGAAAAGCAGTGAACGGGCAGGATTGGGGTGGGACCGGGCTGCCGGAGAGATACGGAAACAATATTCGGAGCTGGAGGGTATTGTGAAGGTGAAGCGTTCGATTGGAATGGTTCTTGTCTGCATGCTGATCCCGAGTTGCCTGGCTTTCGGTCAGCGGGTGCGCCTGCCTGAGGGGACTCCCGTGCGTGTGCGATTGCAGGCTGACCTCGCGAGTGACCGAGTCGAGGAGGGCGCGCGGGTGGATTTCGAGGTGGCCCGTCCCGTGTTCATCCAGGGAATAGCCGTGATCCCGGCAGGAGCTGTTTCGTGGGGCGCCGTTCAAAGTGTTAAGAAGGGGAAATTCATCAAGTTTGACATCGAAGGTGTCAGGTTGCCGGACCTTAGCGATGTCAAGCTGCGCACGGTCGGAAGCAAAACCAAGAACCCTGCGCAGGATCAGATCAAGGTTGATGCGAGTTTTAAGGGTGGGGTTGGAGCGCCGAAAGGAACCGAATACACAGCGTATGTCAATGAGGATCGAGAAGTGGCCGCGGCTGCACAGCCCAGCATGCCCGCACTCGCCCCTACACCCACCGCTGCTGCGACGACTCTTCCCACGCCTGCGCAAGAGGTAGCGCCAACGCCTTCGACAGCTACACCGGCCGTGACCTACCCAAAGCCAGCGGCGCCACCGCTGGTAACCACCCCAGCGGCGTCTGCGACATCCCCCGCGATCTCGCCGGGCCAATCGGCGGCGCCGCTCGCCAACGTGGAGAGGGCCAGGGTGGAGTGTTTCTCCGATCCCTCCGCCGCCGACATCCTGATTGACGGGGAATTCTATGGCAATACCCCCTCGGTCTTGAAGGTGCCGGTTGGCAGACACGAGTTGGAAATTCAGCTTTCCGGCTATAAGACGTACTCGATACCGCTGATCCTGGAGCCAGGTACGGGGATTCGTACCATCCGCGCCAGTCTCGAACAAAAGGAATAGTCTGCTCCTGCATCCTCACTCCAGTTGGACCGGAAATGTTGCCCAAGGCACTGTCGGTTCTATTTATACTCTTCTTGCTTGTCGGCGTTCCGGTTCTTTCCTTATCAACCGCGCGCGACAGCCAAGTCCGTCAGATGCCGCGGCTCGCACTTTACATCTCTGCGGCGATTTCGCAGTGGGTGCTGGCGGGCTTGGGGCTGCTCATCTTCTTTCTCAGCTCGCTGAGTGCTTTTTCCGTAGGCTTCCGAACGCTCGCGCCCGTCGCCGCGCTCGCTTGGGCGGGCGCTCTGGTTGCATTGTCTGTGGCCGGCATTCGCCTGGGCCTTTTCCTTGAACTCCGTGGGTGGTGGCTGCCGGAGGCCGAACTGGTCTACCTGTTGATTCCCAAGACCCGCCAAGAAAAGTTCTGGTCGGTGCTGCTCCTGGCTCCCACGGCAGCTCTTTGCGAGGAATTCTTGTATCGCGGCTTCCTCCTCGCTCAACTTACTCAATGGCTGCGTTCCGACGCATGGGCGTGGGCTGCTTCATCGCTGGCCTTCGGGCTGGCGCACGTTTATCAAGGTTGGAACGGAATGGTAAGAGCGTCTCTGCTGGGAGCGCTGCTGGCATATCCCGTCATTCATTTCGGAAGCCTTTATCCTTCCATGCTGGCGCATGGGCTGATCGACGCTCTGGCGTTTGCGTGGCTGGGTCCAAAATTCCTGCCGCCAAGGTCGGTTACCTAAAGGAGCGTTGAAGATGATGTCCGATTACATTTCGAAGTCTTTTCTTGCCCTACTGGTTTTTACGGTCTCTTCATTCGCGCAGGCGACGAAGCCGGTGGCCATCCGTGCGGGTCGCCTTTTCGATCCTGGTTCCGGACGTCTCGTGACTGACCAGATCGTGATCATCCGGGGCGAGCGCATCGTTGAAGTTGGCCCGGCTGGGGGCGTGGCCATCCCCTCAGGGGCCGAACTGATCGACTTGCGGCAAGCCACGGTACTCCCCGGAATGATTGACGCTCACACTCACTTGTTTTTGACCGGGGAGTCTGGGGGCCGCTACGACGAACAATTGCTCAAGGAGTCGTGGCAGTATCGGACCATCGAAGCGGTGGTCAACGCCAAGAAGGACTTGGAGGCTGGTTTCACCACCCTGCGCGACCTTGAAACCGAGGGCGCCATGTACAGCGACGTGGATGTGCGCAACGCCATCAACCGTGGATTGATCCCTGGCCCCCGCCTTCAAGTATCCACGCGCGCCCTCTCTACCACCGGGGGCTATCCGCTGGAAGGGTATTCTCCGGAAGTGTTGGTCCCCTCCGGTGTAGAAATTGTGGATTCGCCTTGGGCCGCCCGCCAGGCCGTGCGCGAACAGATCAAGTACGGCGCCGATGTCATCAAAGTTTACTCGACGCATCGTTTCCGCTTCACGCCGGACGGACACTTGGATAGCGTTCCCACCTTCACCCTCGAGGAACTCCAGGCCATCGTAGACGAAGCTCATCGCCAACATGTGAAGGTGGCTTGCCACGCTTACAGCGGCGTTGGCCTGCGCAACGGCATTGAGGCGGGCGTTGACTCCGTCGAGCACGGCCTTGAGCTCGACGACACATCGCTCCAGGAGATGGTTCGCAAGGGTATCTACCTCGTGCCGACGCTCTACGTTTATGAAGTCGAACCGGAAGGAGACCTTCGAGCCACAGAGGGAAAGACCAGCCGGGCGAGAATCCACGAGGAGAGTTTTCGCCGGGCCTTGGCGAGCGGGGTCAAGATTGCCTTCGGGACCGACGTGGGTCCTTTCCCGCACGGGACTCAGGCCAAGGAGTTTGAATACATGGTCCGCTTCGGCATGACGCCCGCCCAGGCACTCTGTTCAGCGACCCAGCGCGCAGCAGAATTGATGGGTTGGCAGGATCGTGTCGGTTCACTTGAAAGGAGTAAGTTCGCCGATGTTATCGCGGTTTCCGGCGACCCGCTTTCAGATATTACGGAACTCGAACGAGTGAAGTTTGTGATGAAGGGTGGGGTGGTCGTGAAGAACGAGTTTAGGGAATAGGCAACAGGGAACAGGGAACAGGCAACAGGGAACAGCATGACCTTACGCCCTATTGCCTATGCTCTGTTCCCTATTCCCTGTTCCCTGCTTTATGCCCCACCGTCGGAAACAGGCGCCAGCTTGTAAACGATTTCAGCGTCCTCGAGTAACTCCTCCGCAACCTTCAGACACGCCACACGGAGGCACTTGGTGTCCAAGCAGGTCGGACAATTCACAATAATGCGATCAAAGAGGTAATCTGCGAGATCTTGCTCGCCAAAAGTGTGGGCCATACGACTGGTCCTCCGCTCATAGAAAAACCTAAAAGACTGCGTGAGTCCTGCCCCCAGCGCATTATACGCCTGTTAGGGAAAAGTGTGCTAATGCTTTCCGCTGGACAAGGCGTCCCTGTTCTCAAATGCGTGTGGAGTTGCAGGACAAATACGGCTAAGATAGGCAGGTATGGATGAGCGCGAATTTTTTGATGAAAATGAGACGCTGAAACCTGCCACTCTCTCTTGCCTGTTTTGTCACCAGACAGACACCTACGAGATTCGGTGGTTGGTGCGCACAAAGAGGAAGAAGCTTCCAGGTCACGCGGACGAACGAGATCGGGCGCGATTTGCCAAATCAAGGAACTATATGCTGCGGCGAGACGATTTCGTCCAATGTAAGAACCTCCGCTGCCGAAAGCGCTTTGAGATTTCAGGTATTCAGTCGGTAGTCTTTTCAGAGGACAGAGTGTGACACTCTCGATGTCTCCCGGCGCAGGATTGGAAAGGAACGAAGGCGGGCTGGCGCGGAGCTGAAGGTCTGCGCCCGCCCGCGGATAGAGGTTGGCGCCGAAATCCTGGCAGATCTCGTTGTGCTCACCTACTTCCCATGTGCCACGTCTTGCACGGTAGGAAGAGTCGAAGTATCCCATCCCCCGCCCAGGGCTTCGATCAGAAGCACGCTTGCGACCATGCGGCGGGTAAGAATATTCACCGCTGAAACTTCGTCTTGCAGAGCGATTGCCTGCGACGTGATCACCTGCAGATAGCCGACGGTTCCAGCCTTGTACTGATATGTGGATATTGCCAATGACCGCTCGGCTGCTTGTACTGCCTCGTCCTCGGCACGCGCTTCGTTGGCAAGAACTCGCAACGCCGCCAGGTTATCCTCGACTTGTTGAAAGCTGGTCAGGACCGTTTGCCGGTAGTTGGCTACGGTGGCATCGTAGGCAGCTTTCGCCAGGTCCACCTGAGCGCGGCGCCTACCCGCGTCAAAGAGCGTCTCCGCTAACTGAGGGCCAACGGACCAGAAGCGGGCTGGCCACGAGAACCACTTCAAAAACTCCGCGCTTTCAATGCCTGCGGAGGCACTGAGGGTCAGCGTCGGATAGTAGGCAACTTTCGCAATACCAATCTGCTCGTTCGCTGAAGCCACCTGTCGCTCGGCGGCAGCGATGTCGGGGCGCCGTTCCAGCAGGTCAGAAGGAACTCCCACGGGGATGGGTGGCGGCGGGATTTTAATTGATGCCGAGGGGATCGAAAGCGCTGCAGGCGGCTTTCCGACCAGGATGGCAATGGCGTGCTCGAGCTGGGCGCGCGCCACTCCAAGGTCGATCAACTGCGCCTGCGCGGTGTCCAACTGGGTTTCCGCTTGAGCTACATCCCCACCCGACGCGACCCCACTCTTAAACCGATCCTTCGTCAGGTGGAGATAGTCCTCATAGGATTTGACGGTGCGTTCCAACAATTCTTGTTCGCCATCCGTGCCATGCAGCTCAAAGTAGTCTTGGGCGAGGATTGCCTGATAGGACAGGCGAGCGTTTTCCAGTTGGGCGGCGGAGGCTTGCGCGGTCTCCGCACTTGCCCTAACGCTGCGCCGGATGCTTCCCCAAATGTCTGCCAAGTACGACACATCCACAGGCAAGTCATAGGAGGTGGTCGCTGTGGGGCTGCTGACGGGAACTCGCGAGTTCACAATAGATGGACTGGCGGTAACCGTCGGAAACAGGCCGGAGCGGGCGATTCGCACCGCGTCTTTTGCTTCGCGGAGCTGCGCCTCAGCGGCCAAGACGTTCTGGTTTGAAATGCTCACCTGCTCTTCGAGCGCGTTGAGTTGCGGATCGTTATAGATCTCCCACCACTTTCCACGCTTCGCTCCGTCGTTGGGCTGAGCCTGTTTCCACCCCTTCATCTCCTGGGAGTTGTCGGGCGGAGATTCCTTGTACGCCGGAGGGACGGGAGCGGTGGGCCTTTGATACTTCGGTCCGATCATGCAAGCGCTCGAGAAGAGCAGTAGGCAGAAGGCAGAAAGCAGAAGGCACCGCGAAGGGGAAAGGTGACAGGGTACAGGGTGCCAATGAGTGTCCGGCATCTCCGCGCTGTCCCCTGTGCCATGTCCCTTGTGCCCTGAAAGTAACGTCGAGGATGTAATTTCAGCTAACACATCGGTATTTGTCTTACGGTTCATGAGTCGTGTCTCGTGATATCCAATGTTTATAGTGTATTCCCCAGCCTCACGCTTCAAAGCCGCGCGGCTCGGCTTCTTCGCGAGGTCCCATACGTATCCGCTCCCACCACCAATGTTGGATGCGGTCAAAGTAGAGGTAAACCACCGGCGTGGTGTACAAGGTCAGCAACTGGCTCACGATCAGCCCGCCAATGATGGCGATTCCCAGCGGACGGCGAAACTCCGATCCGGTGCCAGTGCCGAGCGCAAGCGGTAATGCGCCCAGCATCGCCGCCATCGTGGTCATGAGAATGGGGCGGAAACGCAGCAGGCACGCCTCATAGATAGAGTCGCGCGAATTCTTGCCTTCGTTTCGCTCGGCGGCGATCGCGAAATCGATCATTAGGATGCCGTTCTTTTTCACGAGCCCGATCAGGAGAACGATTCCGATAACGGCGATCACGGTGAGTTCAGTGTGGGTGAGCAGGAGCGCCAACAGTGCGCCAACGCCAGCCGACGGCAGCGTGGACAGAACCGTGACGGGATGGACGTAGCTCTCGTAAAGAATGCCGAGCACGAGGTAGACCGACACAAGCGCGGCCGCGATCAGGAGGGGCTCGCTGCCGAGCGAATCCTGATAGGCTTGTGCCGTCCCGGAGAATCCGGTATGGATGGTTGGGGGAAGGCCAATCTTGCTGGCCGCCGCATTAATCGTATCCACGGCATCTCCTAGGGCGATGCCCGGCCGCAGGTTGAAGGAGATGGTGACCGCTGGAAAGAGGCCCTGGTGGTTTACCGATAGGGGCGCGGTTATTGGGTCATAATGCGTGATAGCGCTCAAGGGAACCTGCTGCCCACTCGGCGAATGCACGTAGGTTTGGCGCAAGAAGAGCGGATTCTGCCAGTATTCGGGCGCCGCCTCCATCACCACGTGGTACTGATTCAGCGGAGTGTACATGGTGGAAACTTGGCGTTGGCCGAAGGCGTCGTAGAGCGTGTTGTCAATCAGTTGTGGCGAGATGCCGAAACGCGCCGCCGTTTCACGATCATACTGCACAAACGCTTGCAGCCCGCGGTCCTGCTGGTCGCTGTTCACGTCCGCGATGAGGGGGATGGTCCTCAACTGTTGGAGCATGCGGGGAGCAAAATTTGTGAGATCCTGAAGGTTATCGCCCCGCATGGTGTATTGATACTGGGAGGCGCCGAATCGCCCACCCACGCGTACGTCTTGCGACGCCTGCATATAAAGCGTGGCGCCCGGCACCCGCGCGAGCTTTGGCCGCAGCCGCCCGATGACGAGGTCGGCAGTGATTTTTCTTTCTTGGGGCGGTTTCAGAGCGATGAACATCCGCGCCGTGTTCATTCCGCCGCCGCCGGGACCTCCTCCTCCCGTGAATCCGTTGACCATATCAACGGCCGGGTCGTCGACGATGATATTGATCATCTGCCGCAAAATCTTGTCCATGGCTTGAAACGAGGTGTCCTGGTCAGCCTGAATCGAGCCCATAATTCGTCCGTTGTCCTGTTGCGGAAAAAACCCCTTGGGCACATAAATATAAAGGTAAACGTTGAGCGCAATCGTGGCCAGCAACACAGCCAGGGTAATTGCCGGATAGCGAAGCACTATGGACAATGATCTCCCATACGCTTTCACGACCCCGTTGAAGCCTCGCTCACTGGTCCGGTACAGCCAGCCATGGGACTCGTGTTCTTTTAAGAGGTGAGCGCACATCATGGGAGTCGCGGTGAGCGAGACCACCATGGAGACGGTGATAGCGACGGCCAGGGTTACCGCAAACTCGCGGAACAGGCGGCCCACAATCCCTCCCATGAGCAGCAAGGGAATGAACACTGCAACCAGCGAAATACTGATCGTCAATACAGTGAAGCCGATTTCCCGAGCTCCCTTGAGCGCGGCTTGGAAAGGATGCAAGCCCTTTTCCAGATAGCGGGAGATGTTCTCGATGACGACGATCGCATCGTCAACTACAAAGCCGGTGGAGATGCAGAGCGCCATCAACGACAGATTGTCGAGGCTGTAGCCCAATAAGTACATCACACCAAAAGTTCCGATCAGCGACACGGGGACGGCGACGCTGGGGATGAAGGTGGTGCGCGGATTTCTCAGAAAGAGGAATACGACCAGAATCACCAGAATCACCGAGATGATCAATGTTTGCTCGACATTGCTCACGGAGGCGCGGATGGTCAAGGTTTGATCGCTGGCCACTCGCACATCGATCGACTGGGGAATGGCAGCTTTAAGCTGGGGAAGAACCGCGCGGATGCCATCCACGGTATCGATAATGTTGGCGTTCGGTTGGCGCATGATGAAGATCAGAACGGAGGGCTTGCCGTTCGCATAACCCGCCGAACGAATGTCTTCAGGGGCGTCGCGCGCTTGGCCGATATCGGAGATGCGCACGGCCGATCCGTTGCGGTAAGCAACGATTAAGGGGATGTAGTCAATGGCCTTGAAGAGCTGATCGTTGGCGCCCACTTCCCACATGCGGTGACCGTCCGAAAAATGCCCCTTGGGAGTGTTGGCATTGGCGCTGCTCAACACGCCCCGGACCTGCTCCAGACCGATGCCATATTTGTCCAGCATGGTCGGATTCAACTCGATACGAACGCCTGGCAACGCCCCTCCACCCACGCCCACCTGGCCCACGCCGCTGACCTGCGCCAGTTTCTGCGCCATTATGGTGGAGGCGGCATCGTATATTTGGCTTTTGGAGAGCACGTCGGAGGTGAGCGCAAGCATAAAAATCGGAGAATCGGCCGGATTCACTTTGCGGTAGGTCGGGTTATTGGGAAGATTGGTCGGCAGGTAACCGCGGGCGGCGTTGATGGCGGCCTGTACGTCGCGCGCCGCGGCGTTAATGTCTCGGTTCAAATCGAATTGCAGCGTGACGTTGGAGGATCCGAGGCTACTCGACGAGGTCATTTCGGTGACCGACGCAATGCGGGTGAATTGGCGCTCCAGCGGAGTCGCCACCGAGGAGGCCATGGTCTCGGGACTGGCGCCGGGCAAACCTGCCGACACGGAGACCGTCGGGAAATCCACCTGGGGCAGCGGTGATACGGGAAGGAGTCGGAAGGCGACGGCTCCGGCCAAAGTGATGGCGATGAGGAGGAGCGTCGTAGCAACCGGTCTGCGGATAAAGGGTTCGGAGATACTCATGGGTAAAGAAATTCAAATGGCAAATAGCAAATGGCAAAATTCAAATTGTTTTCCGCCCCCATTTGCCATTTGCTTTTTGCCAAGGAAAACAGAAAGTGCCAGGGCGATATACTGCGGCAACGACTCGACGACCTTTATCGTACGCACTCCGTAATCGAGCAATCGTTCGCTCACTTCACGCGTGTCCATTTCTTGTACCTCGGTCCGCATGCGCCATTTGACTTCTGCCGTTTGCCATTTGAAATCGTCTTAGTCTGCCGGAACCAGCTCCGCCCCCGGGCTGATTTCGCGACCCCGGGAGAACCGTCTTGCCAGGCGACCGAACCAGAGATAAATGACCGGGGTTGTGTAAAGCGTGAGTAACTGGCTCAAAAGTAGTCCTCCGACGATAGTAATGCCCAAAGGCCGGCGCAGTTCCGAACCGGTACCGGTGCCGAGCGCCAGCGGCACGCCGCCGAGCAGCGCCGCCATGGTCGTCATCATGATGGGGCGGAAACGCAGGAGGCAGGCTTGATAGATGGCATTGACCGGTGTCATGCCTTCCTTGCGCTCCGCGTCCAAAGCGAAATTGATCATCATGATGGCGTTCTTCTGCACGATACCGATGAGCAGGACCAAGCCGATCAACGCGATGACGCTGAAGTCGTCATGGCATATCAACAGAGCCAGCAGCGCACCGACACCCGCCGAAGGCAGCGTGGACAGGATGGTGACGGGATGAATGTAGCTTTCATACAAGACGCCCAAGACAATGTAGACCGTAACGATCGCCGCCAGAATCAGCAAAAGCTCGTTCGCCAACGATGCCTGGAATGCCTGGGCCATACCCTGAAACGCCGCCGAAATACTGGGCGGCAGGCCGATCTCGTCCTTTACTTTGTTCACGGCTTTGACGCCATCCCCCAGCGACGCGTTCGGAGCCAGATTGAAAGAGAGAGTAACTACCGGGAACTGACCTTGGTGGTTCACGGTGATGGGAGCGTTCATCTCCTCCACGCGAGTGAAGGCGGCCAGCGGCACCTGGCCTCCGTTGGGAAATTTCGCAGAAGACGCAATCGGTCCCCCGCCGAAGGCGCTATTCGAGGCGAGGGCGGAGGAACTGGCGGAAGATGACGTGGTAGACGATAGACTCGTGTTTGCAGCGGTCAATGAGCTCGTCGGTCCGTACAATTGGTTTGCCGACGACCCGCCCGCAACTAAGCCCGAGGAACCGCTCGAGCCTCCAGCGTTAGTCCGTATGAATAGATGGCGGAGGTCCAAAGGATTATCCTGAAAATCGGGTTTCACTTCCAAAACCACGTGGTATTGGTTCAACTGGGTAAAAATGGTGGACACTTCCCGCTGGCCGTAGGCGTCGTAGAGCGTTTGGTCGATGGTCGCGGGTGTGATGCCGAGGCGGTAAGCCGTCTCGCGATCGAACACCAGTTTGGCCCGAAGGCCGCCCACCTGCTGATCGCTTGCCACATCGCGTAGCTCCGACGACGCCGATAGCCTTTCGAGCATTCGGGGTGCGAAGGCATTCAACTCGTCCGCGCTCGGATCTTCGAGCGTGTATTGGAACTGCGTACGGCTCACCCGGTCCTCGACCGTAATATCCTGCACCGGTTGCATGAACAGGGTGATACCTGGCACCCTGGCCAGGTCCGGCTGCAAGCGGCGAATGACGTCGCTGGCACTTATCTTGCGGACTTCGAGGGGTTTGAGGTTGATGAGAATGCGCCCGCTATTCAGGGTGGTGTTGGTGCCATCGATGCCGATGAACGATGAAAGACTCTCGACAGCGGGGTCTTTCAAGATGACTTTCGCCAACTCTTGCTGCTCGCTGGCCATTTCCGGGAAGGACACCGTCTGAGCTGCCTCGGAGACACCCTGGATAACACCCGTGTCCTGAATCGGGAAGAACCCTTTCGGAATGACGGTGTAGAGCAGCACGGTCAGGCCAAGAGTGCCGATTGCGACCAGCAGAGTTTCGAACTGATGGCGGAGCACCCACTGGAGGGTTCTGTCATAAAGGGCGAGTGCCGAATTCCATGCGCGTTCCGTCGCGCGATAGATTCGCGACTGCTTTTCCTCGGGTTGTTGCTTCAACAACTTGGAGCACATCATCGGTGTCAAAGTCAGCGAAACGACGGCGGAGACCAGGATGG
>JBEKUR010000120.1:0-17740 GCA_049514855.1 Terriglobia bacterium
GTAGCCGAAAGCCCTCCCCTCCGGTGCTGATTCTTTCCGGTCGCGCAGGGGTGGAGGATCGGGTGAAAGGGCTGGACCTCGGGGCGGACGATTACCTGACGAAGCCGTTCTCCTTTAGCGAGCTGTCAGCTCGAGTGCGAGCCTTACTGAGGCGACCTCCTAATCCGCTTGGTGTCGTCCTGCGAGTGGAGGAGTTGGAACTGGATCGGGCCGAGAGGGTGGTCAGGCGGGCGGGCCGTCGCATCGACCTAACGCCACGCGAATTTGCCTTGCTCGAATATCTCATGCGTAATGCGGGACGGTGTGTGACGCGCGCCATGATTATCGAGCATGTCTGGAATTTTTCCTTCGACACCATGACGAATGTTGTGGATGTTTACATCAACTACTTGCGAAAGAAAATCGACCAGGATTTTGAAAGCAAACTCATTCACACGGTTCGGAGCGTTGGCTATGAGTTGGGGGAAAGACTGATAACGGGATGAAAAGCGTCGAACCACCAACGGAACCTCCCGAGGAGGAGATGAGGCCTTCCCAAGTTGTGGATGCATTTCCTGTCTCATCGGCCCGTGGACCGATCCCTCGGCAAAGCGTCGAAAGCGATTCGCTGAGCAACTCGCTACCATACAAAGATCAGAGGCGCGTCTTTCTCCATCAATTAAGCCAGACCTTGACGTCTTTTCGCGGAATCCTTGAATTGGCTCTCCTCGTTGACTCCGAAGCGCAAGAGTACCGGAGGGGCATCCAGCAGTCACTTGCCCAGGCTGAGGGCTTAGTCCGATTGTTTAAGTCGTACCGGGCATTGGCCGAGGGGGGGAGAAGCGACCTTGTGAATGACGAGGTTGGGGTCGGCGAGCTGGTCCGGGTGGCGCTAGAGCAATTGCGTCCACTAGCGGATTCTCGTCGGCTCGCTGTCCATGTCGAGTGCGGGGACATCTGCCTCGTCCAAACCGATCCGGCGCGGTTACTCGTGGCTCTGCGTCGGGGATTGCTGCGCGCTATCCAGCAGAGCCCAACAGGAGGAAAGTTGGAAGTGAGCCTATCAACCAAGGAGGGCAGCGCTTGTCTCACTATCTCGGCGACTGCGCAACGGGCCGAGGTGTATTCACCGCCGGAGTGCGCCGAAATCCCTGAACGTGAATCCCAGAAGGGTATTAGCCCCGGACAGTGTAGAGGGGCATTGGACCCCGGTGCGCAGAGCGGTCGAGGCGCTCGGAGGCAGCGTCCTGATTATATCTGCTGAGAATTCCCCCCTCATCTGCAAGATTTGCCTCCCACTTTCACCGCACGAAGGGTAATGAACTGGCTTCTTAGCAGGCTGTGGCCATTGTGAAGCGTGGCAAGGTGGTTTCTTTTTTCCCGCAGGCCCCCTACCCCACTCGCTTTTTCATCTTAGAAAAGTCTAATACGAGGTTAATGAATCTCTAACGATGCTATCTCTATAATAAGTATCATTGGAGAGTAAGATGAGCCCATCGGATTTCAAGCCGGCGTGCGCGGGTCGCAGCGCCGCTATTGTCGCGAGCGCAAGCAAAGAGTTTCGGGAGCGCATTCTCACACGGTTGGGGGCTCGCAGTTGGACCGTTGAAGAGGCGCGGGGCGGAGCCGAGGCGTTATCCCTGGTAGAGGACGGAGCGTTCAAAGCACTCTTACTTGATCGTTGGTTGCCGGACCTTGACGTGCCGGAGTTGGTTGACATTATCAAGGCCCGCCATCCTCAGGTGCAGGTCCTGGTGGTTAGCTCCGAAGTTGAGGAACGCCACCTGGTTGAGAGGCTTTCCCCACGAAAGGACCTGCCACTGGATTTCCCCCACGCGCAGGACTCGGTGGAGTGCGGAGTGGAAGCTGAGGGGTTGGAGGAGCACCCGACTGGCGCGGCTGGGATAGTGTCGGAGGTGAAAGGGGAAGAGCCATTGCCCGGGATGATGGGATCGAGCGGGGCGATGCAACGGACCTATCATCTGGCGAGATTGGTGATCCCTCGTGATACGACGGTTCTCATCATGGGGGAGACGGGGACGGGAAAAGAACTGATGGCGCGAGCCATCCACAATCTCGGCCCGCGTGCCCGGCAGCCTTTGGTCATTGTCAACTGTGCAGCGATTCCCGAAACTCTCCTGGAGTCTGAATTGTTTGGCTATAGTCGGGGGGCTTTCACGGGAGCCTTCCAGTCACGGTTGGGAAGGATCCATTCTGCGCATGGTGGCACGCTTTTCCTGGACGAAGTGGGAGGACTGCCCCTGGGCATGCAGGGCAAGTTACTGCGCTTCCTGCAAGAGGGGGAAGTCCAGCGGTTGGGGAGCCCGGACGTATTCCGGGTGGATGTGCGGGTGATCGCAGCCACGAACGTCGATCTGGCGCGTACCATGGCCGAAGGGCGGTTCAACGACGCGCTCTACTATCGGCTATGCGTTTTTCCGATCGAACTTGCGCCGCTCCGAGACAGGAGAGAAGACATTCTCCCCTTGGCGGCTCACTTTCTGGACTCATTCTGTCGCGAGGCTGGGGTTCCGTGCAAGTCAATAGCCTTCGAGGTGGCCAGGATTTTGGAGGCCTACTCGTGGCCTGGGAACGTTCGCGAGCTAGAACACGTCATCGAGCGGGCATTCATCTTGTCGGAAAATATGCCAGTACTTCGCTCTGAATACGTGAGCCTCCCAACTTGAAAGACGGCGCGAACCTCCCTGAACTTCACTTGGCAACTCTTCGATCCGACGCCGGGAGCGCCGGACATCCCGCAGATGGCCAGTATAATCGACAACCGGCAATCGGCAATGATAACTTGGTCTTTGGGTTGCAACTAAGGGCCGCGCTGTGAAATAAGACCGGGGGGCCGGTTTTGCAGAGCGTAATTTATTGAATAATTGTCCTCGGCATATGGCCTTCCTCAATTATTTCATACTTTGTTGCCCACTCTTTGCGAATCATCCGCAAAGGGTGGGTCCTGCCTGGGTTCTAAGAATCACTCCATTAGTTTTTCCTAATTGAATCGCGAGGAGGGCACGAGGGCTTGGGCGGAATCCTCCGAGTCCAAACCCAACAATCCCTGAATAGACAATCACTTCCGGCTGCCGCTCGCACGGTGCGCATCTTTATGAGCAGTCCTAACGCGTTTGGCTCTCCACTTGCTTTTTAGCGTATTCGCCCGTGGATAAGGGGCGGCTAATTATGGCAAAGGTGCAAGCAAACGGGCCCGGTAAGAACGATGGAACCCAACCAATCGCAGAACTCGATTGATCGCGGCCCTGGCGAGAAAGCAGCGTGGGAGCATGTTAAGGGGCTGCCGCTCCAGAGAGACCATAGCGGCCAGGCGCTCCGGGACGTGAGACTTGGTTATGCCACCTTTGGCAATCTGAACCAAGCCGAGCGCGATCACCTGTTAGTCGAACAGCTACCACAGGTCAAATACATCGCCAAGCGAATTCATGGTCGGCTTCCAGCGCATGTTCTTCTTGAAGACTTGATCCATACGGGCATTCTTGGGCTGATCGAGGCCATGCAAAGGTTTGACCCCGCGCGCCATGTTGAACTCAAGTCGTATGCCAAATACCGCATACACGGGGCGATGTTGGATAGCTTGCGCGATCTTGACTGGAGTCCTCGCCCCCTGCGCAGGAAGGCCCGCCGAATCGAGGAGGCCCATCAAAAATTAAGAGCCCGCTTGGGATACTCCCCGTCGGAGTCTCAACTGGCTGAAGAACTGGGCATGAGTCTCGATAAATTCCAGCACTTACTGGGAGAACTACGGGGCCTCGACTTGAGAAGCCTGCAGTCGGAAACCCTCGCAGAAGGTTCGGAGCGCGGGGTCAGTAACGTCACCCCATCCAGGGCCGCCGAAGATCCCTTCTCGCTTTGTTTACGCTCCGAAATGACGGGATTGCTGGCACGGGCCACCGGGGAACTCCCTGAGCGGGAGCGTCAACTGCTGACGCTTTACTATGATGTGGAACTCACTATGAAGGAAGTGGGGGCTGTTCTGGGGATTGGAGAGGCCCGTGTCTCACAGTTGCACTCCGCCGCGATTATCCGCCTGCGAGCGCGCATGGCGGAACTGCTGAACGCACAGGGGCCGACGCGTGCGCACACGGAGAAGACGCCTGAGCTTGCGGGCGAGGAATAGTGGAACAGTAGCCAGTAGCCAGTAGGCAGTAAGCAGTAGAGAGTGAGTAATTCAATTCAGAATTCATAATTTAGAATTACCCCCGCCCCCAGTCCCGACTCCCTAGCACCTGTCTCTCTGCCCCCACCTACCATCTACCACCTACGACCTGCCATTGGGTCACCACCTAAAGACCTGCTCTTGCGTGCCGATGGAGTTATCGGAGAGAGACAAGGCATGCTAGCACAACTCAACCGGCCGGGTGGAGTGGGTGGGGATAGCGCAAGTTCGGATGAATCAGAGCGTTTGGAAAAAGAACAGAGCCAAGAAGCCAAGGTCAGGGCTCTCCTCGTGGACGGCATCCCCACACTCCCAGCTTATGTTTTTGAGCTTAGTGCCTTATTAAGCTCCATGCCCGTGGATTTGAGGCGCGTCTGTCGGGTGATTCGAACTGACCCCAGCCTTACCGCGCAGGTCATTCGACTGGGCAACTCGGCTATAGTGGGTTTGCGGGAAAGAGTTTCCGACATCGAACACGCGGTGATCCTCTTGGGGACGGAACGGCTGAGGACATTGGTACTGACCTGTTCGCTAGTGGAGTGCGTCGGGAACTGTTTGTCTCCCAGCGAATTGCACTCCTTCTGGCAGCACAGTCTGTTAACCGCGACCTTGAGTGAGCGCAGCGCCCTTTGTCTCCACTATCCAGAGGCGAAGCAGGCATATTTGGCAGGACTTCTGCACGATGTGGGGGTTCTTCCTCTTCTCATACTTGCCCTGCGGTCAAAGGAACCCAATGTTACGCCCGGCTCCATCCTCTGGGGAGAGTCACTTGAATCGGAGCAGAAACAATTTGGAGTTGACCACTGTTCGGTCGGCAAATGCATTGGCCTCAGTTGGAACTTTTCCGCCGAGCTCATTGACGTCCTGGAACACCACCACCGACCTCAGGAAGCACGCCAAAACGTAGTTTTGGTGGAGATCGTCCGCGCCGCGGATCTTGTTTGCCAGATGCACGGGGTGAGAGTTGGAGGAGAGCCTCCCCGCATCGAGCTTGGTGATCAAAACAAGTACAAGGACCTGCTCGATAGCTGCGCTCCCAGTCTAACCGAAGCCGAGAGAATCAGCTTGGCGAAGACTCTGGAAGTCGAATTCCCCAACATTATCCAGTCACTTGAACTGCGAGTCTCCACCGGACGAGGGGGCGCGGTCCTCCGCTGGGCGGACTTATGGGGGTAAGACAGGTCAACGGAGAGAAGGTTCTGCAGCTTCTTCGTGGTTGGAGGCTTAAGGGTGGCCAGGTAGCCCGTGCGGTCGGACAGCTTCAAGACATCCCAGCTTGCGGGAATTTGACGGGGTCACTGAAGAATGCGAAGTGATCGGGATCAGCTTGGGAGCCCGATACGGCCAAGCAGGTCACGAAAGCGAGCAGAGCGCGAGAGGGGTTCAAACCTCGGATCGCACTTGAGGAAAACCAGAAGCGGGTCGTGCTGCTCGTATGCCTTCTCGAGCCACTCCAAGGTCTCCTTGTCCTTTCTCAGGCTGACTGAGGCCTGTGCCAAGAACATGTACCGCACATATTGTTGTTTTTCCGCAGCGACCATCTCGTCAAGAAGACGTTCTGCCGAATCTCGTTGACCCGCCATCGCATAGACATTACAGAGCACTGCTGCGTGCAACAGGCCCCTGCCGATCTTTCTGGCCTTCTCGCAATGGGTAATGGCGCGCGCGTTATCGCCCTGCCGTGCGTAGCAGAGCCCGAGGAGGAGGTGTGCGAGCGCCGAGGAGGGGTCACTTCGAAGTATCTCCTGGCAACGTTGCGAGGCAATACCGTAGCACCGGGCAACTAGTCCGAAGATTGCGAGCGCCATACCCACCGTTGGAGAGTGCGGATCGAGCCGGTGGCCTTGCTCCAAATCCTCAACTGCCTCATCAAGTCGCCCCATGACCAAATGGCACGCGCACCGGATGACATACCCCCGGCTGTTGCTGGGGTTGAGCTCGATAGTCCGACGGCTGCTGGCCTCGGCTTCGGACCACCTCCAGGCACCGTACAGGTTGTAAACCGCCAGCGCAGCGTGGGTGACGCACAGCCCCGGATTCAAGGTCGAGGCCTTCAAGGCGAGCTCTTTGGTCCTCCTGAACGTCACAACGGGCGGGTAGTCGTACAAGAGGCCGAAGCGAAAATGCGCCAGGGCGAGTTCCGCGTACCCCAGGGCGCAATCTGGGTCTCGCTCGACCGCCAGGGTGAAATGCTCGATACACTTTTTGATTTCCACCTCGGACCACCCCAAATGGAGGGTTCCTGCAAGGTAGGCACCGTGAGCCGAAGTGATGCACCTGGTTTGTCGAGGGGGCCTTTCTGCGGGGATTACCTGGAGCTTAGCGGACAGGGCGCCAACTAGTTGCCGGGCCAGGCCCTGCTGGAGCGAGAAAAACGGGGGTAGCTGGATTTCATAACTTTCCCCCAAAACTCGGGCCTGATCACGGGCCGAAGTGACCCGTGCTGTCACGCGCAAACGCAGCCCGTACCGGCGCACCCCTCCTTCCAGCAAATAATCCGCGCCCAATTCGTGGCCGATTTGCTCGATGTTCTTTGCCGGTTGGTTGTGCTGCGCCACCGAGGCGAAGGGGATCACCTGAAGGCGTCCCGGATTGAATTGGCCGAGCTCCATGATGATCTCATCGGTCAGAGCAGCCGAGAAGCGCTCCTGAGCAGGATCGCTACTGAGATTCCTGAGCGGGAGGACGGCGATCATGATCGGTCGCCCTGGCGGAGCCTTTTGGCCTGAGTCTCTGGCAGGCCCTGGCGAATCGCCTGAGGCGGAAGACCCCGGCCCAAGCGCCGCGCTCACCGCCATCCCGCGGCCCTCGAGCCAAGCATCAACCTCGACCGAGAAGGCATAAACCGTTCCTCCCTTGCGATGCAGGTGACGGTGGACGGGCAACCCCTCCTCCCGCTCCCAGCGGCGGACCGTCCGCGAGCTGTGGTTCAGATGGGTCGCGATTTCCTTCCAGGAATCCAGTCGGAGGCCGGGGGCTGGAGTGACGGTGCTTTGCGTCGGGAGCGTTCCCGCACTTGACATTTAGACACTCCAAGCTCTGGATGTATTGAAACTCTATTACATTCGAGAGTAACAGTCAAGGCAAATATATCAAGCGGGCCGTGGCAGGAGTTATTGCCAAATTCGGCCAAAGGCAGCCAAGAATACCACGGGGCACTTTGTCCATTGCGGCCCCATGCGTTTATCTGGGAGATTAGGGCAAGGGCTTATGTATTAACGTTGTAGTTAGGATGAGGACGAGATGAATCTATGCCGGAGGCTATAGCGTTGTTTTTGCTTCTGGCCGGAACGTTGAGCGCCCGCACGATCGAAGATGCGATGAAGACTGAAACGCGGGAAAGCCTGGCGCTTACCCCCCCGCCCCAAAGGTCGAAATGGCTCATCCGCGCTTGGCGAGCAAGCGTCCGGTATTACTTCTCGATTTCGCCCAGGCGGGTACAGCGGCTTGGGACGTTGAGATGACCCAGCACAGATGCTAGGCGGGCCTGGCGCGTGTGGTGGATTCCGCAGGTCGATGTCGTGATCCTCGACACGAGCATGCCCGAGCTGAACGACCTCGCCCAGGATCACCCTGATGAGAAAGAATGATTGCAAGCAAGTTAGAGTCATCCTTCGTTGAACGAGAGAGGGTTCATATCACGGGACCAGTTGACTTCACTGCGCGAGGAGTGACTGCCCATGCGGATATTCGGCCGAATTGACCCCCTAAATCTCAACCGACGTCGGTGGGAGCTGGCGCTGTTGGCTCTCACCGTCATTCTCATTTTGGTCGCGGGGATGGCCTTGCTGATGTTACTCACGGTTCTCTCCAACGACCTCATCGTGAGCGGCACGACAAAACGCATGATCTTCTTCGGCTTCTGCGCGCTCTCGGTCCTGCTGGTGGGCTACCTCCTGGAGAGGCGGGTCGCGACCAGTCAGCTTAGGAAGCGGCTTGCGGAGGAGCACCAGCGGGGGGAAGAAGCGTTAAGGGAAAGCGAGGCGGGTTTCCGGGCGATCTTCGAGAATGCCGCCATCGGTATCGCTCTGCTAGACCTGCACGGCCATCCCGTGGAGAGTAACCCGGCGCTCCAGAAGATGCTGGGCTACGCCAAACTTGAACTGGCGGACATGGCCTTCACCGAGTACACGCATCCCGATGATGTACGGGCGGATTGGGACCTGTTCACTGAGTTGGCAGAAGGAAAACGCGACCAATACCAGATCGAAAAGCGCCTCTTCCGGAAGGATGGGCAAGTGGTATGGGGGCGGTTGCACGTTTCTCTGGTCCGGAACCAAAAGGGCGGATTCAAATACTGCATCGGTATGGTGGAGGACATATCCGAGCGCAAGCGGACGGGGGAAGCCCTGCGGCAGTTGTCCGGCCGCCTCCTTCGCATGCAGGACCAGGAAAGGCGGCGCATCGCTCGCGAACTACACGACTCCACCGCGCAAAGCCTGGCGGCCTTGGCGATGAACCTGAACGTGGTGAAAGACTCGGCCCCGGACCTGAGCCCCAAAGCACGCACCTGCCTTTCCGAAAGCCTCGGATTGGCCGAGCAGTGCTCGCGTGAAATCCGTACCCTTTCCTACCTCATGCACCCGCCTCTGCTTGATGAGGCTGGACTGGGCTCAGCCTTGCGGGGGTTCGTAGGCGCGTATGCCCAAAGAACCGGAATACATGTCGATCTGGAAATGTCGCCCACGCCCACCCGATTGCCCGCCCATGTCGAGCTGGCACTGTACCGAGTCGTTCAGGAAGGGTTGACCAACATACACCGCCACGCGGGAAGCAAGAGGGCTCGTATTTGCCTGAGATTCCGCCCGGATCAGGCTGTGCTCACTGTTGCGGATGAAGGGCACGGGATCCCTCCGGCTGTCCTGGAAAGAGGGCGGCGACACGACGCGAAGCTTGGGGTAGGTATCTCAGGAATGCGGGAACGGATCAGGCAACTGGGAGGGCAGTTCGAGATCCTTACCAGCAGCAACGGGACGACGTTGACGGCGATCGTGAGGGTTAAAGAGGGTCAAGCGTGACCACGCTTCACGTCCTCATCGTCGATGATCACGAAGTGGTCCGCCGGGGTTTGCGTGTCTTGATTGAATCCCACCCTGGCTGGGAGGTCTGCGGGGAGGCAACGACCGGTCGCGAGGCCGTCGAGAAAGCCAGTAAATTGAAGCCGGATATGGTCGTCATGGACATCGCCATGCCGGAGTTGAATGGCTTAGAAGCAACCCGCCAAATCCTGAAAGCCCTTCCGCGAACCCCAGTGCTGATTCTCACCGTGCACGAGTCAGATCAGGTAGTCCACGAAGTCCTTGAGGCCGGCGCACAAGGCTATGTATTGAAATCCGACGCGGGTCGCGATTTGGTGGTCGCGATTGAAGCATTGGGCCAGCACAAGGTGTTTTTCAGCTCCAGCGTGGCGAAAATAATGCTCGAGGGTTATCGCAAAAAGGGTTCCCATGATGAGGCCTCAGGGAATCCGCCTTCGCTGCTCTCTCCGCGGGAACGGGAAATCATTCAACTGCTGGCGGAGGGCAAAAGCAACAACGAGGTTGCGGACATGCTCTATATCAGCGCCAAAACCGTGGAAACCCACCGGGCGCACATCATGGAAAAGCTCAACCTTCATTCCATCACCGAGTTGGTGCACTACGCGATCCGGAACAAGATTGTTGAGCCCTAGCAAGGGCCCTGAGACACCGTTTGAGAGTGGAAGGATACGGCCTAAGCCCCGCCGACCAAGCGCACGGAGAATATTTCTTTTGTGGTGACTGACCTGCCCTTGTGGGGGATTACAACCTTCCGCCATGGCGCAGAAAGATCTCATAAGCTCCTAGCTATTACCGGCCCGCCACTGACGACATCTCTACCGTGAAATCCTATTCACAAATACAGTATCTACCTGATTGTTAATATGGCCTCATCCAATTAGGCTTCGATTCTTATTGCTGAGCGGGGAGAGCGACGCCCTAAAGGCAAAACAGCAGAGAGAATTCTGATCCGCACAACTTGTGAGCGAAAGAATGGCGAGCGAGACAAGGAGCACAGCGTCGGAGACTCGCTATGGAGATGACTCTCAGGGTTTAGAACTCCCAGCGGCAGGAGGCGCTCTCCGGTGACTCCACAGTCGGAAGATGGTCAGCACGTGGACAAGCGCATATACGAGAGCATCCTCACATCACGGGCCGGCCTGTCTTTGCCCAGAACTCCACGGGCGCGTTCGGACGAACTGAGGCCTGCTGGGTGTTGCGGCCTTGCCGGTAATTCAGTTGAAATGCAGCGGGTTTACGACCTGGTCGAGAAAGTCGCGCCAAAACGTCACCCAGTACTGATTTATGGTGAGAGTGGTACGGGCAAAGGATTGGTGGCGCGCGCCATTCACAACCTTGCCCAGTGGTCTCAAGGTCCCTTCATCACCGTTGACTGTGGCGCGCTGACACCCACACTGATCGAAAGCGAACTGTTCGGCCAGATAAGGGGCGCATTCACGGGCGCCAGCGCAACCCGACAGGGACTGCTGGCGGCGGCGCGGGGTGGAACCGTCTTTATCGACGAGATCTCGGAACTGCCCGTGGAGCTTCAGTCCAAACTGCTGCACGTACTCCAAGAGCACGAATTTCGTGTCCTCGGGAGCAACGAATACACGCGCCTGAATGCCCGTGTCATTGCCGCGACGAATCAGGACCTTATGGTTGCCGTCAAGCGCGGCGCCTTCCGGCAGGACCTGTACTTCCGATTAAACGTGCTCTGCATCAACCTTCCCCCGCTTCGTGAGCGCAGAAGTGATATCCCCGCGCTGGTTCGTTACTTTATCGAACGCCAAGGCGGTGCGGAAGACGGTTTCCAGGGGGTGTCAGAGGGCACCATGTTCCAATTGCTCCAATACGACTGGCCCGGAAACGTCCGGGAGTTGGAGAATTGCATCACGAGAGCCTTGACCCTGGGTACCCCACCCCTGATTCAGAAGAAGGACCTGCCGCCGAGCCTTCTCAACGCTCCGGAGCCGACCACTGAGGTCGGACCACTTGCTACGTTGCGGGAGCTCGAGCGAAAGGCAATCGTCGACGCTGTTCAAGTCACCGGCGGGGACTGCCTCCGGGCCGCCAAATTGCTGGGAGTCGGAAAGACCACGATTTATCGAAAGCTCAAGCAGTATCGGCTCGCAGGTCACGGCCTCGAAGGAGAACCAGCCTCGGGAAGTGGACGGATCCACTGACAGCCTCCCTCGCATGCTCCCTTCTCACCTCCGCGTTCTGACCGCCGCCTTCTGCCTACTGCCCACTTCAAGACAGGGCGCGTCAGGTCGAGGGTGAGTTCAGAGGACGCATCGGAAGCGGACTTCATGTCTCTTGACATGCAGCACCAGATAGGCTAGGGTAGTATGTGGGGTTGTGCAAGAGACAGGATTCCGGATCCAGATGTCAGGTGACAGGGGCTGGAGCAATGCTGAATGCTGAATTCTGAATTGTGAATTATGGGTTGTGAGTTGCCTTCTTACTTCTGGCCACCGCCGATTGCCTTCTGCTTACTGCATTCGAGGAGGTGGCGAGACGCTTCGCCCGTTCCGCACCCAAGGACAACATGTCACCCCATGCATGGAGAAGAAATCGTAGTAAATTCAAAAAATGAACGAATGAGGCGGGAATGTTATTGAAAACAAAGGACCGGTGTGGAAAACCTGGGGGAGAATCGGGAATGTCTCTGAAAACAAGCTACTTATCCCCATAAAGCGGGAATGTCGTTGAAAGGAAAGGAGCTAGGTGGTAGTCGGTAGGTGGTATATCGTAGGTGGTAGGTGGGGAAAAGCCTCCCCCCCCCCCACATACCACCTACCACATACCACATACGGGCAGGCGGTAGGTGGGCAGTAAGTCATGAAAGCCTTAAGGTTCTGGCCATGGGGCCGATAGAGTAAAGATAGAGGGGAGAAGGGATAAAGATTGATGCTTCCTTAACGAGCAAGAGCATCACGTTGACATTTCGGTCTGAGCCATGAAGAGGTCACAAACTCGGCAGTACATTCAGCTTCTTAAGAGGCGAGTCGCAAGCTTGCGACTGATGGCCAAGGAACTTCGCGAATGCCGAGAGTCCTTCACGAGCATGGACTTGGGAGCGATTCGTGAGCATGTCTTGTTTCAGAAAAGCCTTTGTTCCGAAATCCGCGCCCTGGACGACGAGTTGAGGGTTCTGCGGCGGCAAATGGCTGTGGCATCCGGCCTGCAACCTGAGGGGATGAGCGTGGCAGCGTTCGACGGGCTGGTTGATGCTGACTCCTCATTGCAGTTGCGACAAGTCAGGGACGATCTCGCAGTGGTGCAGAAGAGTGTGCGGCGGCTGAGCCGAGTCTACGCCGGGCTGCTGAGGCGCTCGCGCCGCTCGATCAATGTTCTGATCAACGTGATGGCCAACTACATCGGAACTTACAGTCCATCGCCGGGCCGGAGTGCGTGGTCATTTCCATGGCAGGTAGGGATGTGAGCTGTGTCGAGTCTGTTCGGAAGCCTTTCGATTGCGGTGCGGTCTCTTCTTGCTCAGCAAGGCGCGCTTAACACGAATAACCTCTCCAACGTCAACGCGCTTGGTTACTCCCGGCAGCTCGCAATTCTGACAGAGTCATCCCCACGGCTTACAGGGCAGATTTCGATTGGCAATGGGGTAGATTTCGAGGGAGTCCAAAGCGTCCGCGATAAGATACTGGAACTTCGGATCGACGAAGAAACCCAGCAGCAGAACCGTCTCAAATCTTATGTGACCTGCATGAATCAGGTGCAGTCGCTTTTCAATGAAACGGAGGGCGCCGGGCTCAGCGACGCCATCAACCGGTTGTTCAACAGCTTCCAGGAGCTTTCTGCAAATCCCACCCATGTCCCTGCGCGTCAAGTCGTAATCTGCGCAGCACAAAACTTGGCTTCGGCGTTCCGCGAGACCGGGCAGCAACTGCGTACCATTCAGGAAAGGCTTGACCAAGAGGTGAGGCAGACGGTCGAAGAGATCAACTCGGACACGGCACAGTTGGCCAGCCTGAATCAGCCAGTCGCAGGTCTACAGGGCCACAGCGAGCAGGCCGGGAGGCTCGAGCATCAGCGGCACCCGGTGCTTAATCGTCTTTCGAAACTTGTGGACGTGGTGGTGACGCACTCGGGCGACGGAAGCCTTACAGTTACGACGAGCAACGGAGTGCCGCTGGTCGCCGCCGCCCAAAGTTTTGCCCTAAGCACGGCGGCGGACGCGGACACTGGATTCCTGCACATCTTCTCTCCAGGCACCGATGTGACTTCGAAGTTTACGGGTGGCCAACTGGCAGGACTGCTGGAAGCGCGGGACCAGGCGATGCCTTCCGCTATTTCTGATTCCGATAACCTTGCATATGGTATCATCCATTATGTCAATATGCAGAACCGGAAAGGCCGCGATTTGCAGGGCGACCAGGGGAGCAACTTCTTCCAACCGGTTGTGCAGCCTTCGCCGGGAGCGAAGGCCGGCGCGGCCGAGGGCTTTGCCATGGCCATCACCGACCCCTCCAGGATCGCCGCCAGCGCCGACGGCACACCAGGGGACAACGCTAATGCTCTGGCCATAGCGAACATTCGGAAGCAGGCGGTTGTAAATGGTGAGACAGCGACGCACTTTTACTCGAACCTTGTGTGGACGGTCGGCAATAAGGTAGCAAGCGCCACGGACGAGCAGGAAGCCGTGGGCCTGGTCCTCACGCAACTGCAAAACCAACGCGCGGATATCGCGGGTGTGTCTTTGGATGAAGAGGCTGCGAACCTGATCCGCTATCAGCGCGCTTACGAAGCCGCAGCGGAAGTTGTGGCCGCTATAAATGAAATGACAAACGAGGTAATCCCGACCTTGTAGAGGAATAGTGTCATCGCCTTTGGGCGCAAGATCGCGGACACGTTCGCACGTTCCCACCTATTTAAGATTGTGTTCCTTTCTGCCGAAAGACAGGTTGAGGTCCCGAATGTCGGAGCAAACTGCCAGAGCGTTGCTTGAGGAGTCTTGTGTTGAGACTTCCTCTTCCACGGTTCCAACTGGCGCTGAGGTTTGCCAGGTCAACGAATCAGTTGAGGCTTTGAAAGGGCCACAGCAGGCGTCTCCTCAGTCCGCAATCGACCTCAGTTTATTGAAGGGAGGGCTATTACAAAAAGGTGATGTTCTTCGCTCCCTTTTTGCCTGTGGAACCATCGGCGCCGCGCTGTGTACTGGAGAAGGGAAACTTGTCGCCATAAGTCCCGCCTTCGCACGCATGCTGGATTACCAGGCTGGGGAGCTTCTGGGCACTGGGTACGCGAACTTGACCCACCCCCAAAATCGTGCCGACATTGGTCAGGTGGTTGGAGAAATTCAGAGCGGGGAGTTGCTGGTTCACAGCACAGAAAGGCTCTATGTGCAAAAGTCCGGTGCGCCGAAATGGTGCTTGGAGAATTTCTCTCTTATCCAAGACACTCCGGGCCTACCCGTCCAGGTGTTAGCCCTCATTCAGGACATTCAGCAGCGCAAGGACGCGGAGGAAGAGCGTGGCAGACTACAAGAAAGACTCTTCCAGGCACAGAAGATGGAAGCTCTTGGGACCTTGGCGGGGGGCATTGCGCATGACTTCAATAACCTGCTGGGTGTCATCCTGGGGTTTGCCTCCATCGTGCGGCTGCGCTTAGCCCCTTCCGACCCACTTCTTGAGTTTGTGAAGATGATTGAACAGTCTGCCGAGCGTGGCGCTGACCTCGCCCGGCAATTACTTGGCCTTGGCCGGCAAGGAAAGTGTGATTCAGTACGCATTCGAGTGGGCGATGTCATCGGTCGCGTGGTAAAGATCATCACCGGCACATTCGACCGGCGCATTCAGGTACAAACTCGCACCGAGTCCGGACCGTTATGGGTGGATGCGAACCCGGGCCAGCTTGAGCAGGCAATTCTAAACCTGTGCATTAACGCGCGAGATGCCATGCCCGAGGGGGGAGTTCTTGCGCTTGAAAGTTCACGGGTCACACTCGGTGAAGGCGATTCGTCTCGGCCCAGCCCTTGTCTCCCCGGTAATTATGCGCGCCTGACAGTTCGGGATACGGGCGTGGGTATTGCCCCGCAAGTGTTGGGCAGGATCTTCGATCCATTCTTCACCACCAAGGAACCAGGTGGAGGCTCAGGGCTTGGGCTCTCCATGGTTTATGGAATGGCGAGCGGTGCCGGCGGGTTTGTGCAGGTGGAAAGTGAAGTCGGGCTTGGGTCTGCCTTTTCAATCCATTTGCCGCTGAAGGGCCCAGCCATGGAGCGGAGGGTTGCAGCTAGAAGCTCTGTGCTCGAAGCGGGGACCGGGACAGTTCTTGTGGTGGACGACGAGCCCATGGTTCTGGCCTTTGTTGAGGAGGCGTTGAAGAAGCTCGGCTATCAGGTGCTCACGGCCGTGGATGGCCAGCAGGCCTGCGAGGTTTATTCCTCCCACCCCAACCAGATCGATAGGGTGTTGCTCGATATGGTGATGCCGGGCACTACAGGTCTGGAGGTTTGCCGCCGGCTGCGGGGTATCAATCCCAAGGTGAAGGTGATTCTTTCCTCAGGCTACAACTCAGGTGAGGTTGCACGTGAAGCGCGGTTGGCAGGCGCCATGGGCTTCATCGGCAAGCCGTACTCGCTCGAGGAACTCTCCCGTGCGTTGCATCGGCCTGAATCGTTGAGCGCCAGGTCAAGCACTGAAGATCCAGATCCTGGACTGTCCAGAGCCAAAGCCTGGGGTTAGTAGGCTGGTATGGAAGGAGCGACATGCGAATTCTGATTGCCGATGATGAGGCTACGTCGCGACACCTGATCCAGGCGACCCTGGGGGGTTGGGGATTTGAGGTTCAGGCCGCTGTGGATGGGTGCGAGGCCTTGCGTGTCTTGCAAGGGTCGAGGGGACCCGAGATCGCCATGCTGGATTGGATGATGCCGGGGATCGACGGCTTGGAGGTCTGCCGTCGGATGCGCGCCACGATGCCGAATGCGGCGACCTATATCATCCTTGTTACGGTTCGCGGGGGACTTGAAAACGTTGTCCGGGGGCTCGAGGCCGGGGCTGACGACTACATTACCAAACCGTTTGATCCCCGTGAGCTGCGCGCGCGTTTGCACGTGGGCGTGCGCATCGTCCAGCTACAGAGGGCCCTTATGGAACGCTTTCAAGAGCTTGAAGACGCTTTGAAGCGGGTGAAGCAACTTCAAGGACTCCTTCCCATCTGCTCCTACTGCAAGAAGATTCGTAACGACCGGAACTACTGGGAACAGGTTGACGCCTACATTACGAGCCACTCGGAAGCCCAATTCAGCCACGGAGTTTGTCCTGACTGCTACGAGATACATCTAAAGCCGCAGTTGGCGTGGCTGCCTAATCGCGTGGAAGAGGAACGATGAAGCCCACGGGGTCACTCATGGTGCTGGCAAGGGCGCTCCAGGTCAGCCGGGCCTTCCGGGCACAGGCCCTGTCGTTGGCTCCCATCAGCGGTTTGTGGGCGCTTTGCACACACGGGGGTCTGCGGCATAAAAGCGCGTTGGCCTTATTGTCCCCGAACCAAGATCTCTGGGTGATGGTCGTCATGGCTGCCATTCTGCTGGGGGGAATCGTATGGGTGGCGATTCTCAGGAACCGGCTGCGACAGCATACTGGAACCATGCGCGAATTCCTGCGGCGTGAAGCCGCGCTGAGGAAACAGTTTTTCGATCTCTTCGAGAATTCCACAGACGCGATTTATACGCAGGACCTGGACACTAGATTTACCTCGTGCAACCAGGCCGCCGAACTCCTCACCGGATACACACGCGGCGAAATGTTGACGAAAAACGTCTCGGACCTGCTTACTCCTGGGTCAGTTGAGCGGGCGACTGAGATGATGAGCCGGAAACTTCAGGGCCATGCGAGTACCCAGTATGAAATAGAACTGGTCGCCAAGGATGGTCGCCGGATTCCTATCGAAGTCAGCACGCGCTTGATCGAGAAGGAAGGCAAGGTCGTGGGAATACAAGGGGCGATCCGCGATATAAGTGAGAGGAAGAGAGCTCAAGAGGCGCTCCGTCGGCGTGACGCCATTCTGGAGGCGGTTAGTTTCGCCGCCCAGCGGCTGTTGCTGGCGGCGGACTGGAAGGAGGCCATCGAAAGCGTGCTAGCCAGGTTGGGGCAGGCAACGGGGGTTAGCCGAGTGCACATCTTCGAGAATCATCGCCGCAACGGCGAGTTGTTGACAAGCCAACGATTTGAATGGGTGGCGCCGGGAATCGCCTCGGATATCAACAACCCAAAACTCCAAGGATTTCACTGGGAAGCCGGAGGCTTAGGGAGCTGGGCGACGACTTTTCGCCAGGGGGAGGTGATTCAGCTCCGCGTTTCGGATCTGCCTCCACAACAACGTGCGCTGCTCCCGCAGGGCATACGTTCTTTAATCGAGGTCCCTCTCTTTGCAGGAAGCGAGTGGTGGGGAAGCATCGGATTCCACGATTGTATAGACGAACGCCAATGGTCTTCTCCCGAGATGGAAGCGCTGCGCGCGGCGGGGGGAACTCTAGGCGCCGCCATCCACCGGCAACTTTCACAGGAAGCTCTGCGACTTGATGAGGCACGTCTCG
>JBEKUR010000121.1:0-17731 GCA_049514855.1 Terriglobia bacterium
GACGGGGGCACCACCTGTGCATGCTCGCGGCGAAGGTCTCTGCGAGAGCCGGATGCGGGAAATCCGCACGTCCGGTTCGACGAGGGGAGAGGAGCGTTGTCCGCCACCTCTCCTACTCTACCGCCACTGCCCCACGCCCGCCAAACTGCGCGGAGTAGGAGCGGTTTGTTTACCGCCCGAGGTAGGGCGCTTCGCGAAGTGTCCCCACTTCAAGAGCTCGCGAAGCGGGGGGCATCCTGTGGCGCGCGGCGGCAGCCGTGGGGGAAAGCGCTATTAGTACCCGGGAATCTCCAGGCGCAAACCCTTGATCGCGCCAAAGTGCCTACGGTTCTTGGTCACCAGGGTAATGTCGATCAGGACATCGCTGTCGATCAGGTAAGGCATGTAACGTGGTGGAGGAAGCGCTCAGCCCCGAAGATTACGCCGAAGATTGCTGATGTATTCCACGCTGTCGCCGATGCCGGCCCGGTCCTTCCCCATGCCGTAGAATGCGAAATCCCCAACAGAGCGGGCTTTGCTCTTGACACGAGGCTAGGGATGTGATATGTTGTAGACCGCAGGTGATAGACGGTAGGTGGTATGTCGTAGGTGGGGGGTGGGGGAAAAGCAGGATTCAGGATTCGGGATTCAGGAGTCGGAAGAGCGGTTCCAGGGGGCAATTGTATGGCGAATGGTGAATTATGAATTGCTGTGCTGCTTCTTGGCGGTGCTTGCCACCCACTGCTTAACGGGTAGTCCATTTAAGAGGGGCTGAACACGGTAGAACTCTTTGCACGCATTGCAGTCAGGGACAACATGTCTTCTCGCTCAACGAAGGAAGAAACCATAGTAACTTTAGAAAATGACGGAGCGATGCGGGAATGTCTATGAAAACAAAGGACCGGCTTTCAACAGGTGGACCTGAGCCGGGAATGTCATAGAAAACAAAGGGAGTTGAGCGTTGAAAGCTGGAATGTTGTTGAAAACAAAGGAGCTAGGTGGTATGTCGTAGGTCGTAGGCGGGGGAAAAGCAGGATTCAGGATTCGGGATTCAGGAGTCGGAAGAGCGGTTCCAGGGGGCAATTGTGAATGGCGAATGGTGAATTATGAATTGCTGTGCTGCTTCTTGGCGGTGCTTGCCACCCACTTCTTATCCTAGCGGATGTCCCTTTAAGTTGGGCTGGACAATGCGCGACTCTCTGCACCCCTTGTCGCCAGGGACAAAGTGTCTTCTCGCTCAACGAAGGAAGAAACCGTAGTAACTTTAGAAAATGACGGAGCGATGCGGGAATGTCTATGAAAACAAAGGACCGGCTTTCAACAGGTGCACCTGAACCGGGAATGTCGTAGAAAACAATGGGAGTTGCGCGTTGAAAGCGGGAATGTTGTTGAACAAAAAGGAGGTAGGTGGTATGTCGTAGGTCGCAGGTGGGGAAGGGCAGGTGTCAGGGGCTCAACCAGGATTCAGGATTCAGGGAACAGGAACCTGGCCTAGCAAACTCAGCTTTGCTTCCGAAATCGTGCGGGGGTATAATAGTGAATTTCGGCTGAGGGTCAAAGGGCTTGCTGGGGCGCTTGCAGGCTGGCGGATGGGTTGGGCACTCGGCCTTTGACCAGCTCGAGCGCAGGGAAATGCATGGCACCAAGCCGCGATCAAACAGGCGATAATCTCGTGGCCTCCGTGACGGGTGGCTGGGGGGAAGGCGCATCTGGCGTCCAGCGCTCCTGCCCGGGGAGCTCTGCGGCTGGGGGGGAAGTGGCGGCCTCCGTTTTGCCGGTCACCAAAACCAACGGAGCGACAGATTCTTCCGGCAAGAATGGGGAAGCGGATTCCATTGTCGTGCGCGGGGCGCGCGTCCACAATCTGAAGAATATCGATTGCACCATTCCTCACAACCGATTGACGGTAGTGACAGGTCTTTCGGGCTCGGGCAAGTCCAGCCTGGCTTTTGACACGCTCTATGCCGAGGGGCAGCGTCGTTACATCGAATCGCTTTCCGCTTACGCCCGGCAGTTTCTGGAACGTATGGAAAAGCCGGACGTTGACGAAGTGCTGGGGATTGCTCCTCCCGTGGCGATCCGGCAGAAGAACACCACTCGTAATCCGCGCTCGACAGTGGCCACGGCCACCGAAATCTACGATTATCTTCGACTTTTATTTGCGCGCGTCGGCGTCACCACCTGCTATCAATGCGGCCAGGTGGTGCGCAGAGATCATGTTGATGAAGTCGCTGACCAGGTGGTCGCCATGGAAGCTGGCCGGCGCTTTTACGTTCTCTTCCAGGTGAATTCGGGCGCATCTCCAGCCGGGGCACAACGCCACGGGGACGCGTCCGGGACAGACTTGCCAGGTTCCCTCGAGGCAAGAGCGAGCGGGCGAGCGACGCGAGCTCGAGGAGCCTCTCGCGCTCATGGGGGTTCCTTGGAGGGAAGGGGAGAGACCCCTTCGGTACGCTTACCTGCCCCGCCGGACGAATCACTCAAACCACGGCTGTTCTCGCTTCGCCAGCATGGGTTCAACCGGCTGTACCAGGACGGGCGCGTCTTCGAATTTTCAACCCCAGAGTCGCTGCTCGAGGTCGATTTCGCCGAGCCCGTTTATATCCTTGTGGACCGTTTGGCGGTGGGGCCGGAGATCCGCCAGCGCCTGATTGATTCCCTTGAACTCTGCTTCCGGGAAGCCGGGGAGGCGGCGCTGGAGTTTGTTTCACCGGAACCTGCTTCTCCGCCGGAACGCCTGGTCTTTAGCGAGCGGTTTGAGTGCAAGCGGTGCAAGGTCGCATTTCAACCGCCCGAGCCAGGCCTCTTTTCCTTCAATAATCCTTACGGCGCCTGCCCCCGCTGCCAGGGATTTGGCAACACTATTGATTTCGACCTGGACCTGGTTATTCCGGACAAGAATAAAAGTCTTGCTCAAGGGGCAGTGGAGCCCTGGACCAAGCCGCGTCACCGGATGCTTTACAACGAGATGAAGCGCGCGGCTCGGGCCAAGGGTATTCCTCTGGATGTTCCTTACTATCGGCTGGCTTCGGAGGAGCGGCGGTGGTTGATCGAGGGTGACGAAGATTTTCCGGGAATTCGTGGCTTCTTCGATTATCTGGAGAGGAAAAAGTACAAGCTGTACGTGCGCGTTTTCCTCAGCCGATACCGTGGATACACGCTTTGCCCGGAGTGCCAGGGCGGCCGGCTGCGTCGCGAAGCCCTGCACGTCCTCCTGGACGGAAAAAACATCACGGAAGTCTGCCGCATGTCGATCCAGGATGCCTACCCTTTCTTCAATGAGCTCCGGCTATCGCCGGAACAGCAGGCGGTGGCGGACAAGGTGCTCGACGAAATCCGCTCGCGACTGAAATTCCTTTACAAGGTCGGCTTGGAATACCTGACGCTCGACCGGTTGGCGTCCACACTCTCCGGAGGTGAGTCGCAGCGAATTCAGTTGGCCACGGCGCTCGGCTCGAGCCTGGTGGGTGCGCTCTATGTGCTGGACGAGCCCTCCATTGGGTTACATCCCCGCGACACTGGCAGGCTCATTGAAATCCTTAAGACCCTGCGTGACCTGGGCAACACGGTCCTGGTGGTCGAGCATGACCCGGAGATGATGCGCGAGGCAGACAAGATCCTGGACTTAGGTCCGGGAGCGGGGGAGCATGGTGGGCGCCTGGTGTACGAGGGCGATCTGGCAGGTCTCTGCGCCAATCCCCAGTCGCTCACCGGCCGTTACCTGTCCGGCGGGCTGGAGATTCCAGTGCCCTCGGAACGACGGAAGCCCGGGAAGTCCTGGCTGCGCATTCGTGGCGCGCGTCAACACAATCTGAAAGCGATAGACGTGGAGATTCCGCTGGGACTCATGGTGTGCGTGAGCGGGGTTTCCGGTTCGGGAAAATCCACCCTGGTCCATGACGTTCTTTATAACGCCCTGATTTCCCGCCGCGGCCTGCGGGCCCCACGTGCCCAGTACGAGGCAATCGAAGGTGATCAGCAGCTTGCGGATGTGGTGCTCGTGGACCAGTCGCCACTCGGGCGGACGCCTCGTTCCAATCCCATCACTTACATCAAGGCCTTCGACGCCATACGAGATGTTTTTGCTGCCACGCCTGAAGCCCGCAAGCGTGGGTATTCACCCGGCTACTTTTCCTTCAATATCCCCGGTGGCCGTTGTGAGACCTGCCAGGGGGACGGCACGGTCACGCTGGAGATGCAGTTTCTGGCCGATGTCGAGCTGCTGTGCGAGGAATGCGGCGGCCGCCGTTTCAAACCTAGTGTCCTGGAAGTGCGTTACAAGGGCAAGAACATTTACGAAGTGCTGCAAATGACTGTGAAAGAGGCCCTGGGCTTCTTTTCAGGCTTGCCGATGGTGACCCGCAAGATACGCGTCCTGGAGGAGGTTGGGCTCGGCTATTTGCGCCTGGGGCAATCCGCCACGACTCTCTCGGGCGGCGAGGCCCAGCGGGTGCGGTTGGCGGCGCATCTCGCTCATCAGGCGAGCGAAAACACGCTTTTTATTTTCGATGAACCCACTACGGGCCTGCACTTCGACGACATCAGCAAATTACTGGCAGCGTTTCGCAGGCTGATCGACGCTGGCGCGAGCGTTCTCGTGATCGAGCACAACATGGACGTCCTGAAGACCGCTGACTGGATCATCGACCTGGGGCCGGAGGGCGGCGACTCAGGTGGTTACGTGGTGGTCGCCGGCCCTCCGGAAAACCTCGTCAAGAACCCTCTCTCCTTTACAGGAAAGTTCCTCGCCAAGTACCTGCGAAATCTCAAGGGGGCGAAACTGTGATGCTGATGTATTTCTGGCCCTCTCCCACAACTGATCACCGGCTGGACCCGGCGGCCCGAGCCCTCTCCCTTGGGGAGAGGGTGGCCCGCGTCCGGCGTTCTCACAAGCCGGCGCGGGTCGGGTGAGAGGTTTTTTCTACCGCTTAGAACATCGACTGGTGATTGAGCTTGACGGGCGTGTTCATTCTCGCCGAGCCAAATGGGGGACAGGATGGAAAAGAGGGATCACTCAGGATCAACGTGCTGCGGGTTTCGAAACCGGTTGTGCCGGATGATGCAGGGGAGTTGGTGCCAAAAGTCCGTGAGGCGCTCGAGGTGAGAATGGGTCAGATGACGCCGAGATGGGGAAGTGACCCCTCACCCGTCCCGCTGCGGCTGACGAAAGCGCCGGCAGCGGGACCCCCTCTGCCCTTGGGAGAGGGCAAAGACCCGCATGTATGCGCCGCCCGCGTATTCAAAAGGGCAGCGCTACTCTTGCGCGGCAGCCTTATTCTTTGCCTCTTCTGGGTCGTTCCAGCGCGCGTGCTGGTTGCGATGGGACCGGGCCAAGAAAGCCCTTCCCGAACCCATGACGCGGACGTATCCACGCTCCTCCGCACGGCGCAAGACGCGCTAGGCCGGAACGACTTTGCCACCGCCGTTGACGCCCTGAAACAAGTGGTGGAAGCGCAACCGACCCTGACCGCAGCCTGGTTTAACCTGGCCTATGCATACACCGGACTGCACAAGGACGAGGAAGCCGTCGCCTCATACCGAAGAGCCCTGGACCTTGATCCAAATCTGTTTGAAGCCCGCCTGAACCTGGGGATTCTGCTCATCCAACTGAAAAATCCCCAGGCTGCTTTGGAACACTTGGAAAAAGCCGCGACGCTTAAACCCGACCATCTCCGTGCCCAGTTGTACTATGGGCGGGCGCTCGCGCTCACGGGCCAAACGCAGCGCGCGGAAAAGCAGTACCAGACGGTGCTGCGACTTGATCCCAGGCTGCCCAGCGCGCATTACGACTTGGGTCAACTTTACTTGCAACAGAAGCGCTTCCAGGAGGCGCTCGGCTCTTTTCAAAAAGCTTCCGAATTGGACCCTACACTATCCCAGGCTCAACTGGGCATGGCCCTCGCCATGGAAGGATTGAAAGACGTGGCCAATGCCGTCGGCCATTTCGAGCAATACCTGGCCGCTCGTCCTGACGACCTGGAAACTCGTTTTCATTTAGCACGCTTGTACCTCGAGCAAGGAAAGAACCAGCAGGCTTACGAGGGTCTCCAGAGCGTCCACCGCCTCAAACCGGAGACACCCGGCTTGGCTGCGGCGCTGGGGGATGTCTGCGCGCTCCTGAAGAAATTCCCTGAGTCTGAGAAGTTTTACCGTCAGGCTCTCCTCGCCATGCCGGCTGACCCGGACCTGCACCGGGCTTTGGGGCAGACCTTGCTGGAGGAAGAGAAGTTATCGGAGGCTGAAGTCGAGTTTCGGACGGCTCTGAAGAGCGACCCCAGGAATCACGACGCTGGGCAGGGATTGGCCACCAGTCTCTATCTTCAAAAGCGCTACCCGGAGGCCATCCCCTTGCTCGAAGCTCTGGCGCGCGCTCCCAATCCTCCTGCCATACTCTTCTTTGCCCTCGCCACCTGTTACGACAACCTCCATGTCCTTCGGAAGGCCCTCGACAACTACGAGCGTTTTCTGCAGCTCTCAAAAGGCCAGAGCCCGGACCACGAATGGCAGGCCACCCAGCGCGCCAAGCTACTCCGACACCAATTGGAGAAATAGGTATAATACAATTATCGGTTATGATCTGGCGGGCGCTTCTCTCGATCGCATTCTTGCTCATCGGCGTGCCGGTGGTCCTTGCCGGCGCTTCATCTGCACCGCCTTCCGAAACTGAAGCGCGACTGCTGGCGCGCATGCGGAATGAGCACGACCCCGTAAGAAAATCCAAGGAAGAAACTCGTCTGGCGCGGATCAAGCTGCAGCAAGCAATCCAAGCCTACGAGCAAGGGAATATCGAGCAGGGAGCCCAGCTTGTCAGCGCTTACCTGGGCAGGATCAAAGACACGTGGCAAATACTCAGGAGTTCCGGGCGCAACGCCGCGCGCGCCCCCCAGGGTTTTAAGGAACTGGACATTGAGTTGCGCGAGGATGCGCGGCTGCTCGATGACCTGAAGCGGCGAATCTCCTATTATGAGCGTGACCCCATCGAGAAAGCCGAGAAGGAAGTCGAGCAGATGCGGGCAGAAGTCCTTCAGGCACTGTTTCCTGCGGCTCGGGCGCCGGAGGCTGCAAAGCCTTTGCCCAAAACTGATTGAAAGCTTCGGTGGTGGTACAGTTTGATTTCGTAGCGGCGAGTTTACCTCGCCACATGGCGGCGTAAAGCCGCCTCTACATCAAACTGTACCACTACCAGAGCTTCAGAGGCCTTGGCGGTGAAATCACAAGCCACTCTGGTTTTGGCGCTCCTTATGCCCTTGGCCGCGCCGGCGATGACGGCGCTGGCGCAAAAGCCGGATTACATTTCAGATGAAGAAGAAGACAAGATTCGCGAGGCACAAGAGCCCTCCGAGCGCATCGAGCTTTACCTCACTCTGGCTCAAAGCCGCCTGGATCGAATCGAGGAGTTTCGCAGCAAGCCCATGGACCCCCAATACGATAACGGCGCGTATATCGACCACATGTTGGACGAATACATCTCACTCACGGACGAATTGAAGAACTGGATCCAGTATCAGTATGATCACCGGGGCGACATGCGCAAGGGACTCCGGAAGGTTCTTGAAATGGGCCCCAAACAACTTCATGACTTGGGGCGAATCCAAGCGTCGCCGGATGCCTATGCCGCCGATTACGTCAAGTCTCTCGGTGACGCCAAGGACGACCTCACGGATGCCCTGGACGGCGCCACTAAGGCCCTCGCTGAACAGGTGAAAAGGTTAGGAGAACTGAAGAGCGATGAGAAGGCGGAGGCCCAGTCAGAGAAGGAGCGGATGAAAGAAGAGAACAAACGTACAAAGGAAGAGAAGAAACTTCGGAAGAAGGAGCGCAAACAGGCCCCGCCTGATGATGAAGAATAGGTGCGCCAGCTATCAGCCGTCAGCTATCAGCTCTCAGCTATCAGTGAGTACGTTGGTCGCTGAGAGCTGATGGCTGATAGGTGGGAGCTGATAGCCTGTAGACGCTCACGCCATTCGAACAGATGCCCCTGCACTTGTCCGCTGAAAGCTGAAAGCTGATAGCTGAGAGCTGATAGCTTCTAGACACCCATGCGACTTGAACAGATGCCGCTGCCCCTGGGCAATTCATCAGAGCCGGCCGAGATCTTCCTAAGGGTCTTTCGGTGGCTTCGCATCGCCGGGGCCCTGCCGAGCCTGCGGGTTGAATTCCGTCCCTTTGCAGGTTTGCGCAGCACCATTTGTCTGCGCAAAGACCATCTGGAAGTCAGCATTTCCGACGTATTACAGGACGCTCCACTCCTGGTTCTGGAAGCGCTGGCGGAGATCTTGCTGTGTAAAGTTTATCGCCGACGCGCTTCTCGTGAGGCGCGCGAATGCTATTTGGCTTACGTTCTAAACCCTGCCGTTCGCCACCGCATTGACCAAGCGCGGCGCGAACGTGGCACAAAACGCTTACGTCCTGCCCGTGGCCGTTGGCATAATCTGGAGGAGATATTTCAGCGTCTGAACCAGAAGTTCTTCAACGGCGAGCTTTCCGTGACTTGCCTGGGCTGGAGCCTGCAGAATTCGCGGACCATCCTTGGCCATTACGACGCCGGCCATGGGATGATCGTCATCAACCGAGCGCTGGACTCCTCCACAGCTCCGGCCCACCTGGTTGAATACCTGGTGTTCCACGAGATGCTCCATATGCGATTCCCGGTGGAGCGCAACGGGCACCGCCGCGTGGTGCATTCCCGCGCGTTTCGTGAGGCAGAGAGAGAGTTTCCCCAATACGAAGAGGCTCGGAGGAGCCTGAAGCACTTCCGTCCCTGAAACATCCTGTAGGGGCGGCCCTTGTGGCCGCCCTGGGGCAACCATCCCGCGACTGCGGGACCCCTACAACGCGGGTTCAGGCCCTCCCCGTGTCATTCCGAGCCCTTCGCTGTCATCCTGAGCGCAGCGAAGGATCTCGCTCTGCCCGCTCAGGGTAAACTCCGCGATGAATCTCGCTCTGCTCCTTTTTCCAGCTCTCTCGCAGGTCACCTTGATCTCCGATGCGCCACAGGCAGAGCGAGATTCCTCTCCCGCGACTGCGGGATCGGAATGACAGTGACAGACGTTGCCTCACCGCCCACATCACGCTTGCAAGTTCTCGCGAGCAGTTGGAAAATAGCAGCCCTTGCTTGAACCTCGAGGAGGTCTTTCTGATGCGAACAAGATTGGTAACTGTCCTCATGACTTCTCTGCTGTCAGGTATTTCAATGATTGCTCCCAGCTTGATTTTCGGGTCGGAACCGCTCGCCGTGACGTCTCCGGATGGCAAGATCAAGGTTGAAGTTGAACTGAAGGCCAATCCGCAGCCCTATCTGCCCGGCGCGCGCGCCTATTATCGGGTTTCTTACAAGGGGGCTCAGGTTCTTAAAGATTCTCCCCTGGGATTGGACTTTGTGGGATCGCGGCCCATGGATCGCGATTTTGAAATTGCCGGCACGCATCGGCAGTCCCAGCATGGCGTTTGGGAAAATGCCTTCGGAGTGAAACGCGAGATTCCCGACAATTACAACCAGCTCACAATTTCACTCGAGGAACGCCAGGCGCCGAATCGCCGATTTGACCTGATCTTCAGGGTTTTCAACGAAGGCCTGGCTTTCCGTTACTTCCTTCCGCAGCAGGCGGCCCTGGGCAAGTTCGTGCTGGCGGCGGAGAACACGGGTTTCTATTTCGCCCAAGATTCCTCCGCCTTCGCGCTCAATATGGGGAAATTCAATACCTCCAATGAGGGTGAGTTCCGGCACATCAGCCTCAATGAGATCAGGCCTTCCTCCATCATCAACTTGCCTTTGTTGGTGGAGATTCCAGGTGGCCCCTGGGTTGGCCTGCTGGAAGCGGACCTGACGGACTATTCAGGAATGTATGTGGGCGGCGTGCCGGGTGTGGAGAACGCGCTGCTCAGCAAACTTTCGCCCACGCGCGATCGCATGGATCAGGTGGTGATTGGTTCCACACCCAAGACCACATCGTGGCGAGTCCTTTTGATCAATTCGCGGCCTGGGGGACTGATTGAGAGTAACTATATCGTGCTCGATTTGAGTGCACCTTGCGCACTCACGGACACTTCCTGGATCCAGCCCGGTAAGTCCGCGTGGGATTGGTGGTCAGGAAGCTTTGCCAAGAACGTGGATTTCAAGCCCGGCATGAACACGGCCACCATGAAGCATTACATTGACTTCGCGGCAGAGCACCACCTGGAATATATGCTGGTTGATGCAGGGTGGTACCCGGCGCAGGATTACACGCATGCGTTGGATATCCTGCATCACGTCCCGGAAGTGGATATCCCTGACATCATTGCCTACGGCAAACAGAAGGGTGTGAAAGTTTTGCTCTGGCTATTCTGGAGCGCGCTGGATAAACAGATGGACGAGGCGATGGCGCTCTATGAGAAATGGGGCGCCGCTGGAATCAAAGTCGATTTCATGGACCACGACGATCAGGAGATGGTGAACTTCTATGAGCGGTGCGTCCGAAAGGCCGCCGACCATCACTTGGTGGTGGATTTTCATGGCGCCTACAAGCCCACCGGCTTGCGGCGAACATATCCCAATCTTCTCACCCGCGAGGGGGTGATGGGCATGGAGTACAGCAAGTGGAGCGACCGCGTTACCCCGGAGCATGACGTCACCATTCCCTTCACCCGAATGCTTGCCGGGCCGATGGACTTTACTCCCGGCGCCTTCAACAACGCGGCGCGCGGCCATTTCGTGGCGCGCAACCTCGAGCCCATGTCGCAAGGAACCCGTGCCCATCAGTTGGCCATGTACGTCGTGTATGAGAGCCCGCTGGTCATGCTCGCCGATTATCCCGAGGCCTATGACCACAACCCCGGCATGGAGTTCCTGGATAAGGTCCCGACCGTTTGGGACGATACCAAGGTCTTGAACGGCGAACCGGCCAAGTACATCACCGTGGCCCGCCAGCATGGCGACGCGTGGTTTCTGGGAAGCATGACCAACTGGGAGGCTCGAGATTTGGAGTTACCTCTGGATTTCCTTGGCAAAGGTGAATACGAAGCTCAGATTTTCTCCGATGGCCCGGATGCGGATTCGGTGGGCACCAGCTTGGCCATTAGCACAAAGCGGGTGAAGCTGAACGACAAGCTCAATATCCACTTAGCGCCTGGCGGTGGGTGGGCAGCGATCTTCACACCCCTGCCGTAGATCGCTTTGGAGTGCGGCAGCAAGCTGCCGCACTCCAAAGGGGGGCTCGTCTCTTGCCTGCGGGTTCGCTGTTAGTTCGAAGTGGGGTGCGGTTGACGGATTCTGAGGCTGCCAGGCTCGGCGGTGATGATTGCGCCGGCTGTTAACTCGTTGGCATGTTTTGTGAGTTTTCGGCAGCGATGCCTTAGGGCGTTACCCGTCAGCCTGACGGTCGCCCCGTCGTTCTGAGGATGAGCACTGCATCATCTCTTGCGCTGTGCCCCTCGCGGCTTTAGTCAGACGAGCCAAAGTTCCAAAGGAACTTTTTGCCGAGGGTTTTCGTTCCATGTGTTAAGCGCTATGGCGCCCACTCGCCCAACGGAGGCCGTCGATGGAGACGCTGCTGCAGGATGTCCGCTATGCCATTCGAACCCTGGTGAAAGTTCCCGGCTTCACAGTGGTGATCATCATTTCTATCGCCCTGGGCATTGCCGCCAACGCCACCGTCTTCAGCGTCGCCAACGGATTGCTCTGGGGCGTGCTGCCGGTGAAGGATCCCGGGCGGATGGTGATGTTCTCGGAAGGCGAGTCCATGTCCTACCCGGACTACATGGACTATCGCGACCAGACCACCGACGTTTTCGAGGGCGGCGTCGCCGCGCACTTTCCGCTGATTCCCGCCAGCCTGGGGGGAACAGGCGAGCCCGAGCGCGTCTGGGGACAGGCGGTGAGCGGCAACTATTTCTCCATCCTGGGTGTGAACATGGCGCTTGGCCGTCCCATCTTCCCGGAAGAAGACCGGGTGATGGGCCGCGACCAGGTGGTAGTGCTCAGCCACAATCTCTGGCAGCGGCGCTTCGGCGCGGATGCGGGCATCCTCGGGCGCGGCGTGGTGCTGAATGGGCAGCGTTACACCGTGGTGGGCGTTGCGCCGGCAGGGTTCTACGGTACCGACCGCGGCATCGTCTCCGGCTTCTGGGTACCGCTCGCCATGGCGGAACAAATCATGCCCGACCTGGCGACGGACGGAGGGGGCAGGACCAAGCGGGACAATCAGTGGCTGACGCTCAATGCGCGGCTCAAGCCGGGAGTCAGTCGTGCCAACGCGGTGGCGGCGGTGAACCTCGTCAAGAAGCGCATTGACGACACCTATCGCAAGGACGAGAAGCGGCACGAAACCATAACCCTTCAAACCGCCGGCGGGCTGATCGCCGGCTCGGCGACCCCCGCGTTCAGCCTGATGGCTGTCCTGATGGTCGTGGTCGGATTGGTGCTGATGGTGGCCTGCGCCAATGTCGCCAACCTGCTACTGGCTCGAGCGAGCGGGCGGCAGAAGGAGATCGCTATCCGCCTGGCGATGGGTGCCGGTCGCCGCCAACTGATCCGTCAACTGCTCACCGAGAGCTTCCTGCTGGCGCTGGCCGGCGCGGCGGTCGGCTTCCTGCTCGCGGCGGTCGCGGCACGCGCCATCTCAAGCTTCCGGCTTCCGTTGCCCTTCCCGGTGGTGTTCGACTTCACCGTGGATATGCGCGTTGCGGCGTTCACCGTCGTCCTGTCAGTGGTGACGGCTCTGCTGTTCGGGCTGGTTCCGGCGCTGCGGGCCACGCGTCCGGACCTGGTGGGAGCTCTCAAGAATGAGTCGGCGGTCTTTGGCCGCGTCGGGCGCTCCGGGATGCGCAACACGCTGGTGGTGGTGCAAGTCGCGCTGTCACTGGTGCTGCTGGCGACCGCCGGCCTTTTTCTTCGCAGCCTCGGAAACGCCTCCTCGATCGACATCGGCTTCAAGCCCGACAACATCCTGGTGATGACGGTGGACCCTAAACTCCACAATTACTCGCGCGAAAAAACTGTGCAGTTTCTGTCGCAGCTTCGCGAGCGCGTGTCGGCGCTACCGGGAGTTCATTCGGTAAGTTTTCTGGATAGCGTTCCGCTCAGCATCGGCGGCACGACCTACAATTTTAACGTGGACGCCGCCAAGGACCGCCCCGAACAAACCGCCAACGCCAACGTCTACAGCGTCGGCAGCGGATATTTCCAGACCATGGGCATTCCCCTGCTGCGCGGCCGCGACTTCAACCTCCAGACCGGTGACCAAAACGTGGCCATCATCAATGAGACGATGGCTGGCCATCTGTTCCCCAACCAGGACGCCATCGGCCGCCTGATGCGCGCGGAGAAGACCCTCTACACCGTGATTGGTGTGGCGCGAAACTCCAAGTCGCTCACGCTGGGCGAGGGGCCAGTCAATTGCGCCTATCTGTTTCTCGAGGCGGCCCCGGAAAAGGTCGCCAGCTTCTTCGGGATTTCAACCATCGTCAAGACGTCCGTGAACCCGCAACGACTGGCTCGGCCGGTGCGTGACCAGATCGCCGCGCTCGATTCCAACATGGCGGTCTTCAACACCGAGACGATGCAGGAGCACGTGGATAAATCGCTGCTTCTACCGCGTATCTCGGCTTTGCTGCTCGGGATATTCGGCGCGGTCGGCCTGACCCTGGCGGCCATCGGCCTGTACGGCGTGATGAGCTATTCGGTGCGCCACCGCACGCGCGAGATCGGCATCCGCATGGCGCTGGGCGCCCGGCCCGGCACTGTGCTGAGAATGGTCCTGCGACAGGGCCTCGCCCTGACCGGCGTTGGGCTTGCCATCGGACTCAGTATCGCTCTGGGCCTGGGGCGCTTCACCGCCAGCCTCCTGTACGGCATCAGCGGCACGGATCTGCTGACGTTCGTCACCGTCTCCGCAGTTCTGCTCGCGGCGGCGATCGTCGCCACCGTGGTTCCCGCCTTTCGCGCGGCACACGTCGAGCCCACCACCGCTCTGCGATACGAGTGATACTCGATCGCCACGCTGGCGAAGAACCAGCCCTAGGGCCGGGAACAATCCGTCCTTGGTGACCTCGTGGCGCAGGTGGCATAATGCGTCGCGCGAGCGCCAGCCGCTGCCGCGCATAACATGCGCTGCTCCTTCCAGTCCATTTCAGAATCGGCGCCCTTCCCTGCGGAACTTTCCCGCCGGAACACCTCCAGGCCACAAGGCGCGCGTTCCGTTATGTCTGCCCACCGCGCCCGTAGAGCACGCGTCCGGGTTTTGCGCCCGTATGTTGCCCCTGGTCGATAACGACCACGCCATTCACGACGACGTAGAGAATTCCCACTGGATATTGCAGAGGATTTTGAAAAGTGGCCTTATCGCTCACTGTCTTGGGGTCGAAGATTGTAATATCCGCCGCCATGCCGGGCCGCAGCAGGCCGCGATCCGTAAGGCCGGTGATTTGGGCAGGGAATGAGGTCATCTTGCGGACGGCGTCGGGAAGCGTCAGGACTTCTTTCTCCCGAACATAAACGCCCAGCACGCGCGGAAAAGTGCCGTAGAACCGCGGGTGCGGCTTACCCATGAAGGTCATTGCCGGGCTAACGGCAACGCCATCGGAGCCCACGCCCAGCCACGGCTGTTTCATGGCCAGCTCCACATCGGACTCGCTCATGCCGAAGTAGACGGCCTCGGCGGAGCCGCCCTCGGAAATCAGCAAATCGCACAGAGCATCCAGCGGATCCTTGCGCATTTCTTCTGCGACTTCATCCAGGCGCTTTCCTTCATACCGTTTGTTCTCGGGCTTTTGCAGCGAAGCCACCAGAACACCATGCCAGCCACCCACGCTTTTCACTTCGTTGTCTTCCCAGCCCGGCAGGCCGCTGGCGATGGCTTGGCGGATTTCCGAGCGCACTTTGGGGTCCTTCAATCTCTCCACCACTTGCTGCGAGGTGCCCTCGAGATATTTGGACGGGATGCACATTTCGAGCCCTGTCATCGAGGCGATGTAGGGGTATTGGTTCACGGTGATGTCCACGCCGCGGTCGCGCGCCGCCTGGACTTCGCCAATTTGTTTTGCCATTTTCCCCCAGTTCGCCTGGCCGTCCATTTTGAAGTGCAGGATATGAACGGGCAGGCGTGCCTTTTCGCCGATCTCGATGGCCTCGTCGATAGCTCGTTTCCAATGCTCCCCCTCGCCTCGGATATGACTGGTGTAAATGCCGCCGTATCTTGCGGCCACTTTAGCAAGCTCGATAAGTTCAGCCGTGGTCGCGAAGGAGTTGGGGGGATAAATCAACCCTGAGGCAAGGCCGATAGCGCCTTCGTGCAGGGCTTGCTCGACCAACTCTTTCATCTTTTCCATCTCGAGGGCGGTGGCAGGCCTGTCAACATTGCCCATCACGTCCATGCGCACTTGGCCGCTCCCCACGTAGGAGGCGATGTTGACGGAGGTCCCTTGTCGTTGCAGGCGAGCGAAGTACTCGCCCAAAGTTGTCCAGTCTCTCGTCAGACCATAGCGAGTCATCTCCTTGTCAAACTCCGGCACGGCGGGGCCCAGGATGGGGCCTGCTGATTCCGACTCGCCCAGGATTTCAGTGGTCACTCCCTGGCGGATCTTGCTCTCCGCTTTTCCGTCTACAAGAAGGGTGTAGTCGGAATGGCTGTGAAGGTCGATGAAACCTGGGGCAACGGTCAATCCTCGAGCGTCGATCGCGCGCCCCGCCGTCGCGTTCGGGAGTCGGCCGATGGCGGCAATCTTTCCGTCCATTACCGCGACTGAACCTTCAAACCATGGGCTTCCGCTGCCATCGAGGATGTGGCCGTTGATAATGAGGAGGTCGTACCGGGGTCCCTCGGCCAGGTATCGGCCGCCGAGCAGACCGGTCGCAACCATGAGAATACAGAGCGCAAGGTATCTTGCCACTCGATTGTGCGTCAATTTTGCCGGACGTGTAATGGTCATGTCTGATCTCCGTTTTTTGTTGAAAGAAGGGTCTATACTAGCCTTGGAGGGATTTTTCCGGCTATGCCCTATTGCCCAAACTGCTTGACGGAATACGTGGAACGAACAACCACGTGCGAAGACTGTGGTGCGCAACTCGCGCCCGGCTCGCCGCCTGAGACGCCGCCCCAAACACAAAGTGCCGGCTCTGGGGACTCCAAGCTCGTGACCGTCCGTGTCTTCACCGGCCCCACCGCCTTGCTGGACGCCGATGTGGCCAGGAACATCTTGCAATCCCAGGGCATTCCTTCCCTGGTGCCCGGTGAAACCTCCGCGGAACTATTGCCGGTGCTGGATGTTTCGCTGCTGGTGCGGGAAGAGGATGCGGAACAGGCCGCCCGGATCCTGCAGGAGTACCTGGACTCCGAGGCTGCAAGCCCTGCCGAGTGAGCCGCTACTGCCGAGTCGATTGGCTGCCCGACGATTTTCCTCCCGAGGGAAGTTGCTTCTCCAGGCGGGCAATGGCCTTGTGTGTTCGCTTGGCTTCCCGAACGGCTTGGGCGGAGGGAAGTTCGTCCAAGTATTTCCGATATGCTTCCAGCGCTTTCTGCGGGTGTCCCATTCCTTCGTAGACCTTTCCCAGCTCCCGGTAGGCGGGCGCATAATGCGGGTCGGTCTTCAGCGCCTCCTGGAATCGGCTCAGCGCGGCATTCAACTTTTTCCTCCTCAAGTAATAATCGCCAATCTCCACCGACTTCAATGCCGAGGGGGAAACATAAGAGCGCACGGGCTCAACATCAGCAGGTCGCGCTTGCTGCTTTTGGGCGCAAACGAGAGGTCCGCCCGTGTGCAATACGAGGATTAGCACCAGTGTTGTGCCTACGATCCACCGCATAGTAACCATTCTCCCGCTTCACTCGGTAAGGTGTCAATACTCCAAGCCGCCGGGTAGTGGCGTCATTTGGAATGGGATCCATTTCGAAACGCCTGTCATTCCCGCGAAAGCGGGAATCCAGTCTGTAGACAGCCTATTTCCGAAAACTTGCGGAGTGGATTCCCGCTTTCGCGGGAATGACTGCGACTTCGAGCGCCCATGTCTCGCAAATGACACCAGTACCAGCCGCCGCAGCGTGGCACGGGTATTTGACGCCAGTCTCCAGGCCCGGCCATCTTTCCCGTGGCTCGGAATTATCAGCACTCCAAACCGGAACTGGGTCTTTGACAAAGCTCAGCGCGGGCGGATAATAACCTCAGGAGGAGCTGGTGAATCCCGAGCTGGTCGAAAAAGCCGAAGTCCTGCCTGCCCAGCCCGGGGTATATATCTTCAAGGATGAAACGAGCCGGCCCATTTATGTTGGCAAAGCGAAGTCACTTCGCCACCGCCTGCGCTCCTATTTTCAGGAGTCGCGTCCGGGGGATGAAAAGCGGGATCGCATGCTCGAGGTGGCAGAGGACCTCGAGACCATCCTCGTGGACAATGAGCGGGAGGCGATGGCGCTGGAGAACAACCTCATCAAACAGTTCAAGCCGCGCTATAACATTTTGCTCCGAGATGACAAGTCGTATCCCTTCATCAAGCTCACTGTACAGGAGCGCTTCCCGCGTGTATATGTCACGCGGCGAGTAAAGAAAGATGGCTCAATCTACTACGGCCCGTATTTTCCGGCCAACCTCGCCTATCGCATTGTGGATTTCATTCATCGCCATTTTCTTGTCCCATCCTGCAACGTCGACTTGACCCGGTACCATCCCCGGCCCTGCCTTCAGTATCACATCAAGCGCTGCCTTGGTCCGTGCGTGGAAGGCCTGACTACGACGGAACGTTACGCGGAAGCGGTGCGGGATGCGCGCCTGTTGCTCGAGGGGC
>JBEKUR010000122.1:0-17604 GCA_049514855.1 Terriglobia bacterium
GCTTCCACCAGACCCACGCGCGTGCCGACCTGGATAAAACGCACGTGGTCGGCCGCGATGGCGAGGTCGGCGGCCAGATTCCAGTCGTTGCCCGCGCCTGCAACCACGCCGTTCAGGCGGGCCACGGTGGGCTTGCCGACGTGGCGGAAAAGCTCCAGGGCCTCCAGAAGCAAGCCTTGGTACTTCCAGAAATTTCGCGGGCGGCGCAGGAATTGCTGCGCAAACTCCTTCGCGTCGCTGCCGGAACAGAAGGCCTTGTCGCCGGCCCCGGTCAAGACCACCACCGCCACGGAATCATCCCAGGAGGCGTCGCGAAAGGCTTCGACCAGCTCCCGCAGGGTTTGCGCGGAAAAGGCGTTGTACACCTCCGGGCGGTTCAGAGTGACACGAGCCACTCCGTCTTTCTTTTCGTAAAGGATTTCTTCAAAACGAAACCTGGAAGCGGGTTGTCGGGCGTATGGTTCATTCAAGGCCTTCACTCCAGGGCGCCGAATGTAAGCAGCCCCCATTACCTTGCGATGCTACCACAACCGTTGGGTCTTATGTAGGGGCGCTTGTACCCGCCCACAACAAGCGTTTACCAGGGGCGTCCATGCGCGTCCCCCATACAGCGACCAGGCAGGCCCGCTCCCAAACAGGGAGACTGGAGGTCCCGATTAGACGTATCATGGAGCTGAAAGGAGAGACCATGCTTCGCCCTAAAGATTTTCTGAGATTCCTGCCCCTTGTCCTCCTGGCCGGCGTGACCATCGCCGCTGACCAGCCGCCTTATGATGAGAAGGCGGACGCACATCAGCAGATCACGGCAGCGATCGCTGAAGCCTCGAAAGCCAACAGGAACGTCATCCTGGTTTTTGGCGCCAATTGGTGTGGGGATTGCCGCGCCCTGGATGCGCAGATGCACAAGGAAGAATTGGCCGCTCTGATCGCCACGAGTTATGAGGTCGTGAAAGTTGATGTGGGCCGGTTCAACAAGAACCAGGACATCGGCGAGAAGTATCACGTGCCCCTCAAGCACGGGATTCCTGCGCTGGCGGTGCTGGACCCCGGCGGCAAGCTCCTCTATGCCATGGACCAGGGCCAGTTCGCTGACGCCCGCCACATGAGCTACGAAAGCATCAAGGAATTCTTTGTGAAGTGGGAGCCGAAAAGGTAGGGGAGTGCTCGGCCCTCCCGCTTTCTATTTTCCATAACGGCTTCGCTTAACCGACAGGCAATTCCTCCACCTGAAGGCCATAAGCCCGCGCCGCTGCGCATTGCCTTTCGTCTCCCGAAACGAATAATTCCGCGGACCACTCGGCGGCGGAGGCTACGTGAAGCGCATCGGACGAGCGTATCGGCCAGCGCTCCAGAAGCTCGACGGCGCGTGCCATGATTTGCTCCGTGACGTTGAGCACGCTCGCGTCTTCGATGTCCTCGAAGAGCGCCTGCTTGGCCTTTAGGTACTCTTGCGGCGACAGCTTCCTCTCGCGGCGGCGCCGGCACAGCGCCGATACGACTTCCGAAACACAGATCACAGAAACCCCTAAAGACGATGCCGAGAATAGAATCTCTTCCAGGCGATCGCTGCCGGGCTCCTGGATATACCGCTTGGCCAGCGCCGACGAGTCGAGAAAAACGTTCACGGTGACGACCGCCTTTCCTCCAGCACGGCCCTACTGAGCGAAGCCCCGGACGCGATCAAGCGCAGGCCAGGGCGCTTCCAGGCGGGTTTGGCCTCGCGCAACTCTGCCGGAACAATCTTGGCAATTGCTTTGCCGTGGCGAAGGACGCGAATGCTCTCCCCGTTCTCGACGAGATCCAGGACCTCCGACGCGTTCTTCCGAAACTCGGTGAAAGTGACGGTCTTCATGCACTCGGCCTCCAAGAAAAGCTAGCTGAATTGTACATCACTGCACATGAAGATGCACTCATCAACTTCTGCCCAAGCCGTAGAACTCTTGTTCATATTGACCCAAGTAAGGCCCCGCACCGGTCCGTATAACAGGGAATCACGACTGGCGGGCGGGGGCGGCTGGCCTCATCGGAATGCGCGCGCTGGTGAGATGGGTAAATCAGCGGGGTGGCGCCGTCCAGAACTTCTCACCACAGAGACACCGAGGCACGGCGCGGCCCTTAGCCGCAACCAAACGCGTCTTGTAGGGCCGGGGCTTGCCCCGGCCAAGGCCGACGCAAGCGTCGGCCCTACATAACGCGCAAAATCTTCGCGGCAGGAGAAGAAGATGGCCTTTAGTGCTATAGCGCGGCCAAGGGGCGCGCTGCTCCTGCGCGCCCCTGTGGTTGCAAAAAACAACTCCGCAGATCCTTCGCCCGCCGAAAAGCACGGCGGGCTCAGGATGACAGACGACTTCAACTTACGAATTCGGGATTAATTCGCCAGGCGAACCAGGCGTGGCTGCAACTTTTCAGTGGCAGTCACGTACCCGTCCAATACGCGCGCCAGGTCGTGGTAGGGTCGAGCGCCTACAAGCTCTTCGACGACTTTCCCCTCGCGCAACAGCAACAGAGTAGGGATCGAACGGATACCATACTGGCCGGCCAACTCGGGGAGTTCGTCAACATTGACCTTGGCGAAACTGATTTCGTCACCATAAGTCGCAGCGAGTCTCTCGAACGTCGGCGCCAGCAGGCGGCAGGGCGCGCACCATTCCGCCCAGAAATCTACCAAGACCGGCTTGGTGCTCGATTCCACATTCTGCCAGTCGCCCTGCTGCACATTCATAATGCTTCCCATTTTCGTCTCCTTGGTCCCTTTAGCAGGTTGCTGAAAGAGACCCTCTCAGAAGGAATTAGATGTTGTACGCAGGAAAGGGATTCGCGCTCCGGTGCCGGTGTCATTTGCAAGACACGGGCGTTTCGAAATGGATCCCATTCCAAATGAGATCACTACCCGGGCTCCGGGGAGGTTGGTCAGGGGGGATGGGCATGTCATAATGGGAGCTCGAGGAATCACACGAGGTGTGATGGATTCTACGCGCCAACTTGAAAAGCTCCAAAAACAGATCATCGCTTGCAAACGATGTCCCCGGCTTGTGCGCTATTGCCGAGAGGTAGCGAGAGAAAAGCGCCGGATGTACCGGGATTGGGAATACTGGGGAAAGCCGAATCCGAGCTTCGGCGATCCCAACGCGGAACTGCTGATCCTGGGCCTTGCGCCGGCCGCTCACGGCGGCAACCGCACGGGAAGGATGTTTACAGGCGACCGCTCGGGGGACTTTCTCTACCGTGGGCTTTACGAGGCCGGTTTGGCGAATCAGCCCACTTCTGTTTCCAGGGATGACGGTCTGGAGCTCCGGAACTGCTACATCACGGCTACGCTACGGTGTGCGCCTCCAAGAAACAAACCGCTGCCCTCCGAGGCGCGGAATTGCCAGCCATACCTCGAAGCGGAACTGCGGCTGCTCACTCGAGTTCGCGCCGTCCTCGTCCTGGGTAGGATCGCGTTTGAGACTTATGTGCGGGTGGTGGCGTCGCAGCGGGAGGATTTTCCGCGCCGCTCGTCACTCAAATTCGCCCACGGCGCGAGTTTCTCGTTGCCGGGCGGCTTGCCGCGACTCTTCTGCTCCTACCATCCCAGCCAGCAGAATACCCAAACCGGACGCCTCACGTCGGAGATGCTTCAGAAGGTGCTTGTCGACATCCAAGAGTTCCTGGCGTCGGTCTGAGTGGCTGCAAACTTTCGACTATCGACTATTAACTGCCTTTCTCAATCCATCAGCATTCCGCCGTTGACCTCGATGGTCTCGCCAATGATGAAACTGGCGGCGGGTGAGGCTAGAAACACGATGACCTCCGCGATTTCCTCCGCCGTACCCGCGCGACCCAAGGGAATTGATGCGATGAATCTCTGAAAGACTTCGCCGGGGCTGTAACGCTCATGAAAGGGCGTGGCGATCACACCCGGCGCGATACCGTTCACGCGGATCCCGTGCGGCGCAAGTTCCTTGGCAAGGCTCTTGGTGTACGTCAGGAGTGCTCCTTTGGCAGCAGAATAGGCGGCGGCACCCGGACCCCCACCATTCCTCCCGGCGATGGAGCTGACGTTGATGATGCATCCAGTCTTCCGGGCCGCCATCCCCTCCCACACGGCTCTGACACACAGGAACGCGCTCTTCAGGTTGAGCGCCATGATCTGGTCCCAGTATTCTTCGGTCATGTCGGCAAGCGTACGCCGCGCCAGCAAATCTCCGGCGTTATTCACCAGGATGTCGATTCGCCCCCACTCTTTGCGCACCACTTCCACCATGGTGAGGACATCGGCGTTGCGGGTGACGTCAGCGCGGATGACCAGCGCCTCGCTCCCTGCTTTACGAATGGTTTCCGCCGCCTGTTCCGCCCCTACTTGATTCTTGCAATAGTTAACTCCGACTCGCGCCCCCTGCCGCGCCATGGCTTCTGCCGTGGCGCGGCCAATGCCGCTTGATGCGCCGGTAATGAGCGCCACTTGATCTTTGAGAAGCATGCCAGCCTCCGTTTCGTGAAACTTCAGCACCGCTCATGTTCACATTTCTTCAATTCGCTTCGAGGTCTCAACGACCTGCCATCTCTTCCTCCTAAATCGTAGCGCATCAACCGTGGAGTGGGAACACAAAACAACGCTCGGGGGTGCCTGACAGAGCAAGTTGAAGTCTCTCGGCCCCTGAAATCAGCAGTTTTAAGCCGGGTTCAAGGATGATATACTGCGCCCTTTTGGAGGCGCGTTATGGGTGGTCCATTAAAATCCTGGCAGCGAAGTGCGATTCGAAACAGCATGGAGCGTTACCGGCACGCTCAGGAGGACTACTACGCCGGCGGCAAGCCGCTGGCGGAAGTCGCAGGTGGCCACAAGGCTTTCTCGCTGGTGAGCCCGCCGATGGGATCGCCGGTAACACGCAGGAGAATACGGCTGATCGTGGACAACATGGTGCACAGCAGCAAGGCCGGGGCCATGGTAACCGCCCGGACGCCGCACGTCATCACCATGGCGGTCACGTACAACTGCCAGTGCGATTGCGCGCACTGCTCGGCGGTGGACTTTCAGGGGGCGACCGCCCGCAACGGTCATGCGCTCAACTACAACGAACTCAAGAGCGCGGTGGGCCAAGCTCTCGACCTGGGGACCACCTGCGTGATTCTGACCGGCGGTGAGCCGCTGCTCTTCGAGCGGATTTACGACCTCATCGCGGCGGTGGACCGGTCGCGGAGCGTCTGCACCATCTTTTCCAACGGGGAGTTCCTGCGGGAGCATAGCGTGGCCAGGCTCAAAGCCGCCGGACTGTATGGCGTGTTTGTCAGTCTTGACTACCCCGACCCGGCCTGCCACGACCAAAACCGCAGCCGTCCGGGGCTATTCGCAAAGGCCACCCGCGGCCTGCAATTGTGCCGTGAGGCCGGCATCCTTACCGGCATCTCGACGTACGTAACCCGGGAGAAGATGCAAAGCGGAGAGATGGACACGCTGATGGATCTGGCGCGCGACCTGAAAGTGCTCGAGGTCTTCCTGTTCGACGTAATTCCGACCGGCCGCTTGAGCGGCCAGCGCGAGTGCTTGTTAACCGACGAAGAAGCCGCACAGATCGTGGGGTTCCGCCGCAAGTATGCGGAGAAGTCCGACTACCCGCGTATCATCCACCAGACCATGTTTGCCAGCATCGCGTACCCTTGCGTCGCCGAGGGCTGCCCGGCGGCCATGGTGCAACTGCATCTTCGTGCCAACGGCGACGTCTCACCCTGCGACTTCACTCCCCATTCCTTCGGCAACATCCGGCGCCAGCCGCTGCGCGAGATCTGGGAAGCCATGGCGGGGAGCGAACTATACGCCCGCCCCTCGGCGCGGTGCCGCCTGTCGCGCCCTGACTTCTGGGTCAAGCTGGACGAGCTCGATCGCAAACAATAACTTGCGACTTGCCCCTTCCGTGATCCGATTGGCAAGAGTCTGAAAGAATTGCGTCAAGAGAATCTTTACTGACCATCCCGGTAAATTCCCATGATCCGATTGACGGATGTCTCAAAGAATTACGGAAGCAACAGGAAGGTACGGGCGCTGCGTGATGTCGACTTGCATGTTGCCCCGGGGGAGCGAGTGGCGTTGATGGGCCCCTCGGGCTCCGGGAAGTCGACCCTCCTCAACCTAATCTGCGGTTTGGATGAGCCCACAACGGGCACGGTCACAGTTGCCGGCGCCGTGCTTTCGGAACTGAGTGATGACGCACGCACGCGGATGCGGCGCGAGAAGATCGGAATGATCTTTCAGACATTCAATCTCCTGCCCACCCTGACCGCCCTCGAAAATGTTGCCTTGCCTCTGCGCTTGCAGGGTATCGCGAAGCGTGAGACGGAGCGTCGCGCCTTCTCGATGCTCGAGCGAGTGGGACTGAAAGAGCGCGCCACTCATCGCCCGAATGAGCTCTCCGGTGGTGAAAGCCAACGGGTGGCCATCGCGAGAGCGGTGGTCTTCCATCCCCGTCTCTTGCTGGGTGACGAACCGACAGGCAATCTCGATTCCGCAGCGGGAGAAGAGATCCTTGGCCTGCTCGGCGAACTGCATCGTGAGCAACACTGCACGCTGCTGCTGGTCTCCCATAACGCCTCAGTTGCCGGGTACTGCGAACGAATTCTCACTTTGCGTGACGGACAAATTATTAAAGAAGAGCGATGCGAGAGAGGGCGTGCCGAAAGCAGATGATGTTCCCAGCCCTATTGCTCATAACCTTGCGACAATGGCGGACCCACAAGCTGCGGCTGGCGCTCACTACGCTCGGCATAGCCCTGGGGGTGGCCGTCTTTTTCGCCATTCGCACAGGCAATTCTACCCTGCTCGACTCTCTCAAATCGACCGTCGAGAAGCTCGCCGGGAAGGCAACCCTGCAAGTTACGGCCGGCGAATCAGGATTACCTGAACAGGTCCTTGAAACGGTTCGGGCCACACCGGGGGTCCGCATTGCCGAGCCCGTCATCGAGGTCATCGCAGACACCTCATTCGGGGACGAGGGCAGGCTGCTTGTGCTGGGAGTGGATACGACGGGCGACCGGGAATTGCGGGACTACCAGTTCGACCGCTCCCGGAGGGAAATTGCTGACCCGCTGCTCTTTCTTGCCCAGCCAAATTCCATCCTACTCTCCCGCGCCTTTGCTGATCGCCATTCCCTTAAACTCGGGGATCGGCTATCGCTGTTTACCTCCGAGGGTCGGAAGGAGTTCACCCTCAGGGGAGTTTTCCAGCCGGTGGGTATCGGGGAGGTGTTTGGCGGAAACATCGCCGTTATGGACGTTTATTCCGCCCAGCTCGTCTTCAATCGCGGCCGCAATTTTGACCGCGTTGACTTGGTGAATTCCGCTGATGTCCCCATCGAAACCGTTCAGCAGCGCCTGCGAGAGCGACTGCCGGGGGGAGTCGACGTCCTGCGCCCGGAAGTCCGCGGCGAGGCATTAGAGAATGCTGTCACCGCCATGCGGGTAGGGATGTTGATCAGCAGTTTTGTCGCGCTGCTGGTCTGCATCTATATTATCTTTAACTCCTTCACCATCGCGGTCAATCAGCGGTGGAAAGAGATCGGCATCCTGCGTGCCGTGGGGGTCGAGCGGCGAAATATCCGCCGGATGTTTCTGGCCGAAGCGCTCTTGATGGGGGTGCTGGGTTCGCTCCTCGGCATCGCCGGAGGCTACTGCTTGGCGGGCGCCGCTGGCAGGGTCATGGGAACCATTGCTGCTGCTGCTTACGGGCTCGTGTCCACTCCTGAGAGAGTTACCTTCCAGCTCGGCTTCACCTTGGCCTCGTTTGTGCTGGGGGTTGCCGCTTCCCTCGCGGGTGCTTGGTTTCCTGCGCGGGCGGCGTCACAGTTGGATCCCGTGCTGGCACTGCATAATATCGAGACGCGTCAAGCGGAAGCCGTGCTCGGGTGGCGCCGCATGGGTGCGGGCGGGCTCCTGGTGGCGACGGGCCTGGCCCTGATTCGCTGGTCTCCGCCCCGCGCTGGTTTGACGTTTCAATTCGTGTATGCGGGGGGCATTCTCTTTGGTCTTACCCTGCTGCTGCCGAGATTGGTTCAGTGGGCGGCCCGGGCGCTGCGCCCACTGATGGATTGGACGGCGGGTTCCGAGGGGGCCCTGGCTATCGATGCCATGATCCAGTCGCCTCGTCGCAGCTCTGCAACGGTTGGGGCGTTGATGGTCGGCCTTATGTTCGTCTTCTCTACAGGCGCCTATATCCAGAGCTACCGGCGCGTGATCGATCGTTGGATGAATGAGGTGCTCAACTCCGATCTGTTTGTGGCGACCTCCACGCTCATGCGGTCTCCCACGTACCATTTCAGCGAAGAACTGGGCCGGCAGATCGCCAACATTCCCGGGGTTAAGCGCGTGGAAAATATTCGGTTTACATCCGTTCCCTATCGGGGCGATACGCCAGCCCTCGTGGCCATTGAAATGGATGGCTTTCTGGCCCGGGCACAGGATGCCATTGATGGGGCGGATGGAAGGAGCTTGAAGGAGCGACTGCCGCGGGGCGAAGCCGTTCTAATCTCGCGGAATTTCTCCACCCGCTGGGGGCTCGGCGTGGGCGACCACGTGCGTCTTGACACCCCGTCGGGCCCGATAGAGAGGCCGATTCTCGGTATTCTGGATGACTATCGTTCAGAAAAAGGCACGATCTTTATGGAGCGGGCGCTTTACAAGAAGTACTGGGGTGATAGCGCGGTGGATTTTATCGATGTCAACCTGGTGCCGGGCGCGGACGCGGGCAAGGTAAAACAGGAGATCCAGCGATTCACCTCGAATACAACGCATGCCTTCGTCTACACCAACGCCGAGTTCAAGCGCTGGGTGGCGGGTCTGGTGGACCAGTTCTTTATGCTCAACTACATGCAACTGGTCATCGCCATCCTGGTTGCCATGCTCGGGATCATAAATACCCTGCTCATTTCCGTCTCGGAGCGGCGACGCGAAATGGGCATCCTGCGGGCGATCGGCGGGCTGCGTTCCCAGATCCGAAAACTGGTGCTGCTGGAGGCCGTGGCCATCTCCCTTGTGGGGGTCCTTATGGGGGCATTGGCCGCGGTCTTTAACACCCAGTTCTTGACGCACGCCGTGTCGATCGCGCTGGCTGGCTACCACATCCCGTTCTACTTTCCTTGGCCTCTGGTCCTGTTGTCCCTCCCCTTTGTCGTGGCGGCATCTCTCCTGGCTGGCTGGTGGCCTGCCAGGCGCGCCGTTCGCATGCAGGTCGTCGAGGCGATCGGATATGAGTAGGTCCTCGCTGGCGCGTAGGGAAACTGGCGTGTCGTGCCATCTTGCCCTGCTTCTGATGGCCCTCCTCCTGGGGCCCAGAACTGCTGTTCCCCAGACGGCTACCGCCAGAGGGATCATGGAGAGAATCTACCAGCAGGACGACAGCCGCGACACCACCTTGCGCGCCACACTCCAGGTCTTTGGCCAACACGGCGCGATCGAGCGGAAGCGGTTTGTCCTGTACCGGATGGGTTCACCTGGTGACAGCAAGACTCTGCTGCGTTTCACCGATCCACCGGAGATACGCGGTGTTGCACTGCTTTCGGTCAACCGGCGAGGAGAAAACGACCGTCAATGGCTCTATGTTCCGGCAATCCAGCGAGTTCGCAGGGTAGCGCCACGCGAACGCTCCGAACCTTTTGCGGGCAGTGATTTCAGCTACGAAGACGTCGCCGAGCGCGTGCTGGATGATTTCACCTACCGCTTCCTCAGCGAGGTTGATACCATCGACGGCCACAAGACTTTCAAGATCGAGGCGACACCGATTGCCTCAGACCGCTCGCAATATGAATTTGTTTACTATTGGGTGGCCAAGGATCTTCCCGTAATCCTGCACGCCGAAATGTACGATCAGCAGGGTCAGCTCTTGCGCAGATTCCACGCCAGCCAGTTGAAGAAGGTTTCGGGGATTTGGGGCGCCAGGCGCGTTGAGATTAGTTCGGTACGGGAAAACACCCGAACCACCTTGACCATTGACGCAATACACTTCAACACGGGCTTGGACGAGGAGCAATTCACCCCGCAGGCACTGGAAAGAGTTGTCCCGCCTCCGCCCGCGCGCGCACCACACCACTGAGCGCTTTCCGCAAGGGATCATCTTTGCAACCTTGTGCACCTTTTGATATTCGTTATATATTTGAAGGCTTCTGCTTGTGCCTGGAGACTGGCCGGAGCAGGGTGATAAGTCGCGGTTCTGGGACGGCACGGGCCACAGCAGTATTCCGGAGGGCAGAGGCAACTGCATGAACCCATGCGTCATGAGGGTCAGCAGTGGTGAGGCAATTACCTGGTGTGAGATTGCGGGCGGGTTGGGCCCTGCGAGGAAGGATCTCCTATGATCGAAGTTGAAAACCTGACGAAGCGCTACGGGCCGACTCTGGCCGTTTCTGACGTAACTTTCGAGGCCCAAAAGGGTGAAGTTCTCGGCTTTCTGGGCCCCAACGGAGCGGGAAAGACGACGACCATGCGCGTCATTACGGGCTATCTTCCGCCCAGCGAGGGCCGGGTGCGCGTGGCCGGATACGATGTGGTGGAAGAACCTCTGGAGGCCAAGCGCCGCACGGGCTATCTGCCGGAAGCACCTCCCGTCTACCCGGATATGACCGTGACCGAGTACCTTGCCTTCGTCGGGCGGATTAAGGGTATATCGCGTCGCGAGCTAAAGTCCCGCCTGGCGGAAATCTCGGAGAGGTGCGCAGTCACCGACGTGCTGAACCGCCAGATCGGCAAACTGTCGAAAGGCTACCGGCAGCGCGTCGGCTTGGCCCAGGCGCTGATCCACAACCCCGAGGTCTTGGTTCTCGACGAGCCGACGGCGGGCCTCGATCCCAAACAGATCATCGAAACCCGCCAGCTCATCAAGGGCTTGGCGGGTCGCCATACCGTCATCCTCAGCACACACATTCTTCCCGAGGCCTCCAAGACCTGCCAGCGCGTGGTGGTGATCAATGCCGGCAAGATCGTGGCGGTGGGAACCCCGGACGAGCTCACTCGCCGCCTGCAGGGATTTGAGACCATCCTGCTGACCGTCGAGGGTCTGGCGGCGGATGTCAAGGACAAGCTGCAGCGGGTCGAAGGCGTGAATCTGGTGGAGCCGCGCGACACCTCCGACGGACGGGTGACCTACGAGGTGCACGCGGAGAAAGGTAAGGACGTGCGCGCCGAGTTGGCACGCGCCGTTGTGGAATCCCACTGGAAGCTTTATGAACTCAAGACCAGCGGCCTGAGCTTGGAGGACATCTTCCTGAAGCTTACAACCAAAGATCTCAGTGAAGAGCCGGCCGCCAGTAGTCAGTAGTCCGTGGTCCGTTGTCAGTTGTACTCCTTTGGCTAGTGTTGTCTTCGTCGGGAAACAGATCACGGACGACTGACTACGGACCACGGACAACGGACCACGAGCAATTGATAGTCGAAAGGATAATTACACATGCGCAATATGTTGGCTGTTGCAGGCAAGGAACTTCGAGCTTATTTCCACTCGCCGATTGCGTACCTGGTCATGACCGTCTATGCGGTGATCTGTGGCTATGTTTTCTACAGTTCAACGGCGTTCTTCATGGCTCGGACGTTCCAAATGGAGGCGATGGGGGGCATGGGGGCGCCGCCGATGAGCCTGAATGAGAACATCATTCGCCCCATCCTAGCTGGCGTCATGACGGTGGTGCTGCTTTTCCTGATCCCGCTCATTACCATGCGGCTCTATGCGGAGGAGAAGCGGTCCGGAACTATCGAATTACTGCTTACTTCTCCGATCACCGACCTTGAGATCATCCTGGGGAAATTCCTCGGGGCGCTGGCCCTCTTCGCAGTGCTCGAAGTGATCACTTTTATTTATTTCGCGGTTCTGTTCATTTATGGCAACCCCAATGCCAAGCCGTTAATGGCAGGCGCTCTGGGGTTTCTCCTTTACGGAGCCGCCTTGCTGGCTCTGGGCATGTGGTTCTCAACCTTCACGAAGAATCAGATTATTGCCGGCGCCGTGGGGCTGGCCGTTTTCCTTCTGCTCTTTCTGCTTGACTGGGTCACGGCATACTCGAGCGGCCCGGTTGGCCGGGTGATGGCTTACCTGGCGCTGACCACGCATTTTGACAATTTTTCGAAGGGCGTTATCAACCTGGGCGATCTGGTCTATTACCTCTCCGTTGTGACTTTCGGAATCTTCATGACGGCACGCTCGGTCGAAGCCCTGAAAGGGAGGCCGTAAACATGGCTTTCAAAGACCATTTCGGAGGACACGGCGGGCGGCGAGTCTTGGAAGGCGCGAATTTCGCCGTCTATACACTGGTCGTCATCGCCATCCTCAGCCTCGCCAACTGGTTTGTGAGCGGTCACGATCATAGTTGGGACCTAACGCCGAACAAGAAATACAGCCTGGCACCTCAGACCGTGAAACTGCTGAAGAACCTGAACCAGGATGTGACCATTTACGTGTTCGACCGGGAACGCAGCTTCGGGGAACGGCGTGACCTGCTGAACATGTTCTCCTCGGCCTCGCGGCGCCTCAACGTAAGGTACGTGGACGTTGACCGGCAGCCCTCGCTCGCCAAGCAATACGCCGTGCGCACCTATGGGACGATTGTGGTGGCTGCGGGTGACCGCCACTTCGAGGCCCAGAGCGACACGGAGGAAGCCCTCAGCAACGCTTTGATTCGCGTGTTCAAAGGGCAGCGCACCGCGTGCTTCCTCGCGGGCCACGGGGAGCGGGACTTGGAGAACTCGGAGCGCATCGGCTACTCGAAGGTCAAGAAGGAATTCGAGAACGAGAATTACCAGACTAAAGCAGTGACCCTGATGCAGAAGATGGAGATTCCCCCGGACTGTTCGATGGTGATTGTCGCCGGGCCTAAGACCGACTACCTTCCGCAGGAGGTTGATACCATCCGCAAGTATGTGGCCGGAGGGGGCAGGGCCATGTTCATGCTCGACCCGGCCGTGGACTTGCCGGAGCTATCGAAGCTTTTGGCCGGCTGGAATGTGACGGTTCGGAACGACCTTGTTATCGATGAGAATCCGGTCGCGCAGCTTTTCGGAACGGAGCCCACCATGCCGCTCATCCTCAAGTATGGCTCCAGCCCTATTGTGCAGCCCATTGTCCGCGAGGCCTCGCTGTTTCCTTTCACCCGGTCGTTCTCTGTGGGGAAGGAATACAAAGCGGGTGTGACCACAGATTCTTTCTGTGAGACTTCGGATGCAAGCTTTGGGGTGGCTGATTTCAATCCCAATATGCACCAGGTTTCATTCCGCGCGGGGAAGGACATCAAGGGTCCGCTTACGGTGGCGGTTTCGGGCACGCTGAGCGGGGAGGGCGAGAAGAAGGCGGAAGGCCGCTTTATCGCCCTGGGCACTTCCATTCTTCCCGCCAATGCCTTTCTGGGATTCCAGGCCAACCGCGACCTGTTCATGAACATGGTTAACTGGCTTTCGGCGGATGTGGATCTGATTTCCGTTCGGCCAAAGCCTCCGGAGTCCCAGCACCTGACGATGACCGCAGCGCAGATGAGCAAGGTCCTCTGGCTAGGCGTGATCGGATTGCCCCTCCTGATCATCGTTGCCGGTACTATGGTTTGGTGGGAGCGCCGATGAGAAGGAAATACTTAAACACGCTGATCGCGCTGGTGGCCCTTGCCGGACTCTGGGGAGTCTTTACCTATCTGGACAAGCGCGCCAGCCGCCAAACGTCGAAGCTTCAAGCCCCGAAAGAAGAGAAAATCTTCGCCCTGGACAGCAAGCACATAACCTCCATCACCTTTCGGCCCCGCGACGGCGAAGCCGTGACCTGCCAGCACGACGGGGGCACCTGGGCGATTGCTGAACCCAGGAAGCTTTCGGCCGACCAGGGCACGCTTTCCACGGTTCTCAACAACTTTACTACGGCCACGGTGGATGAGGTCGTCGATCCGCACCCTTCAGACTTGAAGGAATTCGGGCTTAATCCTCCCGCCTATTCCCTGGAAGTCTCGACCGACTCCAAACCGCCCAAGTTCACTCTTCTGCTTGGCGATGACACGCCTACGAGCAGCGGGGTCTACGCGCAGGTGGCAGGCAATCCGCGCGTTGTCACTCTGGCGAGCTACTTGAAATCAAACCTCGAGAAGACCCTCTTCGACCTCCGCGACCGGCGCGCCCTGACGCTGGAGGCCGACCAACTTCGGAAGATTGAAGTGGATTCAAAGGGGAAGAAGTGGACGCTGGAGAAGAATCCTGAAGGGATCTGGGATCTCGTTTTGCCGCCCCCGGTGCGCGCTGACCGCTTTGCCGTGGATGGCCTGCTCAGCCAGTTGCGCGGCCTCACCATGCAATCCATCGCCGCGGAGGAAAAGAAGAATCAAGCTGCTTATGGATTGGGCTCCCCGGAATTGCGGCTTCAGTTGACGGCTCCCGGCGGCACGCAGACGCTATGGCTCGGCAAGAAGGACAAGGAGGGCGACCGTCACTTTGCCGTGAACTCCGCGCTCCAGCCGGTCTTCACGCTCAATTCGACTTCCCTGGCCGAATTCCAGAAAGACCCCGCCGAGTTGCGCACCAAGGATTTGTTCTCGTATTCGAGCTTCGGCGTGAAGCGGGTGGAAATCGACTCTCCCAAGGGCCACAGCGTCTTCGACCTGCAAAAAGACAATCAGTGGAAGCAGACTGGAGGAGGGTCAAAGACGACTCCTGCCGCCAAGATGGATACCTTGCTCACTCGACTCCGCGACCTTCGGGCGTCTACGTTTCCCAAGGGGTCTGACCTTGCACCATTCGGGCTGACCAAACCCGCGTATCGGTTCAAGGTGCAGTTCGGCGAAAAGAACCAGAGTGAGACGCTGGAGATTTCGAAAATCGGGGAGCATGTTTACGCCCGGCTTGCGACGGACCCTTTGGCCTGCGAGATGTCGAAATCAGCCTTCGATGACGTGGAAAAGGCGCTGGCCGATCTCGGAGGGTAATCTTCGCCACCCATGGCTAAGGATATCTGGATGACGCTTCTCTTCTGCAAATTATCTTTCTGCCGGACTGCAATCCTGCTCTGGCTTTTTGTGACCCTCGCTGGACGGATGCTGGGCGTTCCTCGTATCATCTCTGCAACTGCGTCCCCCTCGCATCCCGAGGCAACAACTCCAGCCGTTGGCACAGAAGCATCTCAGGCAGTTCCCCGCGCGCAATCCAACGAGGAATCCTCACCGTCACTGCTCTCGGGAAAACAGAAGCGTGACCTCCTGAAGGCCAACTTCGAAAAGATGAAGCGTGATGCCGGCGAGCTTGCTGACCTCGCAAAGGCCCTGCAGGAAGAGCTCAACAAGTCCAACGAGAATATCCTTTCACTGGACATAGTCGACAAGGCGGAGAAGATAGAAAAGCTGGCAAAAAGGATTAAGGGGACCGCGCGGGGTTTTTAGGGAATAGGGAGTACGGAACAGGGAACAGGCAACAGGGAATAGGGAACAAGCAATACGGAAAAGGTTGCGGGGTCCTGGTTCCGGTTCCCTATTCCCAATCAGCTATTGCCTGTTCCCTTCATGGCGTTGTCACGTCTGAGGCGACATCAGCGTCCGCGCCACCGCGAATCCGCATCCCGTAAAACGACCGGTATACGAAGAAATACGATACGAGGAAAAATGCCGCGGCCAATACGTGCGCCAGACCACTGCCGCTGGTCGCGGTCAGCTTGACCGCGAGCTCGACGGCCAGCAACCCAAAGAGGGTGGTGAACTTGATGATTGGGTTCAATGCCACCGAGCAAGTGTCCTTGAACGGGTCGCCCACCGTGTCGCCGACGATGGTTGCGTCATGGAGTGGGGTGCCCTTCTGCTTCAGCTCGACTTCGACAATCTTCTTGGCGTTGTCCCACGCTGCGCCCGCGTCGGCCATGAAAATGGCTTGATAGAGCCCGAAGGTAGCTATCGAGATCAGGTAGCCGATGAAGAAGAACGGGTCGACGAAAGCGAAGGCCAGGGTGGCGAAGAACACCGCGATGAAGATGTTCAACATGCCCTTCTGGGCGTACTGCGTGCAGATGGCAACCACCTTCTTGCTGTCGGCGACCGAGGCCTTTTCCGCGCTCTCCAACTTGATATGCGCTTTGATGAACTCCACCGCACGGTACGCGCCGGTAGTCACCGCCTGAGCCGAAGCCCCGGTGAACCAGTAAATAATGGCCCCACCAGTGACCAAGCCCAGGACAAACGGCGCATTCAACAGCGACAGCTTGTCTACGTTCGTCGTGAGGCCCAATGTGAGCGCCATGATAATCGAGAAGATCATGGTCGTGGCTCCGACCACCGCAGTGCCGATCAGCACCGGTTTGGCTGTGGCCTTGAACGTGTTGCCCGCGCCGTCGGCGGCTTCCAGCATGTCCTTGGCGTGCTCGAAGTTCACGTCCACATTGTAATCCCTCTTGATTTCCCGCACGACGGTCGGGTCCTGCTCGATGAGGGACAGCTCATAGATCGATTGGGCGTTGTCGGTCACCGGGCCATAGGAATCCACTGCAATCGTCACCGGACCCATGCCCAGAAAGCCAAAGGCCACAAGACCAAAGGCAAATACCGGCGCTGCGAGCATGAAGTTTCCCAGCCCCTGGAGGCTAACCCAGGAACCGATAGCCATCAGCACCATCATCGTCAGCCCCAAGTAGTAGGCGGCGAAGTTACCGGCCACAAAGCCCGACAGGATGTCCAGCGACGCGCCGCCTTCCCTCGCCGAGGCCACCACTTCTTTGACGTGCCTCGACTCGGTGGAAGTGAACACTTTCACCAACTCCGGGATGAGGGCGCCGGCCAACGTGCCGCAGGAGATGATCGTCGAGAGCTTCCACCACATCGAGGCATCGTCGCCCAGGCTGGGAATGATCAACGCCGAGGCCACGTAGGTCAGCCCGATCGAAACCAGGGAGGTAATCCAGACGAGCGAGGTCAGTGGCGTCTCGAAGTTAAACTTGTCCACATTCCCGTACCGGGCCTTGGCGATGGCGCCGTTAATGAAGTAGGCCGCGGCGGCAGCCACCAGCATGATGACGCGGATCACGAAGATCCACACCAAAAGTTGCACCTGCACGTGGGAGGCAACAGTTTTCGCAGCCTCTATCTGCGCCTGGCTGGCACTCTGCATCGTGAGTCCAGCAGGCAGGAATACCGAGGGGGTAATCGCCAGCAGGATGAAGGTGATGAGCGCCACGCCTGTCACGCCGTAAGTCTCAAAGCCGTCGGCGGTCGGTCCCACTGAATCGCCTGCGTTGTCGCCCGTGCAGTCGGCGATCACGCCCGGGTTGCGCGCGTCGTCTTCCTTGATCTTGAAGACGATTTTCATCAGGTCGGAGCCGATATCGGCTATCTTGGTGAAGATGCCGCCGGCGATACGCAGCGCGGCCGCGCCCAGCGACTCGCCGATGGCGAAGCCGATGAAGCACGGTCCCGCATAGTCGCCCGGAACGTAGAGCAGGATGATGAGCATCATCAGGAGTTCGACCGAGATCAGCATCATGCCCACACTCATTCCGGCCTGGACAGGGATCTGAAAGGCGGGAAACGGCTTGCCCCGAAGGCTGGCAAAGGCCGTGCGGGAATTGGCGAACGTGTTGACGCGCATGCCGAACCACGCGACCCCGTAACTGCCGCAAATCCCGACCACACTGAACGCCAGGAT
>JBEKUR010000123.1:0-17591 GCA_049514855.1 Terriglobia bacterium
GACGGCCTTGGCTCCACGCGCTCGGGCCAATGCAACGGCCCTCGCCACGGCCCCCGTATGGCCGGCGATCACGACTTGTCCGGGGGAATTAAAATTGGCAGGAGAAACCACCTCCCCCTGCGCAGCCCCGTGGCAGACTTCTTCGACTGCGGTGGCGTTAAGCCCCAGCAGCGCAGCCATGGCACCCTGGCCAACCGGGACAGCCTCTTGCATGTACTGGCCACGCTTGCGCACCAAACGCACTGCCTCTTCGATCGAGAGACTGCCGGCAGCCACCAGGGCAGAATATTCTCCCAGGCTGTGACCCGCCACAAAATCCGCTCGGATGCCTTTCTCGCGTAAGACCTCCGCCGCAGCCACGGACATGGCCAGAATCGCGGGCTGTGCGTTTGCGGTAAGCTGTAAATCTCCTATGGGCCCTTCGAAGCAGAGCTTGGAAAGGGAAAAACTCAGCGCTTGGTCGGCCGCCTCAAAGGCGCGCCGCGCGCTGGGAAACTTTTCAGCCAGCTCGCGGCCCATGCCGGAGTACTGGGAACCTTGACCGGGGAAAATGAAAGCTATTTTCGGCATAAAGCCAGGATTCAGGGGCAGTCGATTCAGGATTCAGGATCGGCGGAATCGGACTCCTGACTCCTGAATCCTGGCTCCTGAATCCTGTTCTTCACCAGCGCATCAAAACAGCGCCCCAAGTGACACCGGCTCCGAAGGCAGCCATCAGGATCAAGTCGCCTCTCTTAATCCGTCCAGAGCGCACACACTCGTCGATGCAGATCGGGATGGAGGCGGAGGAAGTGTTGCCGATGCGGTTGATGTTCGAGTAAACCTTTTCAGGGGCCACCCCCAGCCGCTCCCGGACTGCCTCTGTGATGCGTTGGTTTGCCTGGTGTGGGATAAAGAGGTCGATCTGGTTTGCGCAAACCTGCGCCTTCTCCAGAACCCGCCGGGACACCTCTTCCATGTTCCGAACCGCCACCTTGAATAACTCATTCCCTCGCATCTTAATGTAATGGCCGCCCCTCGCTACAGTCTCGTAGGAAGCCGGAGACGCGGTACCTCCGGCGGGAATGTACAAGTGGTCCGCATACAGGCCTTCAGTGTGCAGGTCGGAGGCCAGAATACCTGAGGGAGGGGTGACCGGCCCGAGCACGGCCGCCGCCACGCCATCACCGAAAATCACGCAGGTCTCGCGGTCTTTGTAGTCCACGTATCGCGAAAGCAACTCTGCGCCGATGACCAGGACATGTTTGCACTTGCCATTACGGATGAATTGTTCGGCCACCGTCATGCCAAACAGGAAGCCTGAGCAAGCCGCCGCGAGATCGAAGGCACAGCACGCCCGGGCACCGAGGTCGCGCTGGATTAACGCCGCGGTGGAGGGAAGGGGCATATCCGGAGAAATAGTCGAGCAAATGACCAGGTCCAGGTCCTGCGGGGTTATTCCCGCCATCTCCAGGGCTTTTTTTGATGCCATTACCGAAAGCGTCGAAGTGGTCTCATGGGGAGCGGCCTGACGGCGTTCTTTGATGCCGGTTCGTTCCGTAATCCACTGGTCCGATGTATCGACCATCTTCTCGAGATCGAAATTGGTAAGCACTTTTTCCGGCAGCTCAGAGCCGGTCCCTAATATTCCAACCGCGGGCTCCATAGAAACTCCCAAACCAACCTTAGCCGTTTCCCGACTGTGTGCGGGCAGGTTACCCTTCTTGTGCTCCAACACCGCGCCCGCTTTCTACATCTCCGACGGCGGTTGCCGCCAGGTGACCCTCAATCTTCTCGTTCACCTGGCCCTCCGCAAACTCGGCCGCGACGCGAATGGCGTTCTTGATGGCGTTCGCGTTGGAGCCACCATGGCAAATGATGCACACGCCCCGGACCCCCAGCAGAGTGGCCCCGCCGTACTCGGAATAGTCCACACGCTTCCTAAAACTCCGGAAGGCTCTTCGGGACAGGACGTAACCTACCTTGGCGGACATGGTACTTGAAAGCGCCTCTTTCAAGAGGCTCGACATTGTCTCAACCAAACCTTCACTGATCTTCAACGCTACGTTCCCGATGAAGCCATCGCAGACGATAACTTCCACGCGCCCGTTGTAAAGGTCTCGCCCCTCCACGTTGCCGATAAAGTTAAGGGGAAGCTGCTTGAGCAGCGCAAAGGCTTCGCGGGTCAGATCGTTCCCTTTATGTTCTTCCTGCCCAATCGAGAGCAGTCCTATGCGGGGCCTCTCGACACCAAAGATCACGCGATAGTAAACCTCTCCCATCACGGCGAATTGCTCCAGGTGATGGGGCTTGCAGTCCACGTTTGCGCCTACGTCCAGCAACACCGCAGCCCTCCCCTGTGAGGTGGGAAAGACGGCGGCCAAGGCCGGCCGGTCCACGCCGGCGAGTGTTCCCAGCACGATCTTTGCGGTAGCCATCACCGCTCCGGTGTTACCAGCACTGATCAATCCATCCGCCTTATGTTCGCGAACCAGGCGGGCCGCCACTCGGATGGACGAGTCCCGCTTACGGCGGAAGGCCTTGGCTGCGGCATCCTCCATGGTTACGGCCTCGCTGGCATGGACCAACTCGATGGGAAGGTTGCGGGCATCCCGGCGGCCCAGTTCGCGCTTCAGGACGTCCTCAGGTCCGACGAGCAAAACCTCCGCGAGCCCCTCGCGCGCCGCCTGCACTGCCCCCTCAACCTCCGGCCCGGGCGCGGAGTCTGTACCCATGGCGTCAATGGCGATGCGTCGCATGAAACTCAACTCAATCCGTGGATTGCCGGCGCTGGATTAGAAATGCGCGCCGTTCGTGTGCCCCGAGGATTGTCGCGCCGCAACTCAGGCAGATTCCTTCACCAGAATGACTTCCCTTCCGTGGTAATAACCGCAGTGTGGGCAGGCCTGGTGAGGCATTTTCTTCTCGTGGCAGTGGGGGCACTCAGCGAGCGAGAGCACATCCAGGAAGTCATGAGCTCGCCGGCGGTCCCGCCGTGCCTTGGAATGTCGTCGTTTGGGATTTGGCATAGAATCTCAACTCTCTTCAGAAAAGTCCTTTAGCGGGAGAATGAAAACCGCCTGACACCTCTCATTGCTTGAACATGAATTCCGAACTGACCCCGCCTTGCGGCAGATGCCCAACTGAGTATCTCACCCGCCTAGCCCTCCTTCAGAGAAGAAAAGGGTGAGTTCTCCCTGGCGGGCAGGCACGCGCATTTTTCAAAGTTCAAGTTTGCCCCACAAACAGGGCAAAGACCACGGCAATCCGTTTGGCAAACGACTTTCATGGGCACGGAGAGGATCACTTGCTCTGTCACGACATCGGCCAGTTCGATTCCGTCTCCGGAAAAGAAGCCGACCCCAAGCTCATCCTCGGGAAGTTCGATTTCTTCCTCGCGGGCAATGGTCGAAACGGGCCGATAGAAGAGGTCGAACTCCTGCTCGACCGGAATGACCACAGAACCCAGGCAGCGGTCACAACAAGCCTCCAAGCACGTTCCCAGGCGCCCACGAATGCAGATTTCTGACCCCACTAGTTCTGCGACCGCATCGACCTTCAAAGGAGCAGCCTGCCGGAAGTCAGTTCCGTGGTAGTCGAGTGCCCCGGAAGCGTACGTCTTGGAGACCACAATGGGGTGAAGTTCCAATTCTTCCATTCTTATCCGCACCGCGGCCTCCAAAAACCGAAAAGTCTAATTATAGCCAGCCGCTCAAAGTTGTCAAGAAAGCTCGGAAGGTCAAGTACTTGCGTTCAACCTTCTGACCAGTCGGTCGGTCTCCGTAAGGGGGATTGTTTACTTGACGCAGTAAGGGTGGTAGAATGAAACCATGCTCGGAAAAGAGCTAGCCGACTGTATGCTTAAGATCGGACGTGCAGAGGTACACGCCAAAACCGTCAATGACGAAATCTTGGATTGGGAACAGGCTGAGCCCTACATCCTCTCCAATAACGTTGACTCCCAAGGTTATCGCTATAGCGTCAAGGTTAGCTTCAATCTTCCCTATCGGGATAGGTGGTCTCTGATCGTTGGGGATTGCATTCACAATCTCCGGTGTGCTCTCGATCAACTTGTTTATGCAATTGCCGTCCGAGAAAGTGGAATCGACCCGCCCTTGGACGAGCGACTGCTTCAGTTTCCCATCACCGATAGTCCGGGAACTTTCGCTAACGAGGGTCGAAGAATTAAGTCCCTGAGCCAAACAGTGAGGACAAGCATTGAGAGGGTACAACCGTACAACAGACCAGACAGATTCCTTCCTCCTCTCCTCAGCCTCATTCAATACTTCGATAACAGGGACAAACACAAGCTTTTGAATGTGGCTATTTCTAAACAACAAGTCGGAGAGGGTGAAGTCGATCTTCCCTTCGTCCATCGCATCCGCAACATTACGACTAACCAAGGAGACATTGTAGATGGCGCTGAAATCGTGACGTTCACCGTCGATCCTCCGTATCTTGACGTGAAATACAAATACAAGGCGGCCTTTACCATAGGACTCCGCCATCCGGCTGGACCGACAGGAATTAAAGTGACAGCGATTAGGAGATTGCTGCCCTTGCTCTGTGAGGAAACCAGAACGGTTGTTGAGATAATTGGAAGTAAGGTCTAAAGTTTGCATTTCTGTGCGGCTCCGTGTATCCTTCGATTGAGATAGCAGAGTTATTGCGTGATCTTTGACAGGTAGGTTTGTACAGGAGTGGGAAGGAAGAACGGTTGGCGCCGATCTTCTGAAGAGGGCATGGTTACCCAATCTCATTCTACAGGATTGGTGTGCCCATGTCAAGTCAGGCATCAAAAGTTACTTCCACTAACACAAATTCCCTCTTTTCTTCTGCGAAAAGGATTTGCAATGCGCCCATAGACCTTACGCCCTTACCGAGCGTGAAAGGCAAAGCATCTGCCTCCCACCAATCAAATTTAGCCTTGCTTAGATCAAAAGACCTTATACTTTGCGAATCGTCATCCCGCAGAAGTAACCCTCTCGGGTTAGGTAAAACATCCTCGACGCGAACATGGGGACCATGTATTGCGTCCTTGAATTCTACGATACCAAGCCACAATAAAGCGTTTTGCTTCCTCCAGTTTCTTAGGATTTTCAAACCTTCTTTAGGGGAGATCATGTTTCTCCTTACAGCGCGTGAATTCGGAATTAGAATAGCAGTCTCAATGGCAGTCAAATTCCGATGGAGATACAAGCGACCATTGCGGGCGTTGCAGGCAATGATGAAAAACTCTTAGCTTGATTTCTTTTCAATTACACGAAGCGTGGAGTTAATCTCTGCAAGGAGTCCCGCGATATGGTTGAGCCGCTCCTCCAGGGCTAGGAACCCGCCAACGAGTACGACAAACAGCCAGTAGGTTATTCCCATTCGCACCTCACGCAGTCTTAGTCAGTTTCTCGAATGTGAGAGCTTTGCCATTGACCAAATTCCGCAATGTGTTTTGAAACAGCTTGTCATCCTCACGCCCGTTAAACCTGTAGGTAAACTCGTCCAGGTAGCGGTCCAGGTGCTTCGCGGAAACCTTGTGAAATTGCCCCACAAGCCCGCGCTTAAACAGTGACCAGAAATTCTCAATCGAATTAGTGTGGGTCAGACCGACAACGTATTGAAGCTTCGCATGACTAATAGTGTTATGATCGTAGAGCTTATCAAGTTTCTCATACGCTTTGTATTCATCGGTCATAAGCTGTGAACCGGGTTCTACACTTGCCTTAACAAAGGTAGAAATATAGTGAGTGCTGCGAAAAGGAATTGATGTTGCGCGCACCGGACCTTTGCGCTGAATAACTCCGAGCACACAGGGTTTTTCTCTTGTTCCCCGGCCTGTGCGTTCATTGTAGCGCCCGCCGACAAAGGTTTCATCGGCTTCGACAACCCCGTTTAATTTCTCCGTGTGCTCAACTTTCATAGCCTCTCTGATTCGGTGGCAGAGATACCACGCGGTTTTGTAGGAGATTCCGAGCGTGCGCTTGATCTGATTCGCTGACATCCCCTTCTTCGACTCGCAAATCAGGTAGGCCGCAAGAAACCATTTCCAGAGGGGGAGGTGGGAGTCATGGAACACTGTTCCAGCGGTCGCGGAGAATTGATAGCCGCAATCGTTGCACTCGTATTGATGGCGCTTTTCGAGCTTCGATACTGATAGGTTGCCGCAGCGCACACAGCACACGCCAGAGGGCCAGCGAAGCAACTCCAGGTATTCGCGGCAACGATCTTCACTATTGAATTTCTCGAACATTTCAACTAGATTAGTGTCCATGAAACATCTCCCAAAAGACGTTCAGAAACTCAGTGACGAGCAATTGGCTGACCAACTGTTTCCAAAAGAGGCGCTAGACAAAATCAAGGCCGATCTGGAAACGGCGAAGCCTAAATGCAAGCCACGCACAGCGCCTTGATTAGCTCTCTTTGCTCTCACGCCTGAAATTGTCTCATGGAAATAACCCTGTGTCAAGTAAATAATCGTCTCCGTAAGGTGTTGACAACCATACAGAAGTCGCTCTCGTTGGAAACGGTGCCCCAGCCAGAAGCCTTTATCCGGGGATTCTGCGGTCACTGTTCCCCCCGCTCAGGACACTAAGTGAACGCGCCGGCGTCCAGCCAGTTTTCAAACATACTCCGGGCATAAGAGTGCAATGCCTTTTCCTCTCGGCTGAGATCACCGACCACCTTCGTTGCCGCACCCACGCCCAGCACTCGTTCGAGCGCCGCCCTGTAGGCCGGCACTTGGGACCATTGCTTCGCCAAGTCAGCCGAGATCTCCACATGGAACTGGATCCCATAAGCCTTCTTTTTCCACCGAAAGGCCTGGTTTGGATAGGCCGGCGAAGTTGCTAGAAGGACCGCGCCATCGGGCAAGTCAAACGTTTCCCCATGCCACTGAAAGGTGAGAAGCTCACGAGGAAGCCCGGAAAAGACGGCATCGTCATGGGCTGCGCTGGTCAAATAGACCGGCATGATTCCGACTTCAGGCACCGGCCCCGCGTAGACACGTGCCCCCAGGCTGGCGGCGAGGAGTTGAACTCCAAGGCAAACGCCCCAGTAGGGCTGCCCGGCGAGCACGGCTTCCCTGACCCAGCGCTTTTCGGCAGTCAACCAGGGAAGTATGGCGTCGTCGTTCACGCTCATCGGGCCGCCCATCGCGATGATGGCGTCGAAGCCTCGCCAATCGGGGAGTTGCTGCCCTTCGTCGATTTCTACCCGGTGGATCGAAGCGCCTTTCTCCACCAGGATGTCTTCATAGATACCGGGGGACTCGCACGAGATATGTTGCAAAACTAAGATCCTCACAGCCGGTGCTCCTCTCGAGAAGATTACCCTAGAAGAATGAAAGAGGGAATATCCTTGGCGGTTTCGTCGTGGGCTGTCTCCCGGGATTCATCTCGCCGGAGTGCGGGGTCAGGCAATTAGTCTGCCGCCAACCTACCTTTTACCCGTTTTCTCACTCAATTCCTCACGCATAGTTACTCCGAGCCCTGTGGCCTTTAACTCACCACTACCTTGCCTAGTCGCCAAGCTGCTTAGAATCAAAGGGTGACGACGTGTGCTTTGGAGCCAAAGTTGCTTAGCAATAATGCCCGTGTCACAAAGCACGGGCACGAGCGGAGGCGGTGATAAGCCATTTATTTGCTGCGTGGCTCCGGTCCGCCTATTTTAATTGGTCGAAGGAGTCTGGTGTTATGGCTTATGTAATAACAGGGGACTGTACGAAAGATGAGAAGTGTGTGGAGGTTTGTCCGGTGGACTGCATTCACCCGCGCAAAGATGAATCCAAGTTTGCTGAAGCGACGCAGCTTTTTGTCAGCCCGGTCGAGTGCATTGACTGTGGAGCATGCGTGCCGGTTTGCGAGGCTTCGGCGATATACCCGGTGGACGAACTCCCTGAGAACCTGAAGAACTACACCGAAGTGAACGCGCAGTATTATCAGTAGATCAAGGACGCTGATCAAGGGCGTCATCTATAAGCAACCCTCACCGGCAGGGACGCCGCGAAATACAGTCCAGGGCGAGTTGTTTGGGCTTTTGCGATTGACTACGTTTTGCGGCGCCTTCATTCCCCAAGGGCGCAGCGGAAGCAACCCGCCGTTGCCGCCTTCCTTCATTTGAGCTAAATTAGAGCGTCTGATTTTCCGCGGGCGCGCTGAGCGCCGTGGCATCCGTTTGGAAAAGCAGGCTGCCGTGAGGAGGATGGTCCCGTGAAAATCACTGCTGTCGAGCCGCTGGTCCTGGGAACGAGCTGGCGAAACCTCATTTTTCTGAAAGTCAAGACCGACGAGGGGCTGGTCGGCATAGGGGAATGCACGCTTCAGAACCGCGAAGAAGGTGTGCTCGGATACATTCAGGGGGCCACACGCCGACACGTCATTGGCTCGGACCCTTTTAACATCGAAGATCTTTGGCTGAGGATGTACCGCAACGAATTCTGGCGCGGGGGCGTGATCGCCACCACCGTAATGAGCGGGATTGAGCTCGCCTGCTGGGACATCGTTGGCAAAGCCGTGGGGCAACCCGTGTGGAAACTGCTGGGCGGGCGCTGCCACGAAAAAGTCAAAGCCTACGCCAACGCCTGGTACACCGTGGAGCGCAAGCCGGAGGAATTCGCGAAGCGGGTGAAGGTGGTGCTCGAAAAAGGCTACAAAGCCCTCAAGGTCAATCCCTTTGGTCCAGGCTCGCTGGAATTGACTCGCCAAGAGAAAGTTCGGTCGGTGGAACTGGTAGCGGCCATTCGCGAAGCGGTAGGCCCGGACATTGAGATTTTCGTTGAAATGCACGGACGCTTCAGCGCCGCTACGGCCATCGAGCTGGCTCGCATGCTGGAACCTTATAACCCCGGCTGGATCGAAGAACCCTGCCCGCCAGAGGATGTGCCCTCCCTGAGAAAAGTTGTGGAGCACGTCAACGTTCCCGTGGCCACCGGCGAGCGCTGCCTCACGCGTTACGGATGCCGCGAAGTGATCGAGAATGGGCAGCCGGACATCCTTCAGGTGGACGTCATCCACACGGGCGGAATCATGGAGATGAAAAAGATTGCGGCCATGGCGGATGTGCGGTCGATGGTGATGGCGCCGCACAACTCCAACGGCCCCGTATGCACGGCGGCCAGCGTCCATTTCGATTTCTGCACCACCAATGTCAAAATCCAGGAATGCTTCGACGACTTTTCGGAGACCTGGGTAGTGGATGCCGTGCCGGGAACACCGCGTCCGAAAGATGGCTGCTTCTATCCGCCAGAAGGACCCGGCTTGGGCGTCTCGCTGAACGAAGACCTCATTAAGGAGCACCCCTTGAAAGAGGGCTTCTTCAACATGTGGGAGGCCAACTGGCACATGCGGCAGTTCATCAAGTAGCGCCGCTCGCCGGGCGTCACTCTTCGCTGCGCCAAGACCCATCACGCCTCGCGGGACCGGGGCAGGCGCCGGCGCTGGGCCCGAGAGGTCAATATATTTCGCAATCCCCAAACAAGTTGTCGGCTCGAGACCGGAGTAGACCTCATGAAATCATCCCGACGAAGTTTTCTGCAATCCTCTTTGGCGGGGCCGCTGATTGCCTGCCTGGGCGTGGGCCGCTCTGGCGGCGCGCACCTGGAGACCCTCTTAGCGTTGCCAGCCCAGATGGAGTTCGACAACCCGCACATCATCCGCTACGACTCGAGCTGTTTCACGATCAATCGTAAAGACACGGTCATCTTCAGCGGGGCGTTCCATTACCCGCGTTGCCCCAAGGCGCTGTGGCGTGACCGTCTGACAAAGTTCAAGGCAGCAGGCTTCAACACCATTGAGACCTACGCCTTCTGGAACTACCACGAGCCGGAGAAAGGCAAGTCGAACCTGACGGAGTTTGAAGACTTCATCAAGCTTGTCCACGACATGGGCTTCTACATGATCGCCCGGCCTGGTCCCTATGTTTGCGCGGAGTGGGAGCGCGGCGGATTTCCAGACTGGGTGGCCAGCATGCGGTTCCCGCTTCGCACCAACCATGCGGAGAGCATCAAGACATCGCAGCACTGGTACGACCAGGTTTTGCCGGTGATTCAGCGGCACCAGATCACCGTTGGCGGCCCCATCATCATGGTGCAGGTAGAGAACGAATACGACTACAGCCCTCCCATGCCCGACGCGGACAAGCGCGAGTACATCCGGGCCCTGGCCAACATGGCCTGGGCAGCGGGCATCGACGTGCCGGTTATCACCTGTTGGACCAAGCAGGCGCGGGAGAACTCGGACGCCGACATGGCCAAAATCATGGATACGTGCAATTTCTACCCCGCCTGGAACATTGTGAAGGAAGTTGTTCCAAGGCTCCAGGAACTGCGCAAGGAAGAGCCTTTCTCCCCGCTTGCCATCAGCGAATTGCAAGGCGGTTGGTTCAGCCAGTTTGGCGGGAAACTATCCGTAGACCAGGAAGGGGTGAACGCTGAGCAGATCGACACGCTCACCAAGACCGTACTCGAGCAGGGAGTAACCTCCTTCAACTACTACATGGGTTATGGAGGAACGAATTTCGATTGGGCCGCCAAGACCCTCACCACCACTTACGATTACGCTGCACCGATTGGCGAGCCGGGCGGCTTGTGGGACAAGTATTACGCGGCCCGTGGGATCTGCCAGTTCCTCCGCCTGCATGGGGATGTGCTGGCGCGGGCCCAAGCGCTCGAAGGTGGCGCCGAGTCTACAAACCCCAACCTCAGCGCCACGGAGAGGGTCAACGGCCAGAGCGCGGTGGTCTTCGTGCGCGAAAACGCCAACGTCGAGCAACGCTATAAGATGACATTCGTTGATCCTAACAGCCCCACGAAACGCAGGATTAGTGTGCCGCGCGAGGGCGAACTGGTCATCGGTCCCCGCGAAATGAAAATGCTGGCCGTGCAAGTGCCCATCCCTGGCAGCCAGCTCCGTTACTCGACGGCGGAGGTGCTGGCTCACGGCCTGAACCTCGACCGCCATTTCCTCATCCTCTACGACATGCCGGGGCGTGTGGCGGAGATCTCCCTGGCGACCAGAGACGAACCCCATGTGGAAGGCGAAACGACTTACAAGTACTGGGACCCGGAATATGAATCGGTGGTCTTTGGCGTTCGATTCGAGAAGACCGAGAAGCTCCTCCTGGTGAATGACCACCTTCTGGTAATCCTGTTACCGCGCGACCGTGCCCTGCGGACGTGGGTCAGTGAGTTCCCTTCCAAGGTTGTTCCCGGGTCGGAGGAGACCAAGCCCTTCGCTGTTCCCTTCATTACGGACAGCTACATGTTTGCAGGTAGCGGTTCACATGCGAGTCGGATTTGGGCCGATTTGGATTTCCTGCCCGGCGAGCACGAACTGACCCTATTGCTTCCTTCCAAGCCTGGCAAGTGTTGGGTTGATGGCGTGCTGACGGAGTTTGCCTACGAACGCGAGCGGCGAACTGCGCGTCTTCGTATCACGACGCCGGCCCTGCCCTATAAGCCGCTCGATTTGAGCGACGGCCAGGCCTGGGTGGAGAGATATGACACCGCCTCCGGCCATTGGCAGAGCAGCTCGCCTGGCGCCCTGGAAGACACCGGTCCTGTCCCCTATGGTTACGTGAAGTATAAGGCTCAGTTCAATTACAGCAACGAACCGAAGATGTTCATTTCGACTTTCGCGGATGATGCGATAAAGGTCTTTATCAACGGGAAGCCCGTCGAAGAAGCATTGAAGCCCGCAAAAGCTATCGACTTCGAACTGGCAAAACACGCCAAGGCGGGGACAAACACGCTGGAAATCGCTTATGAGGCCTTTGGGGCGTACAATGGCGGCAGAGAGATGGGCGATTTGAAGGGCATCGAATTTGTACGCTTGGGGAGCGACGCTAAAGGCGGTGCACCGATCACCTCCATGCGAATCCAGCGCTTTGCGGCGCCCATGCGAGGACGGGACGTAGACCCGGATTTTGCAGCCGCTGCCTGGAGTCCGGCGTCTTACCAGGCATCAGGTCCAGCGCACGAACTGGTTGCGGCATTCACGTGGTGCCGAACGGAATTTGCGTTGCCTGGGGTCGCACCGGGCTGGATGGCGCCCTGGAAACTGACCTTCGAGGCTGACCGCGACGCTCTGCTCTATCTCAATGGCAAGTTTGTTGGGCGCTACGTGACCGTTGGACCACAAAAGGAGTTCTATCTCCCAGAACCGTACTTCGCTCCCGCCGGAAGGGAAAACATTCTGACCTTCGTTCTGGCCTATACGGATCGCCCGGGACACGTCCGGACGTTACGCGTGGGGCCATACGAGGAGTTCTCCGCCTGCCGCACGCGCGTGGAATTTCAGTGGTAGGGGCACCCTCGTGGGTGCCCAGCCTGGGCGCACACAAGGCGTGCATGCCCAAGACCCGTGTAGGACACAACAATCCAAATGCTCGTTGGCTGGTTGTAGTGGGGCTATTCGAAGGGCCAGTCATTCCCGCGAAAGCGGGAATCCAGTCCGTCGACAGCGCATCTCCGAAGGTTTGCGAAGTGGATTCCCGCTTTCGCGGGAATGACTGCGCCTTCTAGCGCCCCTATCTTGCAAATGGCACCATACCAGGTTGCAGCCGCATTGACGCACTAGGAAGAAGATGCAACAATCATCTATTGGGGTGCTGCGGGACCGGACTGCTTGGGTTTCCCCCCTCGTTTAAGCCCCATCCCATTCCACTCGAAGGATCTCTCTCATGAATGCCAATGATATGCGGCCAGGTATGGTCATCCAACACAACGGCGAACTCTTCACCATTCACAAGGCTGAGCACCGCACGCCGGGGAACCTACGTGCTTTCGTTCAGGCCCGCATGCGCAACCTGCGTACCGGCGCGCTCATCGATCACCGCTTCCGATCTGAGGACACAATCGAGAAAGCCAATCTCGATGAAGTCGAAATGCAGTACCTTTATTCCGACGGCGATTCTTTTTTCTTCATGAACACGCAGAACTACGAACAGATCGGCCTGCACAAGTCCGTTATCGAGGACCGCGCCTCCTACCTCGTTCCGAATGTGGTCATTAAGGTGCAGTTGTTTGAGGGAAGGCCGGTGGATATCGAGCTGCCGGCAACCGTGGACCTGAAAGTCGTGGAGACTGAACCTGGGAAAAAAGGGGCTTCGGCCACCAACGTCACGAAACTGGCCAAGCTCGAAACCGGCCTCACGGTACAGGTCCCGCCGTTTATCGTCGAAGGCGAAGTCATCACCGTGGACACGGCAGAGGGAAAGTATCTCGAACGCGCTGCCGGTTGACGTATTACCACTGAGGAGAAGTAATCATGAGCAAGCCGGAAACTCTCATGCCTCCTGTCCATCCCGGCGAGATCCTCCGCGAGGATTTCATGAAGCCGCTCGGTCTTACCAGCAACAGGCTGGCGCTCGACCTTCACGTGCCGGCGACTCGGATCGGTGAAATCGTCCACGAACGCCGCCGCATTACTGCCGACACCGCTTTGCGCCTGGCGCGTTACTTCAAGACCAACCCGGAGTTCTGGCTGAACCTGCAGAATTCCTTCGACCTCGAAATCGAAAGACGCTCGGGCGCGGCGGTTGAAATTGAGCGCCACGTGCACCCTGCTGCCGTGCAGGCTTCCTAACCCAACTTTTCTTCGCTCCCAAACTGTGGCTCCCCTGCTGCCGGCAGCGCGCCCATTGCGGCCCTCACTGCGAGTAACAGAAGTATCCCACGCATTAGTTTCTCCTCCCGCCAAAGCGTAGTACGAAACAGTCGCGGACAGGTACAAAGCCTGCGCGCTTCTACTTCTCCACTCCCAGTTGCGCCAGCATGAAGGCATAATCAAATGCAATCTCTTTCAGATAATCATAGCGTCCGGACGACCCGCCATGTCCCGCCGCCATATTGGTTTTAAGCAGCAGCACGTTTTTATCGGTCTTGAGGCTGCGCAGTTTGGCAACGTATTTTGCCGGTTCCCAGTACATCACCTGACTGTCGTTGAAAGAAGTCTTCACCAGCATCGCCGGATAGGCGACTTTCTTCAGGTTGTCATACGGCGAGTACTTGAGCATGTAGTCATAAGCGGGCTTCTCGTTAGGGTTACCCCACTCCTCATATTCCGGCACCGTAAGCGGCAGCGAGGTGTCGAGCATGGTATTCATCACGTCCACAAAAGGCACGTGCGCGACCACAATGTTGAACAGGTCCGGACGGAGGTTGGTAACCGCACCCATCAACAGGCCACCGGCGGAGCCGCCTTCAATGGCAATTTTGTTGCGGGCGCCGTATTTGTTGGCCGCCAGGTATTCGGTGCAATCGATGAAGTCGGTGAAGGTGTTCATCTTGTTCATCATGCGCCCGGCATCGTGCCAGGGTTTGCCCAGATCTCCGCCGCCGCGAATATGCGCATAGGCCATCACGAAACCGCGATCGAGCAAACTCAGGCGGTTCGAGTTGAAGCTCACCGGCAGCGGAAAGCCGTAAGAGCCGTATCCATATACATACAGAGGATTCGATCCATCCTCTTTCTTCAGGTCTTTGCGATAGATGACGGAGATTGGGACCTTGGTGCCGTCTCGCGCAGTTGCCCAGACTCTTTCGGACTGGTAATTCGAAGGATCGTATCCACCAGGGACTTCGTTCTGCTTGAGCAGCTTTGAACTGTGCTTCTCCAAGTCGTAGTCAAAGACCGACGGGGGTGTGACCAGCGACTGATAGGCGTAACGAAAGAACTTCGTCTTGAACTCGCGATTGATCTGCGGTGAAGCCGTGTAGACCGGCTCGGGGAAAGGGATACGTTGCTTTGCGCCACTGGCCAAATCCACCATGGTGAGCTGCGGCAATCCCTTCTCGCGCTCAAACAGAACATAGAAGTCCTGGAAGGGCTCGAAGCCAGACAGCATCACGTCGTCGCGAACCGGGATAACCTCCTTCCAGTTCTTCTTGCCGGGATCACCGATGGGGGCAGAGACCAGTCGGAAGTTACGGCCCTTATCATTGGTACGAATGTAGAAGCGGTCCCCAAGGTGGTCGGCGTAGTATTCGACCTCCTGCTGCCGCGGAGCAATCAGCTTCCACGCGCCGGAAGGAATTGCGGCGTCCAGATAACGGACCTCTGAGGTGGTATGGCTGGCAGAAGTCAAGAAGATGTATTTGCGGCTGCGTGACCTCGAGGCGCCGATGTTGAAACGTTCGTCCTTCTCTTCATAAACAAGCTCATCGCTCTTAGCCTCGGTTCCAAGCTTGTGCCGGTAAAGACGGTATTGACGCTTGGCAGTATCTTCTACGGTATAGAAGAGGGTTTGGCTGTCGCTCGCCCAGGCCATCGATCCCGTCTTCTCCGCTGTATCCGTCAGGTCTTTGCCGGTACGCAGATCGCGCACGTGCAGGCGATACTGCCGGAAGCCTGTGTTGTCCGTCGAATAGGCCAGCAGGTTGCCATCCTCACTCACGTCGTAGGCCCCCAAGGCCATGAACTTCTCGCCTTGCGCAAGTTCATTCACATCCACAGTGATCTGCTCAGCCGCGCCGAGGCTTTCCCTTTTTCTCCCGAAAATCGGATACTGCTTACCCGCCACCCAACGCGAATAATAGAAGTGGTCACCTTCTTTATAAGGGACATTCACATCTGTTTCCTTGATGTGACTGACCATCTCGTCATAAAGCTTCTTTTGCAGGAATTCAGTAGGCTTCATGATTGCGCCGGTATAGGCATTTTCGGCCTCGAGATACGCGGCCACTTCAGGATTCGACTTCTCGCGCAGCCACCCATAATCATCAACCAGAGTGCCGCCATGAATGTGGTTCTCCGAATGGATTCTCTTGGCCACAGGCGGAGTAACCGTGCCCGCCGGATTCGACGGCGTCCTTTGTGCCGACATAAGGGCCGTCGCCGCAACAACAAGAATCGAATAAATAAGTTTTCTCATAGATGCTCTACCTTTCCCCAATTCTTCCTGCGCTCCAGCGGATGGCGTCCTGGACGAGGGTGCGGTAGCCGGGGTGCAGGTGTGCCGTTTCGCCGTGGCCGAGTTCAATGTACACCACGCGGGACTTTGGATAAGGACTGATCCAGGCCACAGGACCGTCGCTAGTGGGATTATCGGTCCTGAGCAGCACTTTGACGTCGGGCGAAATCCACATTCCCTTGTAGGTTTCATCCCACAGGTGGAGCGTTCCCACCCGCGCCGTAATGGGGTGGCTCACAACCGCTTTGACGCATTGTTCTTCACCGTGCTTGTATGTCGAAGCGGGCATGGCGCCGTCCGGCTTCAGCAGGTATTTGCCGCCCACCACCTCCTTGTACCACCACTCCCAGGATTGGTAATCCGCAATGGCATGATGGAGGACCACAATCCCCTTGCCGCTCTCGACAAAATCTCGCAAGTGGGTCTTCTCGGTTTCGCTTATTTCATTGGAGAAATCGTAGAGGACGAGCACGTCGTACCGGCTCCGAATGTCGTTCCGGAAGGCTTCGTGATTGGAAACGGCATGGTCCCAATGCAGGTCATCCGCTGCATCGAAAACAGTATAGAAGGTGGTCGGATACTCGTGCCCTCCTGTGACGACGAGCAACTCGAGGGGCTTCGGTTCTTTCTTGGCGGCGCTGACATCGGCAGGAAGTGTGACGGCGCCGGTCGCAGCCCATTCGGTTCCGCGCAGGAACGTGTTCACGAAGCCGGTCTCCTGCATCGCGGCAACGTCGTGGCCAAGGGCTGTGTACATGACTCGGCCCTTCCCGTAGTTGACCGTCCAAATCATCGGCTCGTCCTTGCCCGTCCCGCCATTCGTGGGATCATCGAAAGCTGTGGCCAGGATGTGAGCTTCGGGCAACATCTGGTGGCTGTGGTAAAGCTCGTCCGAGACCACAAACGATTCCTCCATGCCTTTGGCGATGGGGTGCTCTCGATCCACGAATTTCACGCTAAAGCAGTGCCTGGGCGCATGTGCGGTCTTGGGCGGCCCTTCGGTCCACCAGCCACCGATCATCTTCAGATACTCCGGCCAGGGCGGCTCTTTGAATCCCATGGGTCGATGGTTGTCGCCGAGCACTTCGAGGCCCGTGAAGGCGTAGCTGGCCGCATGAATAGCTATAAGCCCTTTGCCCGATTTCACGAAATTCTCGACGGCCTTCTCGGTCGCTTCCCCCCAGCGCGGGCCGTCGTAGTCGAGCACTAGAACGTCGTAAGCGGCCAGCGTCGCCGGCGTGATTCCCAGCGGCTCTTCTTCCACCCGGACATCAAAGCGCCCGCTCTGCACAAGGGCCTTCCGCAGAAAGGGCGTGGTGGTCCGCCAATCGTGGTTATTCCGCCCGGAGAAGATGAGGACGCGAATCGCCCCCGGCTTGAAGAAAGGAATCGTCACCTGCGCAAAGCCCGGTGACGCGACAAGCAGAAGGGTGGCCAGCGAGAGCACAATAGCGGATGTGGTTTTGGAATGATTTTTCATTGAGGTCCTCCAGCAAGGTCCCGAGCGCAGGGTTGATGACTGTGTTCCGAAGCTGCGCTAGTGTCCTGAGTCAGAAGTTCGCTGACAAAGTCTTCCCCTTTCGGATGGCCGTTCCACAGCCCCGGCAGGGGCGTAATCCCGCGTACGCGGGACCAGGGCGCCAGCCCTGGGGGAAGGAGCCCTCACCCCGTCCCGCAGAGCGGGACACCCCTCTCCCGCGCGGGCGGGAGAG
>JBEKUR010000124.1:0-17577 GCA_049514855.1 Terriglobia bacterium
AGTTTGCGGCCCTGGTGCGCTTCGTGCACCAATACGATTCCAGCTTGCGGCTTTACAACTCCGACTTGATGCTGGCGCCAATGTATTGCTGGGAGAAGGGCGTGTTTCCGCTGGCGAAGGTGGAAGTGGAGGTAGGGGAGGGCTCGGCCCTCCCGCCCTCATCCACCGTGGCAGATCGGCGGGAGCCCAAAGGGCTCCCCTACCAAAACCGGGCGGGCACGAGGCCCGCCCCTACAATTCGCGCCCTCAAGAGTTGTGATGACGAATGGGCGACCGACTATGAGCTGCCTCCGCTTCAGATCATGCGGGTGCGGTTGGAAGGTCTCTCCAATGTTGACCCGCAGCATGGCCGGCGGGGCGCGCTGGAAGTGGAAATTGACGGCGAGTGGCGGGTGCTGGACGATTCCGAGGAGCTGGTAGCAGTGGGGTTCGAGCGCCTGCTGCGCGCCCACGACCCGGACATGATCTTGAGCGAGTGGGGTGATTCGACGCTGTTTCCGGTGCTGCTCCGGCAGGCCCGGAAGCTGGGCCTTACGCTCTCGCTCAACCGCGACGCGCATCCCGTGGAGCGCCGCCACGCGCGCAGTTACATGAGCTACGGGCGCATCCTCTTCAAGGGGAGCACCACCACGCTGTTCGGGCGCCTGCACGTGGACACGCAGAATTCCTTCATTGCCGATCAGTGCGACCTGGAAGGTTTGTGGGAGCTCACGCGCGTCACCAAGCTGCCCGTGCAGTATTGCGCCCGCACCACGACGGGCACCGGCATCTCCTACATGCAGATGGAGCTGGCTTACGGCGACGGCGTGCTGATCCCCGAGCAGAAAGCTGAACCCGAAAGCCCCAAGCATCCGGACGAACTCCTGATGGCGGACCGCGGTGGATTGGTTTTCCTGCCGCGTCTGGGATTTTTTACCAACGTGGGCGAACTCGACTTCATCAGTGAGTTCCCGAGTATCATGGCGCGCTTCAATATTTCGCCGGAAACCATCAATTGCGGCTGTTGCCCGGAAGCGCCCCGCATCCCGGAACTCGGCTATCGCATTTGCCAGCGGCGGCGTGGAATCAACAGCCGCGTGGTGGAGCGGCTGATCCAGAAGCGGCAGGAATACAAGCGCCAGATGGCGGACGACGGGAAGGACGGGGTTTTACAGCCTGCGGAAAAACCCCTCCAAGCTGTCATTCCGAGCGGAGCGAGGAATCTTGCTCTGGGTATTTTCAACGCAGTGCGAGATTCCTCGTCGCCTACGGCTCCTCGGAATGACAGGCAAAACGGGCAGGGAATCGCAGACCCCCAAGAACAGGGGTCTGCGCCAGCCCCCGCCGCGCTCCTCGAGCGTCGCCACGCCGCGAAGCAGCGCCGCGCCGCGCTGAAGTGGCTGCTGGTGTGCTGCTTCGGCTACACCGGCTATAAGAACGCCCGGTTCGGCAAGATCGAGGCGCACGAAGCCATCAACGCCCTGGCGCGGGAGAAACTGCTGGTGGCGAAGGAGACGGCCGAGGCCCGTGGGTACCGCGTCCTGCACGCTCTGGTGGACTCACTCTACGCCCAGAAGGAGGATGCGACGCGGGAGGACTACGAGAACCTATCACGGGAGATCGAACAGCGCACGGGCCTGCCCATGGCGCTGGAGGCGGTTTATCGCTACGTCGTTTTCCTGCCCTCCAAACAGTCGCCGGAGATTCCTGTGCCCAACCGTTTCTTCGGCGTGCCGGAGAAGGGCGAATTGAAGGTGCGCGGCCTGGAATGCCGTAAGCACGATACTCCGCCCCTGGTGGCGCGGATGCAGCGCGAAGCACTGGGCGTCCTGGCTGAGGCGCACGACTTCCAGAGCTATGGCCGCAAGCTCGAAGAAGCCCGCGAAGTGCTGGCGCGATATCTGGCGCGGCTGGAGGCAGGAAGCATCAACCTGGAGGAACTCGTCATCAACCGGCGCCTGACGCGCTCGCCGCACGATTACAAGCAGGCGAGCGCGACGGCCATCGCGGCGAAACAGCTCGAGCGGGCGGGCGTCAAGTTGCGTCCCGGAGAAACCCTGCAATACATCATCACGGACGCGCAGGCCGAGTTGCCGGATGACCGCGTCCGCGCCTGGACGCTCTGGGAAGGATGGCACGGCTATGACGTGAAGAAATACCAGGAAGCGTTGCGGGAGGCCTTCGAGGCCTTCGAGCACTTTGTTGTCTTGCGGAACGCTCCACGCGGGGCAGCCCTCCGGCCGACCAAGCTGAGCGCTACGCCAGCCGGCGGGGGCGCCGCCACTAGTACCTTGGTGCAGCCACTATTGCTTGACTTTTAATAACCTATTTCCTTACACTTGCCCCGTAGAAGGGGATTCGCCCGCTGGCGGTGCCGTTAGGCACCACCCGCCCGCGCCAGGATTTGAAGGGGAGGAAACCTTTGAGTACAAGAAGTCTAAGTGTCGCTGCCGTATGGTTCATTTTTCCAGTGGCGGTTGCGCTGGGCCAGCAAACACCTCCGGCATCTCCCATCCCTGCCGCCACGCAATCCCAGGTGGATTGCACCGGGTTTATTGCCACAAGTAACGTGCCCAAGGATATCATCGTCCTCGACGGCGCAAATAACGATTTGGAATCGGCCCTCCGCCAATTCACGCCCAGCGAGTCAATCTATCTATACCACCGCCACAAGGGCAATTTCTCAGTCGGCGAGGAATACTCACTCCTCCGGCCGGCGAAAGCCCTCTTCCGCACGACGCGGTATGGCGGTGAACATTGGTCCATCCACGCACTCGGCAACCCCTATGAAGACGTGGGAAGGGTCCAGGTGACTCATGTAACTCCAGAGGGGGCAGTCGCCGAGGTGAGCTTCGCCTGCGGGCCCATTTATCCCGGCGATCTTGCGGTGCCCTATCAACCCCGACCCATTCCCGACTACGTACCCGCAGAGTTGGACCGCTTCGTCCTCCCTAACGGCAAAATACAGGGGACCATTACGGCAGCCCGCAACAACTTCGCATCCCTCGCCGGAGGGGACATCGTCTACCTTAACTTTGGAGGAAAGCAGGGAGCGCAGGTTGGCCAACGGTATCGGGTCTACTACGCCCTTCACTCCCCAGCGCCCTGGGCGGTGTTCGTTCATCCCCCCATCCCCCGCGAGACTGTGGGAGAGATTGTGGTTCTCTCCACGCAGGAAAAGTCTTCGGTGGCGATCATCGTAAACTCCACGCGGGACATCAACCTCGGCTCCAGAGTGGAGTTAGAGTAAGTCTTCGTTTCAGTCCTTATGGAGTCTTCCTCAGGCCCAGTGTGCCGCAAAGGGGGCCTGCTGCTCGCAACCGAAAATCTAAACAGTTGAATTCCCGTTCAGCTTGCGGGCGGAGAGGAATGAGCCCGTTTGGAGGGTTCTTTCAAGACTTGCGCTGTGAAGGCCTGGATTCTTGCGCCGTGCTGCCAAGCATCGGCGGGCAAGCCGGCTTTCAGGCAGGTCTCTTCAAGAAATTGCTCGCGGTCCCAGTTCCATTCCACAGCTACCTGAGGCAGGAGAAGCCCGCGTTGTGCTCCACGCGAAATCAGCAATCCGTGCCGGCCCACTTCGACATCCTGCGGAGCAACGTCCACCAAGGGAGACAATATGGAAATCTCAAGTCGCAGGGAGAGTAGTTCCGCCGGGGCCACGGGGTCAAAGCGTGGGTCGTCAAGAGCTGCGGCTCTCGCGCATTCGCGCACCGTGGCGTAGAGCGGTCTGCGCGCTTCAATATAGCCGATGCATCCCCGCAAGCGCCTCCCCTTATAGAGCGTGACGAAGGCGCCGCAGGGCGTTTGAAGCGCGCCTGCGGGTTTGGCCGGCTCCGACATTCTCCCGAAGTGCACGACCTCCTCGAGGGCTTTTCTCGCCAGATCGAGCAGCCGGTGTTTTTCGGCGTCAGTGAGCTGCAACATCTTTCTCTTCCCGTTCCTTTTCGCCTGTCCTGAGTACCACCCGGCGAATCGCCGCGCGCCGCTTGATGCGCACATCCAATCTTTTCCAAAAGGAAAAGAAGTACTGTGCCGCAGAAGCCAACGCAAAGAGAACCACCATCCACAACAGGACATCGCCCAGCGGGTGCAGCAGCGGGTGCCGCTTTTCCAGGACAATGACCGTGATAGCCACGACCTGGGACACCATCTTTGTCTTTCCCAGCTCGGACACTTCCAGGGCAAATCCTTCCGCAGAGGCTATCGCGCGCAGACCGGAGACGGCGAATTCCCTTCCAATAATAATCACCGCCATCCACGCCGCAACCAGATGAAGGTAGACCAACGAAATGAAGGCGGCGGAGGTGAGCAATTTGTCGGCGATAGGGTCAAGCAGTATTCCCAGCGTCGTCACCTGCGAGCGTTTGCGCGCCAGGTAGCCATCCAGGAGGTCGGTGGTCGCGGCGAGCAGGAAAACCCCCACCGCCCAGAGGTCCATGTTGTGACCCGTGGTTAGTAAGAGCACCACCACGAGGGGCACGAAGAAGATGCGGAGCAAGGTCAGCGAAATGGGGAGATTCATGCGCCTTTGAGATCTGCCCTTAGCTGGGGAGTGGTCGGAAGGGCCCGGTTACCGCGAGTGCCGAGATGCAACGCCAGGACCAACAATGCTGTCCCACTTAACTATAACGGACGTCCAACGGGGTGTCAATGCGCATCCACAACACGCCCATCCAGGCTTAGGACCAGGATGGCTGGAATTGCCGATTTTCGATTGACGATTGCTGATTGACAGGGGCGGAAGTTGCCACACCGCTTTTTCAATCGACAATCGGCAATCAGCAATCGACAATGTATGACAAGGTGTGTCCTGCCGCTCCCCAACCGACCGGGTAGTAGGTCGAGCAATCACGCATCGAGCCTAGCTTGAACTCAGCCTGATTTCATGCGGATAAGGAGAGGCTTCAGGGCTACGCGGCGACCCCCCGACTGCCACATCTTTGTGCAAAACTCGCACCGTTTATGGTGCACTTAGGGCCCTGACACGGGAGGGCCATTTCAATCCAATTCGCATGGGATGCTGTTCGTAAGTAATTGAAAAAACAAGACTAATTGGTGTCATCTGCACGGGAGCCGCATTTTTGGCGCGTGCAAGCACGCTTTCGGCCCCTCGGGTCCGGGTGATTTTTTCCACAAAGTTTTCCACAGGCTCTTTGCGCATGAAAATGCTGGGGTTCACGGGCCAAAAACCATCTTTTCTTCTCTGGTTTTCAGCCGCTCCCAAAGTGATTCGCGCACCCGCGCTCGGACTCTGACCCGGTCGTCTTCATACTGGGTTGACAGCACAACCCCGGAGCGATGAAGCAGGGCCAAGCTTTCGCCGTCAGCCGGTGAGAGTTCGAAGTCAGCCTCAACCACCGGATCCTCGGTCAACGATTGGTCGATTCGTCGCAGCAGGACGTCAAGGCCTTCACCCGTCCGGGCCGAGACCCAGACGTCTTGAGGACCTGCTGGAAGCCGCTTCCTGCCGGTCGGGTCCACAAGATCGATTTTGTTCCAGAGGTGAAGGCGGGGAGTAGCCCCCACGCACAGGGTTTCCAGTAAAGCCTCCACGGCGGCGTCCTGGGACTCGTGTCGCGAATCGGAGGCATCCGTAACATGAAGCAAGAGGCTGGCGTCCTCCAACTCCTCCAGCGTGGCGCGGAAAGCGGCGACGAGGTGTGGGGGGAGCTTTTGAATGAATCCCACCGTATCGGAAAGCAGAACCCGTCTTCGCGATTCCACCGGCAAGGCGCGCACCGTGGGGTCGAGAGTAGCGAAGAGGCGCGAAGAGGTGGTCACACGGGAGGAGGTCAAGGCGTTGAAGAGGGTGGATTTGCCCGCGTTGGTGTAGCCTACCAGCGCCGCGGTGAGGAATTGTTGATCCCGCCGCCGCGCCCGGTGCAAAGCGCGTTGCGACCGCACCTTGTCGATCGCGGCGCGCAGGGAGCGAATGCGGACGCGAAGGCGCCGGCGGTCGTACTCCAACTGCTGCTCACCAGGCCCGCGCGTGCCGATGCCGCCGCCCAGCCGGGAGAGTTCGGTGCCGCGTCCCCCCAGCCTCGGCAGTAGATAGGTCAACTGGGCCAGTTCCACTTGCAACTGCCCCTCCCGACTCCGAGCGTGACCGGCAAAAATATCGAGAATCAGTTGGGTTCGATCGATCACCTTCAGGTCCAACTCCCGCTCCAGGTTGCGCAGTTGAGAGGGCGTGAGGTCATGGTCGAAGATGACCAGGTCGGCGGTGGCGGCCCGCGCGGAACTGCGGAGCTCGCTCACTTTGCCTCTCCCCAGCAGGGTTGCCGGGTCGGGTTGCGGAGACCTCTGGAGCAGGGAGCCCACGATGCGCGCCCCGGCTCCCAGCGCCAACTCGCGGAGTTCCCGAAGTGAATCCTCGGCATCCGGCCTGCCAGGAATCCGCCCCAAACACAGCGAGGGTTCCCAACCTGCCAGAAAAGCCTTCTCGGATGTGCGTGCGCGGCGAATCCTCTTACCCCTCCGATGGCGCGGGCCCAGGAACACTTCCGGCACGCGGCGGCACCACGGTAGCGATGGCGTGTTTGAAAACCAACTGTTCCTGGCTGTTGCTCTCCAGGATCAAACAATACTTATCAAAACTGCGGATGCGACCGGTGAGTTTGACACCACTTAACAAATAGACCGTGACTAGAAGTTTTTCCTTGCGCGCGGTATTCAAAAATCCATCTTGGATATTCTGCGGCGGCTTCTCCATTTTTTCTCTCTTTTCTGATACAGACCCGATCATCCCTTGTTTTGATCCGGGATTTGAGCCTTGCTGTCATTCCGAGCGGAGCGAGGAATCTCGCTCTGCGTATTTTCAACGCAGTGCGAGATTCCTCGTCGCCTACGGCTCCTCGGAATGACGGGCAAACAGCGCCGGATTCTGTAATTCGGGTCCTCTCCTCGGTGCGGCGACCCCGATTTCGTGCAAAAGGTTTATGACTTGAATTTGGATCCGTGGGTCGTCGCCAAACCCGCCCAACCAGGTGATTCCCGCCTCGTGCCGAAACCAGGTCATCTGCCGTTTGGCGTATCGCCGAGTGGCCACCTGAGTTTGAAGAATGGCTTCCGGCAAGCTCATTTGCCCTTGGGCCACAGCGCAGGCTTGGCGGTAGCCCAGCGCCCCGAGCGCTTTGATGCGGCTCGAGTCCTGGCGCGCAAGCAGGGCGCGTGTTTCCTCCACCAACCCCCTCGCGAACATCCGCTCGACGCGCCTGTTAATGCGCGCGTAGAGCTCCCTTCTTTCCGGATCCAATCCCACTTTGACCACCCGATATCCTTCCAGACCACTCCGGCCGCGCGCCTGCATCTTCGAGATAGGAGTCCGGGCCAGAATGCACACTTCCAACGCGCGCACAGTTTTCTGCGTATCCCGGGGCTGAATGCGGGCGGCGGCTTGGGGGTCAAGCCGCTTCAGAAGCCGGTGGAGGAACTCGCGGCCTCTCCGCTCTGCGATGGCGCGCAACCGGCCCCTCAACTCCTCAGAGCGTGGCGGGCCGTCGAACAGTCCCATAAAAACTGCGCGCAGATAGAGCCCCGTGCCGCCCACGAAAACAGGCAATCGCGCTCGTTCTTTGATTCCAGCTAATACGCGCAGGGCCTCCCGGCGGTAATCTCCTGCCGTAAATTGCTCCTCGGCTTCCAGACCGTCCAAGAGGTGATGCGGAACGCCGCGGCGTTCTTCCGGCGCAAGTTTTCCCGACCCGATGTCGAATCCCCGGTAAACCTGCACCGAGTCGTAGTTAACAATTTCTCCGTCCAGGGACTCAGCCAGGGCCAGCGCCAGGGCTGATTTCCCAGCAGCCGTGGGGCCGACAATGGCGATCAGGGGAGCGCCCTTTTCTATCGGGACCACCATACCAGACGCAGCGCGCGCACCAGAAGTATTCCCAGAACCGCCGTGAGCAGCAGAAAACAACCCAGGAGTTGACTTCGAGAAAGACGAAGCATGGTCGGGTTCCTCTGTCGGGGGCTTCAAGCCAAGGCCGAAGCTCGGCAAATTGGAATGTGAAGCGTGCGCGCTCAATTGCCCGGGGGCCACTCCTCAAATTGTGATTCTAACATATCGACCGGCCTCGTAGCGCACCCAGCAGACCTACATCCATTGCATCCGGCGGTTCCTCTCCGTGACCTCTGTGGTGAAATCCTTCTTGGGTTGCGGCCAAGGGCCGCGCTGTAGCATTAGGGGCCATCTTCTTCTCCTGCCGCGAAGAAAAAATTCACCACAGAGCGCACAGAGACCACAGAGAAAAGTACTTCTGCTCGCGCGAGCAGGGATTAGAAGGTTACGGTTCCTTGTTTGTTGACCCACAGTCTTTGCCTGCATCTCTTCTCCGTGACCTCTGTGGTCCCGCAGGCGCGGGATGAAATCCTTCTTGGGTTGCGGCTATGCCGCGCCGTTTGGCTTACTGTCCCATGGTCATGTTGTAGAGGAAGATAAACTGCAAAACCAGATGGTTGCCGGTGAACTCCTCCGGCAAGGGCGGGAAGGGGATCGAAGCGCGGATGCCTGCAAGAGCCGCGCGGTCGAGCGGGTCGGCGCCTGACGAGGCTACCAGTCGCAGTTGGGGCACGGAACCGTCTTTGAGGATCTCGAAGACAATGCTCACCCTGCCTTTTTCCCCCAAGCGTGCAGATTCCGGAATCACCGAGTACCAGTTCCGTTTAACGATGAAGACAACGCGCGACAGGTAGGGACCGAAATCCACGCCGCGTGTATCGGAGAGGATAATGGGCCCTTCCGTGGAGAAGTTCGGCTCGAGATTCTGGAAATTCGCACCGCCATCTCCGTAGCCTGCACCGCTGCCGCTGCCACTGCCGCCCGGATAGCGCCCGCCACGCGCAACGGATTGCAACGACTGCTGAATAGCTTGGCCAGGGGTGAGGTTCGGCAGGTTCAAGCCCGAGCCGCCTCCTGTATTAGGCTTGACGTCTTCGAGTCGCAGGCCGCCATCGTTCTTAGGTTCCGCAGGAGTCTGGTTCGACGGCTGATTGGAAGGTGGACCGCCACCCGGTGGAGGAGTGGGAGCAGCGGCTGGAGGTTTACCGCCGCCGGCGATTTCGGGCAATTTCGTGTTGCCCAGTGAGTATGGCATGTGCAGGCCGTTCGGGTTGATGATGGGCGAGCGGCCTTGAGCCCGACGGTTCTTATCTGAAAGGGGGGAGTTCTCCGGTGGCGGCTCGGTCAACCGGCGCAAAACCTCCGGTGGCAGCAAGAGATAGGAGAACTCTTTCTTGGGCGCGACTTCGACGGGAAATCCCATCATTTGCTTTCCGCGGCGCAGCAAGTCCGGTGAGAAGACGAGAATCAGTACCAGGATTCCGTGCAGCATCAGCGAAAGCAGGTACATCGTCCGGCGCCGCCACTTTATGGCCTCGGGATCCAGTTCCACCAGCAACTGATAATCCTGCCAACTCTCCGGGACATCGATGGGCTCTGAAGTAATCGGAATCGAGGGGGCCTTCGGCTTCTCAAAGGGCAAGCTGAGCTGGTTGGGATCCAGAAACAAGGGGCGCATGTCCGTGGCGGGCAGAGTGGCCTTTCCCCGGTAATACTCTTTCGGAACGGTGATCTTCGGTTCGCGGAGCCTTTCCAGAATCTGCCGGAAAAGGGAAACGGGTGCAAGGGTGGAATCCACGAAGGTGGGGTGGTACTCAGGCCCGGGTAAAGGGGGACCTCCGGTCGGCGTAGCGTCTACAGTGGCCCTTCCCTGGTAATATTTTTTCGGAACGGTGATCTTCGGTTCGCGGAGCCTTTCCAAAATCTGCCGGAAAAGGGAAACGGGAGCAAGGGTGGAATCCACGAAGGTGAGGTGGTACTCAGGCTCGGGTGTAGGGGGACTTCCGGTCGGCGTAGCGTCCACGCTGATCTCGACCTTGGTATCACTGGTTGGCATAAAAGTAGAAATCAGAAACTAGAAATCAGAAAATAGAAACTCGAAATTCGAAACTCGAACTGAGAGACTACCGCGCCGTCCCAGCTCTCCAGAAACTCCCCCTAACCGTGTCATTCCGAGCGCAGCGAGGAATCTCGCTCTGATTCTTTCTTCCGCGCTCCCCCCCGAAGCAGGGCGAGATTCCTCGCTGCGCTCGGAATGACACCGGCGAATGTCCGGAGGCATGCCACAAGTTTCGTCCTCACCAACTGGGGCGCCTCACTAGACCTCCCCGCTTTGGCCTACCGGCCGGCCCAGGCGAACATTCACCTTGGCCGCATGTTCTTCGATGCAATTCATCACCCGCTCGGCTAAAGCGAGGGCTCGCTGACCCTCCGGCCCGCCCACCAGAGGCGCACACCGGGTTCGGACCGATTCGACAAAAGCCTCGAGTTCTGACTGAAGGGGGTCCACGGGCTTGGTTTCGAGCTTCTGAAAAGTGATGCAGGGCGTAGGGCCGTCGTTATCCACCCTCAAAAGCGTGGCATCGCGTCGCGTAAAGTCAATGGAAACATAATCGTAGGGCTGGAAAAAACGGAACTTCCGTATGCGCTCTGTGCTGGCGCGGCTGGCGGTGAAGTTCGCCACCGCGCCGCATTCAAACTCCACGCGGGCATTGGCAATGTCGACTTTATCGGACAGCACCGGGAACCCCACCGCACGCACTTCCTGCACCGCTGAATTGACCATCCACAGCACCAGATCGAGGTCGTGAATCATCAGGTCAAACACCACGTCAACATCCAGGCTGCGCGCGCTGAAAACACCCATACGGTGGATTTCAAAAAACAGCGGCTGGCGGGTTATCGCCTTGGCGGCCACCACCCCGGGGTTGAACCGCTCGAGGTGTCCGACTTGCAGGATACGTCCCCGGCTTTGGGCCAGAGCCGTGACCTCCTCAGCCTCCTCTAGGGTACGCGTGATGGGCTTCTCGAGCAGAACATCCACGCCATGGGCAAAGGCTTGGCGCGCTACTTCCGCGTGGCTGGTGGTGGGTATAACCACGCTTACGGCACGAACCGCACCCCACACCTCCTCCAGGCTCGCGAAGGCCCGGACTCCAAGTTCGGCCGCCAACTCCCTGGCTCTTTCGGGGCGAAGGTCATAGACTCCTACGAGCTCCGCTCCCGAGACCTGCTGCAACCCGCGCGCGTGTTTCTTACCGTGCTCACCAACTCCCAGCACGGCTACTGCAACCCTCTCGCTCAACTCTACCCTCGCAGAAAGTACAAATCAGAAACTCGAAACTAGAAAATGGAAACTGGAAACTAGAAACTGGAAACTAGAAACTGGAAACTCGAAAATCGAAACTGGCAGGGTTGCCTTCTAGTTTCTAGTTTCCTGGTTACGGTTTTCCCAGTTTCGATTTTCCAATTTCGATTTTCCAGTTTCGAATTTCGTCTCCCCCTAGTCCTTCATTCCTACGATTGCGATTCCCGCCTCGTCCGCTTCCATGATCATGGCTTGGCGTTCAAACAGTAGGGTCTTGCCCGCGTCCACTGCCAGCACGTGAGCGTTTGACCGTCGCATCACCTGAATGGTCTTCAGTCCCACCACGGGGACGTCAAAGCGCATGTCCTGGTGGGGCTTACTTACTTTGACGACCACCAGTCTCCGCCCGTTACTCAGGCTAGCCGCACGTTCGATGGTGGCGTCCGTCCCTTCCATAGCCTCCACGGCCACGCAAGCCCGGTCAGACACTACGATGGTTTGGCCGATATCGAGGCCCGCAAGCTTCTTGGCGATCTCGCGGCCGTAGGCGATATCCGATTGGTCTTCAGCGTCCGGCGCGCGGCGCGTGAGTGGGCCGGCCTCCGGAAGCAACGGCTTCAGGAAAAGCGTCGAATCAACCACCTGGATTCCCCGGCTTTCGAGCATGCCCACGAATACCCCAATCAGCGAGTCCGTGTTTTTCCGCTGCAGACTTTGCAGGGCGCGGCTCACCAACCCATCCGGTTTGATGGAGCTGAAGAGTTGCGCATGCTTCACCTGGCCGGCCAGCACCACTTTGCTGGCCTGCTCGGCGACCAGGAGATCCAGGAGCTTCGATACTTCACCCAAGCTCAGCCAGTGAATGGCGCTCGCCAGGGTGGCAAGTTCCGGCGAGGCTTCTTCCTTGATGCCCACGACCAGTGGATCGATGCCTTGGTCCCGCGCGGCTTCCAGCACCAGGAAGGGGAAATGTCCGTTCCCCGCAATGATTGCATATCGGTCTTCTGTCATTTCACCACACCGCGCTCAGAAGTTCGGATGAATTCCACTAAGGCCCGGACGTGCTCGGACTTGAAGCCTGAAGACTCGATGGCTTCCAGTGCCTGGGTGGTGTTCAACTTGGATCGGGTCAGCAAGCGGAAGGCGCGTTCCAGTTCCTTCAAGTCGTCAGCGCTCAGGCCGCGCCGGTCGAGGCCAAGGCGGTTGGCCCCCAGAACGCTCAGCGGGCGGGGGGCAGAGGTCTTCGAGTAAGGGAGGATGTCCTGGTTCACGATACTATAACTTCCCAGGAAACTGTAGGCGCCGATGCGACAGAACTGGTGAATGCCGCAAAACGCACCCACCGAGGCGTGATCCTGAATCTCGACGTGGCCGGCCAGCGAGGCGCCGTTCGCCATGATCACATGGTTTCCCAGGCGGCAGTTGTGCGCGATGTGAACGTAGGCCATCAACAGGTTATGACTGCCGATTCTCGTGATCCCTTCCCCCTCCCCCGTGGCGCGGTGAATGGTGACGAACTCGCGGATGGTATTGCCCTCGCCGATCTCCACGCGCGTTGGTTCGCCAGCGTATTTCAGATCTTGGGGAGCAAGTCCGATCGACGCGTACGGGAAAACGCGGTTTCCCCTGCCCAGCCGCGTGTTCCCGTCGAGCACCGCGTGGGAAATCACCTCACAGTCCTCTCCCAGCTCGACGTTTTCCCCGATCAGGGAATAAGGCCCCACCGTCACGCTCGAGGCGAGCTTGGCGTTGGGATGGACGATGGCTGTGGGGTGAGCCTTCATTGACCTGATTGACCCGGACGCTCCGTGATTGCGAACGTCACAATGGCTTCAGCCACCAACTTCCCGTCCACGGTAGCTTGACCGTTCATTTTTCCAAAATTGCTGCGCCGGTTCAGTAAATGCATCTCGATTCGAAGTTGATCGCCCGGCAGCACGGGGCGACGGAACTTAGCGTTTTCGATGCTGGTAAAATAGATAAGCTTTCTGTCCTTGTCCGGCATGTCACGGTAGATCATCACACCCGCCACCTGGGCCATGCATTCAATGATCAACACGCCCGGCATGACGGGCGCGCCGGGGAAATGGCCCTGAAAAAACGGCTCATTGATGGTGACGTTCTTGAGCCCGACAATGCGTTTCTCGCCCTCGATTTCCAGTATGCGGTCAACCAGCAAAAACGGATAACGATGTGGAAGAAAGCTCATGATATCCATAATGCTGTAAACGAAGCGCTTCTCCGTATCAGGGACTGCCACAGGATCAGCCACACTTCACCGTCCAATTCGATTTCGGCCCTTGCCAGCGCCCACCAAGCTTGTCTTTTCAGCCTGTGCAATATGTGGGAGCGGCTGCAAACGACCGTCAGGCCATTATAAACGAAACCCACCACCCTTCCAATCTGCACCACAGGGTGGTAGCGGATGAGCCTTGAACCTATGCTAAACTGGCTGGCTGAGCAGGTCGCTGAAAAAAGTACTGCGTGTCATTCCGAGCCCGCCATTTTTGTTGGCAAGCGATTCCTCAGGATGACACGCGAATTTCCGCTCTTTCTCACAAAGCATGGATGGAAGCTTCGGATTGACAGGTGGGATCGCATCCGGCAAGAGCACCGTGGCGCGCTTCCTGGAGGCGCTGGGCGCAAAGGTGATTGATGCTGACCGCGTCGGCCACGAATTGCTCCAGCCGTCCAATCCGGTCTACAACAAAGTCGTCTCGCACTTTGGCCGCGGGATTTTGAAGCCTTCGGGCGAAATTGATCGGGGGCGGCTGGGCTCAGTAGTCTTTGCCGACCCGCAGAAGCTCAGCGAACTTACCTCCATCATGCATCCCAGCCTGATCGCGCGTGTCAAGGAACTCGCAGAGGAGTTTCGCTCCCGGCAGCCTCGAGCTGTAATCCTGGTGGATGCGGCGCTGATCTATGAGGCCGGTGTTGCGGACTGCTTCGCCAAAATCCTGGTGGCATGGTGCAGGCCCGAGCAACAAATCGAGCGGCTGATGGCGAAAACCCACATCTCCCGCCAAGATGCGCTCAGGCGCATGGCATCCCAGATTCCGCCTGAAGAGAAGCGCCGGCGCGCCGATTACTTGATTGATTGCTCAGGAAGCCTGGAGGAGACGCGGGCGCAGGTGGAGGCCCTCTACCCGGAAATCAAGCGCCTGGCGGAAGGTTAAGGGCCACTCTATCTTCTTGCCTTGGTCGAGAACACCGGCGAAGATAAGGAGTCCCGAATTTCCAGGTTCTAATTTCGAATTTCAAATTCCAGATTTCCCATGCCGCTGGCGGGTGCGCAACGCCCACTCCTCACCTTGTCGCCCGAGGTCATCCAGAGTGTTCTGCACTTCCCTAAGTTTGCTGCCCTGTTCCTCCTCGCTGGCCTGCGGTGAGACCACGATCGGCGGTGCGATGAACAGGGCGGCGCGCGAGAAGGGATGAGGGAACTGCGTCAAGTCCCAACTGCGGCGAAAGACGTAGGCGCGGCGCAAGGCAACGTGGAAGCAAAGGATAGCGGCCCCGGTGGCTTTTGAAAGCAACACCGACCCGCGCTTGGCGACATAGCGCGGGCCGCGCGGGCCGTCGATCGTGAAAGCTGCGTCTCTTCCTTTTCTCAGGCACTCGGTCATCTCTGCCAGGGCCCGCGATGCTCCTCGTGTGCTCGAACCGCGTGCCGCAGCGTTGCCCTGCATTTGGATGATCCTCGCGATGTATTCGCCATCAAAATTCCGGCTCGTCATCACCACGATTCCGCGTTTTCTCCAGAACCAGCAGGCGGAAAAGATTTCGCGATGCCAGAAGGTGTAAATGAGCCCCTGGCCCCGTTTGCTGGCGGCTTCCCAGTTCTCCCAACCGTAAACCTCCCACCGCAGGCTGCGCCCAATCAGCAGCACAGCCAAGTAGCCGACCCAACTTGCAAGGCATATTTGAACCCGCTCCCATAAACTGAAAGCTCGCGGGTTCTCACGCAGGCGCACCTCCTCCTTGGATGAGGGGGCGACCTCGCTTTCCGTGGGCGAGGCTGGAGTTTTGGGAAGCGGGCCGGGCATAGCGACTAGGATTCTAGTTGGATCGGAAGCGGTAGAGCTTCAGTCCTGGAATGTGGCTGAAGTCGCGGTCGAGGGTAAAGAGCGAGCAGCGCTCGCGGAGGGCCACAGCCGCAAGAAGACAATCTCCGACTTCGAGTTTATAACCGCGCGCGCTTGCTTCCGCTGCGATCTCTCCCGCCTTAAGCCAGCTCGTTCGATCGCTTTCCAGATAGAAGAGTGGCTCCATGGCGTCCAGCATTAGCCTGACTTGGTTGGGCGCCCGGCAGCCTTGGCGAAGTTCGGCCAGGACCAGACCGGCGGTCGCAACCTCCTCGCTCCGGAGCAGGCCGTCCATCTCCTTTTGAATCAGCGCATCCTTCCGCTGGAAATATTCAATCCACACCGAGGTGTCAACGAGGACGAGCAAAGTTCCGGCTCCACCCTTTCCTGAGCGTTTTCCAGTCCAAATCAAACCTGACCTTCCCCTTAAGGGCAATGAGTTTCTCGATCTTCCTTCGCCGGACATAATCTTGAAGTGCTTGGCGCACTGCTTCGGTCTTTGTGGAGGCGCCGGTCTCCTTCATCACGTAACCCAGGGTGCCGTCGTCAATGTTGAGGGTAGTGCGCATAGTCAATCCTTTTCACGTCAGCGACCGCTCGTGATATGCTCGCGTTGGCATACAAAACGCCATAAATCGTATGCTCAATAAACAATATCATGATGTGGACCGGGCTGTCAAGCGGCGCCGGGCCGCTTCGCACCCTGGCCATCCGTTCTTGCACACATGAATGCGACTGCTGCCCTAGCCCTTTATTGGGGGAGTCCGGCCATCTGCTGCCTCAAGGCTTCCGCAACCGAGGGGTCGGAGCCGAATTCCTTCTGAATTTGATCGTAAAGCTTTCGAGCCTGCCCCGGCTGGGAGTCTTTCAAGCTATCAGCCAGCGCTAACAGTGCGCTTGCCCTCGGCACTGCCAAGCTGGGATGATCGACGAGGTTCTGATAGATTGCGACAGCTTCCTGTTTCTTGCCACTCTTGAGGAACTCGCCTGCCAGGGCGAACTGAGCCAGTGCAGCAATCTCCCGGTCTCTATCACGACTGGCTTCTTGCAGGGTATTAATGGCTGCGGCCGAGTTTCCGAGCAGCGATTCACAGATTCCCATGTGGTAAAGCGCAATGCTCGCTGCCTTCGGCCGAGGGAACATCCGGTACTTCAGGACAATGGCCTTGAACTGTTCCAGCGCCGTCCTGTACTTCTCGGCTGCGGTCGGGAAAGACTCCGAGTCAGCGCCCAGAGTGCCGGGCGCGGGAGGTCCAACATAGGCTTGGAAAGCCCTCAAGGCGGAAGCGAGCTCGATATTGGCGCTGGCCTCCTGCTGGTCGAGGTAATACTTCAATCCCCCCGCCAAGCCCACCACCACAATAACCAGGATGGCGACAGTCAGGATTTCTCTGAGATGTCCTTTCAGGTATTGCTCGAGTTGGTCCAGAGTTTCGCGAAACTCGTCCTGCTTCAGTTCGTGGCGCGTCAGCCGGTCCATAGCGGAGTCTCCTCAATGCAGCTCAATTTATTCATCTTAGCAACCCTGCGGGGAGGCGTCAATTGGCGGCAAGCAACAATGAATTCACAATTCAGAATTGCCCCTCGTACCTGCCAACTGCCGCCCTACGTCCCGTACTTCTTCACGATGTAGTTGGCGATCTCTTGTTCGAAGGCGGGATAGCTGAGACGAAGCTCATCCTGAAGAAGAACGCCGAAATCGGGGTGAGCAGGCATGGCTTTGAGGAGGTTGCGGATCTCGACCATATCGAAGGTGGTTCGGAGGTACTCGAGGGCAGCCAGCGATTTGGCGTAAGCAAGGGCCACTTGGTCCTGCGGCATGTTCAGGAAGGGACCTTCGAGCGAGGCGAAAAACGGCAAGCGACCTGTGGCAACCGCCCGCGCAAGCTGCAATCCCGTCGTCGCCGATGTGGCCCCCTCCTCGAGTTGCGCCAAACCTTCGTTAAACCAAGTGGGACAACGGCCCATGGTGATCTGCCGGACGAAGGAGTGCGTCAGCTCATGCTTGAGCACGCGGGCGAGTTCCGCGTTCACCTGGGTCATGCCTGAGACCGGCACACGGATTTTTCCGTCGTTGAGTGCGCCCACCCAGGTGGGTGATCGAGTGACATCTTTGAACGCCTGGTTGGGGTAGAGGAGTGCGACAATCACTTCGCGCGGGCTGTAGTCAAGGTCGAGCACGAGGTCCTGAAACGATCCCTCCAGGCTGTTAATAACCTCGCCACTCAGCTTCTCGCCGTGCTCGCCTGCGTAGCGGAGCAGGAAGTGGCTGCTGCGGAGTTCGCGGTAGGAGCCGGAGATTTCTCGCTCGCGTTCCGCCTTGGCCACGGCTTCATGGATGCGCGGGTTATCCGCGATGGCCAGCG
>JBEKUR010000125.1:0-17420 GCA_049514855.1 Terriglobia bacterium
GTCCATCTCCGTGTAGGGCGGCAAAATCACGTCGCGACCGTGGCGGGTGAGGAGAAAGATTCCTGTCGCGCCCATCGCCCCAAACCTGGCCACGCCGGCCGTGGAAGCATCGGTGGCGGTTGAGCTGATCGCCTCAATGATCAATTGCGTGGTATCGTCGCTGACCTTGGAGATCCCCCCGGTCACAGCAAAATCCAGCAGAAACCTCGCCTTGCCGGGATTTTGGGCGTGGATTCTTCCCTCGGAATCCATTGTCATGTGGGTTCCCCTGTCCACCTCCGCGGCGACGGGGGAAGCGGCAATAGCGGTCGCGGCGCCATTCGGCAAGGACAAATGAGTGAACAGAAGGTTCAGCGAGCCAGGGCGGTACAAGCGGCGGGGCGGGACGCGCTTTGCTAACACCCCTTGCAGAATGCTGCCCTGGGGGATGGCGATGGTGGCGCCCACGCGCACGGGCTCCAGCAACACGGCCTGGAAAGTTTGGCCCTGATGGTTCTTGGCCGCGCTGAGGCCCTCGAGCAGAACCAGGGGCATCCGCGTCCCGTCGGCGATGGTGCAGGGCTCCGGGCAGGCCGCCGGAGCGCCTGCGTTCTTCCCTGCGCGCGCCTCAGCGAGCGCCGGAAAAGTTGTGCCCTCAGGCTCCACTTGCAATGTTAGTACCCAGGGTGGAACAGGTTTCTGTTGCTTCGATTTCGGTGCGGGCGCGCTTGGATCTGCCGCCGCCTTCCCCTCCTTGGCCGTAGGCTTCTCTGTTTCCGCCCTCAGCTCAGCGCGTTGCGCCAGGGCGATGAACGTCGCCCGCAGCGGAACCTGACCCCCTCCCGGCATCAACACGTTCACCGACCGGAATCGCGCCACCACATCGTGCCGGGGCGCAAAAAGGTGAATCACAAAGGGCCGGTCGTCCACCGCGTAAGATTTCTTTCGCGACTCGATCTGATCCACCACCAGCCGGACCGTGCTGCCCTTGGCAAAAACCTCCGTATCCCGCCAATAGACGCAGCGCGCCAGCTTGCCCTCCAGCGTGGTTCCCGGCCCAATTTTTTTGAGCTGCGTGCGGCCCTCCATGGCAATCCAAATCACCGGGGCCTGACCGTCAGCGCTTTGCGAATACGCGACGGAAACCGTCGCGCAGGCGATAAGCGCAATGCACACAAACTTCATCATGAGTCGAGTTCGCAAAGTACCATGTCCTCCATGGGTGGATTGCCGAGCTGCGATGATATCACCAATCGGTGTGCCGCAGGACGCTTGGTCCACCACGCCTTCGAAATGGCCGAAAAGGAACACTCGTTTTCACTCGGCTGTTCGGCAGAATGACGCTCTGGGTTCCATTGCCTCTGAGTCAAAATCGTTTCTAGACTCCTGGTGAAGTTCTCCATGGGCTGACTTATATTGAGTTGCCAAAAGCATTCGTTCTGGTAATCGGCGGAGACAACTATAAAGTTGAGACGATCTTGGCGAATTCGGTGGGCGCTTCTCTCATCTTTCACCTTCGACAACGTTCCGAGTGCAGCGAAGGTCCGGATTTTTTCTGACCGCAGGAACCTTCTGCGTCCGGCCGGAACCATCGTCAGCGTCGTCTCATCCCCAGACATCTACACGCATGAGTGGGGTTCGTTCACGACCAAAGACTTCCCGGAAAACGCCGCAGCTCCGAGCGGTGATGTTATGCGCATCGTCGTTACCAATTTCTTCGTGCAACCAACTCCTCACCTCTGCTACGATCACACCCATGCGACTTTACCAAAGCCTCTTTTTCCTCATCGCTCTAGCCGGCTCCGTATGCGCCCAGGACCTCCAACCGGTTGCGGATCGCCTCGCCGCGCAGAACGCCCTCTTCGACGAGCAGTACGAGTCCGATCTCCGCAACTTCCCCGAGCGCGCAACTGCGTTCGGCGACTATCGCTACAACGATAAGCTCGCCGATCGCTCACTCGCCGCCATCGCCCAGCGCCACGAAACCGACCGGACCTTCCTCAGCCGCCTTCAGGCCATAGCCACCACCGGCTTCTCCGGCCAGGATCAGCTCTCCCACGACCTCCTGGTTCGTGTCCTCCAGCAGCGCATCGCCGACTTCGACCTGAGAGAATACGAGATGCCGATCAACCAGGAGAACGGCATCCACACCGGTCTCGCTGATCTGCCTCTCGCCGTTCCTCTCGACTCCGTGAAGCACTACGAAGACTATATCGCCCGGCTTCACCAGATCCCCCGTGTGCTCAGCGAGACCACGGAGGTCCTCCGCGCCGGCATGAAGGACAACCTCATGCCCGTGCGTTTCCTCCTCGAGAAACTCCCCGTTCAGTGCCAGGGCATCATAGATGCCGATCCCTTCCTCATTCCGACGAAGAAGTATCCCGCCAGCATCACCCCGGAAGAGCAGAAGCGTCTTACGCAGCAGATCACGGACGCCATTCGAACCGATGTCGTACCCGCCTACAAGAGCTTCGCTACCTTCCTGCGCACGGAATATGCCCCACACGGCCGCTCCGTCCTTGCCGTTACCTCTCTGCCCGACGGCGAGAAGCGCTATCAGAACAACATTTACGCCCGCACAACCACACACATGACACCGGATGAGATCCACCAACTCGGTCTCCGCGAAATCGAACGCATCCAGGCCGAGATGACCATCATCGCGAAAAAAGAGGGTTTCGCTGACCTCGCCTCTTTTCGCGCCTCCCTGAAAACCAATCCCAAATACATACCAGCATCCGCGCAGCAGATTCTCGACGACTTTCGCCACTGCATCGCCCAGATGGAGCCCAAACTACCCGAACTCTTCACCCTGCTTCCCAAGTCACCTGTGACTGTCGAGGCTATCCCCGCCTTTCAGTCTGCGGCTGCAACCCACTATGTCACCGGCACTCCGGACGGCAAGCGTCCCGGCCGCGTCGTTGTCGCCACCTCCAACTTCGCGGAGCGCTCACTGATCGACGACGAGGCGATCGCCTACCATGAAGGCGTCCCAGGCCACCACATGCAGCTATCCGTGCAGCAGCAGCTCACCGGCCTGCCCAAGTTCCGCCTCCATGGCCTGGGGTTCAACGCCTATATCGAAGGCTGGGCCCTTTACGCAGAGCAGCTTGGCAAAGAGGTTGGCTTCTATCAGGACCCCGTTTCGGACTACGGCCGACTTTCGTCCGAACTCTTCCGCGCCGTCCGGCTGGTGGTCGACACCGGAATCCACTCCAAAGGTTGGACCCGCGATCAGGTGGTGGATTTCTTCCGTAAGTCGGGCGCCGTCGACGAGCCCACCATCCAATCCGAAACCGACCGCTACATCGCGTGGCCCGCGCAGGCCCTCAGCTATAAGCTTGGCCAGCTCAAGTTTCGCGAACTCCGCGAACGCGCCCGGAAAGAACTGGGAACTAAGTTCGACCTCCGCACCTTCCACGATGAGATGCTCAATGGCGGAACCCTGCCCCTCGACCTGCTCGAAGCCCGTACCGACAAATGGATCGCCCAACAGAAACTGATCTGATCTCCACCTGCGTGGGCTCCTTTTCAGGCTGGAGCGTCAAGCGGTAAGTCATCCTCAACAATCGTGACAAGAATATAGGACACTGCCAGGAACTGTGGCGAGAATTGTCAAGGGTTCTGGCGCCGGGGTAGTGGGCTACTTTCGATTTTACTCCCCTTGACTCTCCCCGAATCTGTGCCATACTCACAGCATGCCAAAGCGATTAAGCAAGCCGAATAGACCAAAAGACGTAAGCCAGTGGGCGCACCAGATTGTAGAGGAATCGACGCGAGAAGCCAAACCGACTCCAAGCATGATGTCAAAAGTCATGGCGGAAATGGGAAGGCGTGGAGGAAGAATAGGCGGGAAGCGCCGGATGGAAACCATGACTGCGGAGGAACGCAGTACGGTTGCTTCAAACGCCGCCAAAAAGCGTTGGGCGAAGGTTAATGGCAACGGAAGCCCTTAAAGCGGTACGGACGTAAATTAGACCCATGGCGCTAAGCGCCACAGGGCATTCAGAACCGTCCGCAGCGATTGACTCTCGATAATTCCTTGTATATATTGGTACAGGGAGATCAGAAGCTGGCTAGAAAACCCAAACGAATATCTGCCCGTGAATTCTCGAGGAGACTCACCGCGTTGGTGTCAAACCATTTGTCCACTTTAGGTCCGGCGGAGCAAGACAGACGAATCGAAGAAGCGGAACGTCAGGCGCTTAAGTTTTGCCGTGGCGCGTCCTCCACAGCTTCATCGCCTGATAAAATCCGTCCGTTCCCTCTTGCAGCCCGTAACCGCGAATAGCCGCCAAGAATGCCCTTTCGTCACAGGCTTGGTCAGCAAGCATGTCCGCCAACTGCTTTATCTTGCGCCTTCGACCTCTCGTAATCGCCTTAACGGGGTGACGAGTGCCCCGGCTCGTCTCCTCAGCGATTACGTCCTCTATTTCATGTTGCTCTTCGGTTTTGGGCATTTGCGGTCATCCCCCAAATTTCGAGGCGATATATGTTCCTGGAGCCGAGAGTCGAATCTCTCCCTTTTTCATAATCGTTCCCATCGTCATCGAAATGACCTTGGCGTGTATCCCGAATCGTTCAGAAAGCTGTTTAGCGGTGAACTCTTCCTTTGGATGTTCTTTTAATAGCGCGGTGATTCGTTCTGAGAGCTTCGCGGGATGGTGGCCTTGGTCTTCTTTGATATCCTTTGCCGGTGGAAGTAATTTTTGATCACTAACTTTCGAAGTCGCCTTGCGGGGCCGTCCTCTGCGTTTTGGTTTTTGACCATTCTGTGCAATGCCAGCACGCATCAGGGCAGGGTACCACTCCGGGAGCCCCCAATTCCCTTCGATTTTCACGACATCTCCGGCCTTTTTTAGTCGATCAAGTGTGGCATAGATAATCTTATCGAACCATTTAGAAGTGCTCTCCATGCCTCCCTTTTTCAGTCCATCGGAGATTTCGCGAGCGGTCTGTTTCTTGCGAATTAAATTAAGGTAAAGCTTTATTGCTTCTGGAATGGTTTTCCCATGAAAGGCCCCATCTGGAACGTCTCCGCCCGATGCTGAAGGGCTGCGGAGATCAGCGCCTAAATTCACGTAGGACATTCCTTCAGACGCCCCGATAGCTCCGAAAGACGCAACGGCCCTCAGGGAAGCTATCGCATTGTCTATGGCTGCTCTTTTCGATTCGAGATCGGCGATAATCGCGGCATAATCAATCTTTTCGCTCATGTGCATTCCTCCTTGTAAAATCGCACCCGCCATGCTATAAACAGAAAGGGCGAACGGATTCGTTGGGGGCGGATTTCTCTCCGCCCCCGGCTCGCCGCTCGGAGCGCTCAAGCTCCCTCATGGCGGTACCCTCCGTTCGGGCTAAGGCTGACCCGGCCTCTCATGGCGCTAACCTAGTGGGTCGGGTCAGCCACTGCCTAGCTCAGTCCCCACGCTAGCATATTCCGATTACCTATTTCAACATAAATATTTTTGTCCCCCGGTCTCATGGCGAAGTCCGATTATAGCAAACTCCTTGGTGTTATACTGGTGACCGAGACTATCGTTCCTCATCCTTTAGTATTGACACTAAATCGCAAACATCGAAAAGGCGATCTGTCACGCCAGCAGCCATGGCAGGGGTCACGCGAAGGGTGCCGTGAATTTTGATGAAATTGTAGGCGAAGTAGTTTAGGGCGACTGCCGCCCAATGATTCTCGATCTTACGGGAGAAGCCATTTGACAGGCGTGTATAGCGCCGCATATTGGTTCTCACCGTCCAGTTCTGACGCTCGACATAGCTTGTAGATATATGCCGGGGGGCGGGGTTTCCCATCACCCGCTTACTCTCACATGCCACGCACTTTCCTGGACTATAGCGTGTTTCCCCTTGAGTGGATTCATAAGTTTTTACGAGCATCGCATAGTCAACCTCGGAACCGACCGCCCCTTCCACAGCATCAAGATATACTTTGTGGCCGTCTGAAGTGAGCTGTACTCGACCAGCAAGACGGCTCTTGAGATCATCAATGAATGCTTTGGCAGACTGCGCATCACGGTTTCCAAGCATGAAAGAAGGAACGAGTCTTGTGTCAGCATCAATTACGATCCATAACCACGCATCGCCAGCAGCCGCATGTTTAGGGGAGATTGTATCGGTGACGTTCTTTTCCTTGCAATAGACGAATCCCCATAGTTCATCAACTTGGATACGCCGACATTATAGACTGTGGAACGCTCGATCTTGATAATCTGCGGCGGCGTTTCCAGCTTCCACCATTAGACGCATGACGGCTTTCTTTGAAACACCTGTCATGCGCACAGTGGCCCGAATCGAGCATCCTTCAAGGATGCAGCTAAGCACTTACGAGCGTGTTTTAGAACCTAGTCTGTTCATGGGAATACTATGCCATACCGCTTTAGCAGTGTCAGGTGAAATCTTTACTTGCCAAATGAAGTATTTTAGTGTAGATTGGACGAGGTAAACGGGGAAAGCATAAAGCCCGGAGAACTTATAAGCCATGATCATTTACTTAGACGAAAGCTACGATTGGCAGGGGGTATATTTCTTGCTTGGCGGGTTGTTTGTCCTGAGGGATCACGATATTTTTCTGGAATCGTTCAATAGCTTGAAGCGTGAGGAGAAATTTGCTCGTGCTGATGGTTCACTTCGTGAATTGAAATACTCAAGGATAAAATATCCAAAATCTGAAAGAGCCGCGGTCAAGGCAATCCAGACGTTCAAGGCACACCAGTGCTACTTTCGCGCTGTAATAGTCCCCCTCGCTCAATTCGATCTTAACTACTTCGGAAAGTCCTATGAACTGGACAAAATCAAGCGTGCCCGAGCCTATAAGAAATTCGCCGAGATGTTAATTGAGTACAACACTCCAGACTTGACGGAAGGAGTACTCTTCGCGGATAACCTGACCCGTTGCAAGGGGGCTCTTGGGCATGGAGATGAGTTCGTCGAGGTAATGAGAGAAAGATTTCAGCACGTGATTTATGACCATGACTTGAGTGTCAATCCCCCCAAATTAAAACACATTCAAGAAGTTAGTTCCGCTGATGAAAAATATGGCTTGTTGCAGATTTGCGATGTCCTTCTCGGTTCCACCCTAAACGGAATAATTACGACCGCAAAGGGACCGAGAATGATTCACAAGAATAGAGTAACTGAAAGAATGAAGGAGATTTTAGAGCTGCCGAGTTTAGACAAGCCTTACTGGCAACCTCTCACAAAACTCTATTCGAGGGAATACAATAACAAGATCACCATGGAGGAATACTTAAAGGTTACCCACTTTAAATATCGGATTTGGTTCTGGCGTCCAAAGTAGAAAAGCCCAGAGATGCGGCTTCGTCGGTCTCAGTTTGTGCACAAGACACTCCCGAGATCTCCGTCGCATTCGGGGCCACAACTAGAATGTCATAACATAAGTTTGTTTGTCAAGGGTTTTTTAGACTTCTTGCGTTGTCTCAGCAATTTGTATTCCAATCGTCATTAGAAATAATTCAAAGTAGCCCACTACCGGCGCCGGAGCGGCGCTTGTCATTTGATTTGGATGCCAGCATTTTCATTCACCCTGGCATCCCACATCCTGTCGGATTGACCTGACTCGCCGTCGCCGGCAGGACAGGCTGCGTCGGAGCTGTCGAAGGGGCCGGGTCAGCGGGTTTGTCAGTGGGCTTTTCGGACTTCTTCTTGCGCTCCTCAGCCTTCTTCCTTGCCTCTTCCTGAGCAGCCTTGGCGGCCGCATCCATTTCCGCCTTCGCGGCCGCCAGGCCGCTGCCCAGCGCCCGGTGGCATTCAACGTAGCCTGCCAGTTCGCGGCCCAATTCAGCGTCGAGTCGTTCCGGTGACCCCGTGCAGCTCAGCGGCGTGGTAAGCGCGGGGTTCTCGTTTTCGCCGGAATGCCTGCCGGAAGCGGACTCCATGTCTCTTGACAAATGGGAGAGAATAGGCTAGGATGCTACGTGGAGTTGAGCAGGGTTTTGGATTCAGGATTCGGGAGCAAGGAGACGGAAGAGCGGATGCAGGGGGAATTGTGAATGGTGAATGGTGAATGGCGAATAGTGAATTGGGGATTGTTCTCTTCCTCCTCGCGCCCGCGGACTGCCTTCTGCTTTCTGCCTACTGCCTACTGCGCTCGAAGGGAGTTGGAGTCGGCGGGACGCTTGGCCGGTACGACAGACTACGACAGGATGTCACCTCCGACAGGGAAAGAAAGAACTAGTAACTTTAAAAAGTGAACGACCGACGCGGGAATGTCTATGAAAACAAAGGATCGTCCTTCAGCGGCCCAGAGCAAAGCCTGAATGTTGTAGAAAACAAAGGTAGTTACTCCTTTATTCCGGGAATGTTGTTGAAAAGAATGGCAGTTAGTAGGTGGTCGACGGTAGGTGGGGCAAGAACAGGACTCAGGATTCAGGAGTCAGAGTGAAGTGCATCTGCTCTCCGCCGACTGCCTTCTGCTTACTGCCGACTGCCTACTGGATTTGAGGGGAGTTGGAGTCGGCGGGACGCTTGGCCGGTACGACAGACTACGACAGCATGTCACCTCCGACAGGGAAAGAAAGAACTAGTAACTTTAAAAAGTGAACGACCGACGCGGGAATGTCGATGAAAACAAAGGACCGGCGTTCAGCAGTCTGAGGTGAAGCTGGAATGTTGTAGAAAACAAAGGTAGTTACGCGTTGAAAGCGGGAATGTTGTTGAAAAGAATGGTGGTTAGTAGGTGGTAGGTGGGGAAGAAGGACTAGGTCCGGGTTTCGGGTGTCAGGTGTCTGGTAGGTGCTAGGTCGTAGGTGGGGAAGAGCTGCAGCCAACCTTCGACTGTTGGCCGTTGACTGTTGACTCTCCTGGCAGGTGAGGATGAAGGGCTGGGCCGAGGTCTCAGGCGGTAGGGCAATTCTGAATTGTGAATTGAATTGCCGCCTTCCTTCTCGCCACTGCGGACTGCTTTCTGCTTACTGCCTACTGCTTACTGCCTACCGGGATGCGGCCTGGGGTAGTCCACTCAGGGTCTCGCGCAGCTTTTTGTCCAGTATCTCGACGAACCTCTCGAAATCCAAACCTTCCAGGCGAAAGACCACGCGCCCGTTGCGATCGAAGATCAGCAGGGTGGGGAGGCTTTGCACGCCGAGGAGGCGGTCGAGTCCCTGGGCGTAAGCCACCTGGGTAGTCCACTGCACTTCCTTGAGGAATGCCGGCACACCCGCCCGGTCCTCGTCCACGTTCACGGCCAGGAAGACAGCGGCGGGCTCGTTGCGGAAGTTCTCCACCACGCGTTCGAGCAGCGTTCCCTCCGCCCGGCAAGGGCCGCACCAGGTGGCCCAGAACTCCAGGACCAAAACTTTGCCGCGGTAATCGGCAAGCCGCAGCGGCGAGCCGTCGGTGCGCTTGAGGACATAAGCGAAGGGGTCACGAAGATTGGCGTTGGGCTGGCGCGAGTCCTGGAATTGCGGAGCGAGCTCGCGCATAAGTTCGTCGTAGCGGGTAAGGACCAAATCGCCCAGGCCTTTCTCGGATTGGTGCAGCGCCACGTAACAACTGCCCAGTTTCCGGCGCACCTCGTCCCGGTGCGACGGGTCAAGGCCGGGACCGGGGAAGGCGAACGCCGTGGCATACTCATTCAGGGCTCGTTCAAGGTCGTTCTTCTTGGCCGCCAGGTCTCCCAGCCGCTCCGCGAGCTGCTGCGAGGGATAGGCGGCATAGCTCTTTTCGTAATCCGCCATGGCCTTGTCCGATTCGCCGGACTTGGCGTAAAGCTTCCCGCGCATCAGGTAGGCCGCGGCCAGCATGGTGCTGGGCGATTCGGGGGACTTGTCCTTGCCCGCCGCAGAAGGGGCTGATTCATTGACTTCCCTTTCCGCGCGCTCAACGAACTTCGTCGCGTATTGAAGGGCTTTGACGCGGCTGGAAGCGTCGTCCTGCCGGCCGAAGAGGTCCACCAGCGACGAAAGAAGCGCGGGATCGCCCGGCTTCAGTGCCAGCAATTTTTCGCCATACTGGATAGCGGTTTGAGGATCGTTGGCCCGAAGGGCGGATTTGTAAATGAAGTCGAGAACCTGCTCGCGTCGCGCACTCGCGGGGAACCGCTCCAGAAAAGCCTCCAGGTTCTTGATAAGCACCTGGGGATTGTCCTCGGAGGAACGGACCGCATCCTGAAGCGCCTGCCATTCCTGCGCCTCCAGCGAGGGCTTCTCGGCAGTCTGCGGCGGCGCAGCGGATTGGGTTGCCGGATTCTGAGCCGCTTGCACGGCCCACAGAGGAACAGGATTCAGCAACAAAAGAAGGCCCAAAAGCGCGGCGGCGAAAAAGCAGTGACAAGTGACGAGTGGCGAGTGACGAGCAGAAAGACGCAGAGCAGAATTCCCGGTGCGGAAAGCAGCATGCAGCAGGTCCGCGCAATCTAGAATGCAAAACCTAAAACCCGCAATTGCCCTGCTCCCTAGCCGGCTTCTTCCAGCGGACAACGGACCACTGACAACTGACGACTGACAACTGACAACTGCCCTTAGAACGACATGTTTTTTCGGCATCCTTCTAAATTTAAGGAGAAGCGCCGAGCAGGTCAAGGCAGAAAAAGCAGTGACGAGTGATGAGTGACAAGCAAACAGACACCGACCGGAGGTCGTAAAGCAGGCCCTGATGACTGAGCACCGACTACTGGCGACTAACTGGCCACTAACGACTGACAACTGACCACTGACGACTGCTATAATGCTTGGCTCTTAAGGAGTTGAAATGAGTCCCAGACGAATACGCGCCGTCTTCCTGGATGCAGGCAACACGCTGGTGTTCCCGCGCCTCGAGGATATCATCGCGGACTTGAAGGAACATGGCCATTCGGCCACGCCGGACGACTTTTACGCTGCGGAGCGTCTGGCCAAACAAAAACTGGATGATTGGCTGTGGCCGCAGATTCGGCGCAATGAGGTCCCAAAGCAAATTGACTATTACTATTGGTCGGAGTATCTGCACGAGTTCACGAGAAGGCTCGGCGCCCCCGAGAGCGAGCCGGGGGAGCTTACCAAGCGCTTGATCAAAAACTTCCAGAACATTCAGCTCTGGTCCCGCGTGATGCCCGATACGCCTGCCTTTCTTGAAGGGCTTGTAGCCCAGGGCTACTTCTTGGGAGTGATTTCAAATTCCATCGGAACTCTGGAAGGCCAACTCGTCCGTTTGGGCCTGGCACGCTATTTCCAGGCCATCTTGGATTCAGCTATCGTAGGCATTCAAAAACCACACCCGGCAATCTTCAAGCTGGCGCTTCAGCGCGCGGGCGTGGAGGGTTCGGAAGCCGTGTTTGTGGGTGACACCTATGCGACGGACGTAGGCGGCGCGCAGCTTGCGGGGTTGACGGGTGTCCTTATGGACAGTGTAGGAGCTTACCCTGACGCCGCGTGCCCCAGAATCTCATCGCTTCCGGAACTGGCGAGAATCCTTGAAGGCTTGTAAAGGGACGCTTGCTTCTGCGGAATTTGTGTGGCATATTGAAGCCTGTAGTCAGGGTACATATCTTTCACACAACTTATTCGTCGCCCCGAGAACAGAATTACTTCGTCTCGTGGCTATTTACTCTCAGGAGGGAGGGTGTCAACCATGGAAATCAATCAGGCGAAACTCGAGAAATTCATGGGACAGGCGGTGGGGGAAATGGGAGCCGCCATGAATGCCGCGCTGGTGATTCTGGGGGAGCGGCTTGGTTTATATAAGGCGATGGCGGGTGCCGGAGCGGTGACGTCTGCGGAGCTTGCCCAGAAAACCGGAACTACCGAGCGCTATGTGCGCGAATGGCTGGCCGCGCAAGCCGCAGGGGGATACGTCACCTACGACGCTGCCACCGGGCGATACACTCTGCCGGATGAACAGGCATTTGCGTTGGCCGTGGAGGATAGCCCGGCCTATTTACCAGGGGCCTTCCAGGTCATTTCGGCCGTGCTCAAAGATCAAGGGCGAATCGCCGAAGCATTCCGGACCGGCGCCGGAGTGGGATGGCACGAGCACGATCCCGACTTGTTCGAAGGGACGGAGCGCTTCTTCCGACCGAACTACGCAGCTAACCTCATTAGTTCCTGGATCCCCGCGCTCGATGGGGTTGAGGCAAAGTTGAGAGCCGGCGCCAAGGTTGCCGACGTGGGCTGTGGACGTGGCGCTTCCACGGTCCTGATGGCGCAAGCCTACCCGAAGTCGCAGTTCGTTGGGTTCGACTATCACGCGCCTTCCATTGAGCATGCGTGGAAATCTGCGACCAAGGCTGGGGTGGAAGATCGGGTGGGGTTCCAAGTCGCTTGGGCCAAAGGATATCCAGGAAAGGGATACGACCTGGTGGCGTTCTTCGATTGCCTTCACGACATGGGAGACCCCGTTGGCGCTGCGGCGCACGTCCGTGAAACCCTGGCCCCAGGCGGGACCTGGATGATTGTGGAGCCCTACGCCAATGACCGCGTGGAAGATAATCTGAATCCCGTCGGCCGGGTGTTTTACTGCGCCTCGACAATGGTCTGCACACCGGCATCGCGCGCCCAGGAAGTCGGGCTCGCACTTGGAGCTCAGGCTGGGGAAGCCCGGATACGCGAGGTAGTGACGAGCGCCGGATTCACCCATTTCCGCTGTGCCGCCCAGACGCCCTTCAACCTGGTGTTTGAAGCTCGGGCGTAACGCAATTGCATCAGCTTCTGATTGTGGCAAGTCGTAACGCGTGAGCTGCCCCACAACCAGCCTTGCCACCTGTGGTACTTCCGTGCCTCGCTAGCCATTTCTTCCTGCCCGGTAGCGTGCTACCATTTTCACGAAGTGAAAAGACCTGTTAGGAGGTGTGCTATGGAGGTGCGGAAACATCATCGCAAGAAAGAGGACTACAGTCTGCGTACCCACATGATCCACGGGGCCTTCGACAGCAAGAAGTGGGATTTCAACCACCACGTTGTCCCGCCGGTTTCCCATTCTACGGCTTTCCGTCTGACTTCTCTTGAGCGCGGCGCCAAGGGGTTCGTGCAATTTGCCTCCGCCGACGAAGCGTTGAGCGGCCACATTCCGATCTACATCTACGACCGGCTGGACGAACCCACACGGGCCATGCTGGAGGAAAACCTGGCCTACGCCGAGGGCGGTGACATCTGCGTGACGTTTGCCACCGGCATGGCGGCGATCAGCGGGGTTCTGGGTTCAGCGCTTCGCCAGGGGCAGGAAGTTCTGGCGCACCAAGTTCTATACGGTTGCACCTACAGTCTGATGACCAATTGGCTGCCCAGGTTCGGCATGCAGGCCCGGTTTACCGACTTCCTGAAGATCGAATCCCTTCAGGAGCAGATAACACCTGCCACCCGTGTCCTCTACTTTGAGACCCCGACCAATCCCACCATGGAATTGATTGACATCCCAGCGGTACGCCGTCTCGCTGACCAGGTGAATGCAAGCCGCGAGGAGCGTGAGCGACTCCTGGTGATCGTGGACAACACCTTCGCCACGCCGCACTGCCAGCGACCTTTGAAACTCGGAGCCGAGATCGTTGTGGAAAGCCTGACCAAGGGGATAGGAGGGTTTGGAACGGACATGGGGGGAGCCGTGATCGCCCCGGCGGAGTGGTACAACCACCTCATGCTCTTCCGCAAGGATTTCGGCGGAGTGCTTTCCCCGAGCAGCGCCTGGGGCATCCTGGTTTACGGCCTGCCAACGCTGGCCACCCGCATGTCCAACATGCAGAAAACGGCGCAGCGCGTGGCGGAGTTCCTGGTTAAACACCCCAAAGTGGCCTGCGTCAAGTATCCCGGCGCGGAGTGCTTTCCGCAGAAGGCGCTGGCTCATCGGCAAATGCTCAGCCCGGATGGAAAGTTCGCTCCCGGCAGCATGCTCTATTTCGTTCTTAAGGGAAGCAATTCCAAGCAAAGCCAGGCTGAGAAGCTGGTGGATTACCTTGCCGAACACGCTTATTCCATCACGCTGGCCGTCAGCCTCGGGCAGATCAAGACTCTGATCGAGCATCCCTTCTCGATGACGCATTCAGCGCTGCCCGACGACCAGAAACGCGCTTTCGGCATGCACCCCGAGGGTGTCCGCATTTCCCTTGGCCTTGAGGACTGGCACGACATCATTCGCGATTTGGAGATTGCCCTGGAGAAGGTGTGAGGCGCCGCGCGGCCCGGGCAGAAGACAGAAAGCAGAAGGCAGTAGGCAGAAGGCGGAAAGCAGAAGGCAGAGGACAGAACGTAGTAGCCAGGTGACAACGAAGACAGTGGGATTCGAGGCCTAAGCAGATTCAAAGCTGACCCGCCGCGGCGGGATAGCTGAAGGCTGACAGCTTCCTTCCTGATTCAAAGGTGACCCGCCGCGGCGGGATAGCTGAAGGCTGACAGCTTCCTTCCTGATTCTGACTCCTGAACCCTGACTCCTGAATCCTCTTGAGTTGAGTGTGCGTTCAGGGCTGAGATTGCCTGACCAGTGAAACTCACCGGCTGGCTTGTGTAGCGAGGTGATCTTTATGGATCATTTCACGGTAGAAGTGCCCGGCGATTTCTGCGGCGTGGGGACCGAACATCATGCGTCCACCGCGCAGGAGGACGACGGCCACATACCTTGGTTGCTGGTCCTGAGCGTATGAAACGAACCAGCCCAGGCGCGCTCCGTCTTCGCTGCAGGTTCCGGTTTTTCCGTAGATCTGCATTTCGGGGTCGTAAGCCAACCGGGCAGTTCCGTAGAGGACCGCTCCCTCAAGCCCTGCCTTGATTTCGGGCAAGTACTGGGCCAGATCGTCCAAGTGGTGCCGGACTTTGGGCTGGAATTGAGGAAGTTCATCCGCGGTGCGCGGATACTGCAATTCGTAAAGGGTGCCCCCGTTGGCGATGGCTGAGATAATGGCGGCCATTTGAAGCAGGGTGACTTCCACGTCCTGCCCGCAATAAGCCAGATAACCCACGCCGCCTTCCTTTGGGGCAGCGGTGGGAAATCGCCCGGCGGATTCACCGGGGATGTCATCGCCGATCTTTTCGCCAAACCCGAACTCATGAGCGTACTGGGCCAATCGCCGGAATCCCAACATCTCACCTAGTTTCCGGAAAAACACGTTGTTGGACCGGGCCAGCGCTTCGGTGAGGTCCATCCGCTGGCGGCTCCCGACGTAGATCTTCGTGTTTGGGGTGATGATGCCTTCCCGCAGGGCGGCCAGCGCTACCACGGGCTTGAAGGTCGAGCAAGGTGTAAAGCCACTGGAGAGCGCCAGCTTTTGATTCACGATGGAGAGAACCCGCCCATTGTTCGGATCCACCACCACCATGCTTCCGTTCCAGTTTCCCAATGCCGCAAGGGCGGCTTGGCGGACGGCGGGATCGTCACCGGCCGGGTTATCCTCCGCCGCAGGGTCACCGAACGAGCTGAATCGGTAAGCACGGTTGCCGCGCACCCGGCGCCAGCTACGTCTCCGGCTGGCAGATGCTGTTTGAATGGCGCTTCGCTTTTTCGCGGCATGCCGCTTCGAAATTGAAGAGTGCTTAGGCGGGGATGTTGCGCCAGAGTGTGCAGTCGATGGTTGCGCGCCAGATCCCTGCGCGCTCCCTAAGTAGGTCTCTGTCCCGAGTAGGCAAAAAACGGCCACGGCCAGAATGGCTAGTCTCTTAGACAAGGTTGTAATGAAAACCTCCTTGGTTCGCGTCGAGGTGGCTTCCGTCCCCCGTCGGAGCTGGCGACTGCCAACGGGGAAAGATTTCGAAATTGCTACTTCTTGCCCTTTGCGGCTGCGGCGCTTTCCGCCGCTGCCGCCGCATCGTGTGGGACCGGCAGGTTGAGCGCCTTGCGCACTTCCATCTCGAGTTTCTTACACAGGTCAGGGTTGTCTCGCAAGAATTGCTTGGCGTTTTCGCGGCCCTGCCCGATGCGCTCACCCGCGTAAGAGAACCAAGCCCCACTCTTCTCCAGGATATTGCGCTCTGCGGCCACATCGATCAGGTCGCCCTCCCTGGAGATCCCCTCACCATACATAATATCAAATTCTGCCTCCCGGAAGGGAGCGGCAATTTTATTTTTTACTATTTTTACCTTGGTCCGGTTTCCGACCGCGCGGTCGCCATCCTTGATGGAGGCAATACGGCGGATGTCCACGCGAATTGTAGCATAGAACTTCAGCGCCCGGCCGCCGGTGGTCGTCTCCGGGTTCCCGAACATGACGCCGATCCTTTCCCGGATCTGGTTAATAAAAATCAGGCAGGTTTTGGATTTGGCTACGATGCCTGCGAGCTTCCTGAGGGCTTGCGACATCAACCGCGCCTGAAGGCCGGGCAAGGAGTCGCCCATATCGCCGTCCAGTTCGGCCTTGGGGACGAGGGCGGCGACCGAATCAATCACTATGACGTCAATCGCGTTAGATCGAACCAGCGCTTCGGCAATTTCCAGCGCCTGCTCGCCGTAGTCCGGCTGCGAGACCAGCAGGTTGTCCACGTCCACGCCCAACCTCTTGGCGTAGGGTGCGTCAAGGGCATGCTCGGCGTCCACGAACGCCGCCATCCCGCCGCGTTGTTGCGCCTGCGCCACCACGTGCAGCGCGATGGTCGTCTTGCCGCTCGACTCCGGGCCGAAGATCTCGACTACCCTTCCCCGCGGCATCCCACCCACCCCCAGCGCCGCATCAAAGGACATCGAGCCGGTTGGGATCACTTCCACGGGCACCAGCGCGTCCTTGGTCCCCAGGCGCATAATCGAACCCTTGCCGAATTGCTTCTCAATCTGCATCAGCGCCAGATCAATGGCCTTGATCTTATCAATTCGTTCTTCTGGCATGTCGATATCCTTCTTTCTGGGATCATTTTTCTGGTCAAGAAGTGCTTTCCCAGTCTTCGATTCGTAACCCCCTTACGCGCCCGAATTCGGCTGTGTTATGCGTAACGATGGTAGCCTCATTGGCAAGCGCAACGGCAGCGATCAGAAGATCGTTGGGGCCAATCGGCGTGCCCGCCGACGCAAGCTGGGCCCTGATCACTCCATATACTTCTTCGCACTTCTCGTCAAACGGCAACGTCGCAAATTCCTGAAAGAATCGCCGGAGAACTCCCAGGTTTGCATCTCGCCGTGTGCTCCGATAAGCACCATAGTAGAGTTCCCCTTTGGTGATGGAGCAGAGAGCAATTTCTCGCCTGGGCACAGAGGCTAACTTTCGAGCCAGCGGGGAATGCCGCTCATTGAGCAGGCGGACGCAAGCGTTGGTGTCCAATAGCAAACTCACAATTTCTCCCGAGTCTCGTACTCCCCCTCACACTCGCGCGTCAGGCGTTCACCCTGCCAACTTCCAACCACACTTTCGAAGAATCCAGTAGACCAAGCGAGCTTTTCGGTGCGGCCAAGATCGGACTGACTGACCGGCGCGACAATCACCATCACCTCCACGTCGGTTTCTACTAAGTTGGAAGGTACATCCAGGTGCAAAACGCCGTCAGCACCGACCCGAGATCGTATCAAGATACTCCGCATGGTTC